>SXOX01000005.1 GCA_005776585.1 Pseudomonadota bacterium | reverse complement strand
GGCGCACCGCGGCGCACACGCCGTGCGGAGCGTCCTACGCGGCGTCGTCGTTCCAGGCCTGTCGGGGGTCGTCGGTGTCGTCGTACGGGTCGCGCAACGGCGGGGCCCGAGCGCGGGCGCGCGGCGGCTCGACCACGGGCAAGCTCATTGCCGCGAAGATGCCCTCGACGGCGGTGGGCTGGCTTCGGCAGCACCCCTCGGCCATCCTGGCCGCTCCCCCGCCGGGGGAGGTCGAACCGGCTCCTGCCGGTTCGCATAGACCACGCCAATGAGGCGCAGTCGCCCGGAGCAGCGGGAGCAGGCCAGTCCATCGATTCCGAAGACGCGCTTCAGCAAATTGGCCCATGAGAGCCGCAAGCGGCGGGACGCGGAGCGATCCTCAACCGCGGCACCGAACCGTGCGACCGGCGGAGGGGGAGGCTGCGCCGGCAGCACGTGCCGTCGCAGGGCGCTGTGCGCGGCCCAGACGCCTGCATATCGGACGAGATTGGCGCGCGGCGGCGGAATGAGGGCGACCACGCGCTCGAGAAACGTCAGGGGGTCGTAGCTCACGGTTCTTGTGCCGTCCGACCACACGCGTTTGAGCGACCACGCGGGGGCGGGCACGGCGGGGGCTCGAGGCTGAGGGCCTGCTGCCCGGACGGCGTGGTGGGCTCAGCCTACCCGCCACCCGATGCGCATCGGAGGCCATGCATTGCGGCCCACTCAGACAGGCCGTTCAGCATCCGACGCGTCGTCTCCGACATCGGTGCGGTCACCTCCTCGAAGCAACCGGAAAGCGTGGGGGGACACTTGCCGCCGCAGTCGCCCGCATCCCAGCGAACGCGCCACGGACGCAGGCAGTCGACGTGGCCCCAGGAATCGCGCCCATACACCGAGTCCCGCATGAACTCGTCCGTGGTGCCGATTCTCACCGAGTCAAGCAAGGCATACTCTGCCTCGCCGGCGCGCAGACTCACATACGGACGGTCTGACGCAATGGCTACCCCGTTCGCATAAAAATACGACGGGCCTTCCGTAAGCTCGACGAAGGTGATCTCGATACTGCCTGCACCCGTGCTGCACCGATGCATCGCGCTCAGAATCCTCTTCTCGCCTGGGTGTCCATCACACTTGGTCAACGCGCAGCCCAATGGGATCGCAAAAAACAACGCCCACCCGCGACTCATGACGTGCACAACCCGGGCCAGGAAGAACACGTGGCGTAGCCCGCGAAGCGCACGGCGGGACCCGGCCGCGAGACCATCATTTACGAGTACGTGCCAGAGCACTTCGAGTGCCACGTGCACGTGCAAGAGACGCTTGCCTGCCCCTGTGGCGCGCACGTCGTGACGGCCGAAGGCCCGCGGCGCCCCCTCGACAAGTGCCAGTACGGCGCGAGCTTCATCGCGCACCTCGTGACGATGAAGTGCGGCGACGCGCTTCCGTTGCATCGCCTCGAGAAGCACTACAAGCGCATCGGCGTGCCTGTCGCACGCAGCACGATGACGGACCTCTTTCATGGCGCGGCTGAGAAGCTCGTGCCGCTCTACAACCGGCTGATGGCACTCATCGCTGCCGCGGACCTCGTCCAGGCGGACGAGACCCCGCTGCGCGTGCAAGCGCAGAAGAAGACGCGCAAGGGCTATCTGTGGACGTTCCTGGCCGGCGACCTCATCGGGTTTCGCTTCAGCCCGAGTCGCAGCGGCGAGACGCCCAGACAGGTGCTCGGCGCCACGAACGGCACGCTCGTCGTCGACGGGTACACGGGCTACAACGCCGTGTGTGTGCCGGACTCGCGCACGCGGGCCGGCTGCTGGAGCCACGTGCGACGGAAGTTCTTCGACGCTCGAACGACGGCTCCCGAGGCCAATCAGGTGCTCGATCACATCCTCGAGCTCTTTCGCGTCGAGCGAGAGGCGGCTGACCGCCGGATCGTGGGATCGGAGGCGCATCTCACGCTGCGCCAGACGCGATCGTCCGCGACGCTCGACGTGATCAAGGCCTGGCTCGACGCCGAGCAGCCCAAGCACCTGCCACAGGGCGCGATGGGCAAGGCCATCGGGTACGCCCAGAACCAGTGGGCCGAGCTCAACCACTTCCTGACCGATGCGCGCATCCCTATCCACAACAACTCGTCCGAGCGCGCGCTGCGATCGGCGGCTTTGGGCCGCAAGAACTTCCTTTTCGTCGGTCACGATGACGCAGGTCAGAACACCGCCGTGCTCTACTCGCTCGTCGCGACCTGCGAAGCCCACGGTGTGAGTCCGCTCGCGTACCTCGCCGACGTCCTGCTGCGGCTCGACGATCATCCCGCCAAGGCCAAGAACGACCCGCTCCCGCATCGATGGAAGCCACCGAACCACGCGACGGCGACCGAAGCACCACAGCCGCCGTAGTGCAAGAATCGTCGGATGGGGCGATTCCCGGACGGTTACCTTCGCCGGAAACGATGATGGCGCCGAGAACACGGCCGTGATCCTCACCGTGCGCGCCGGTTGTGCGCTCGCCGGCGTCGAACCGCTTGCCTATCTCAGGGACGCCACCGAACGCATCGTCGGCGGATGGCCCAATGACCGGCTCGACGAGCTGCTGCCAGGCGCCTGGCGCGCCGCGAATGCCGCGAAGGGCGCGACTGAGGGACCGTAGAGCCGCCGATGGTGCGGTCTGCTGGGTGCTTACGCAGCAATCCCGAAAAGACCTTTGGTGTCCGCCGCGGACGAAGCATCGCTGCGAGCGTCGGGGGTGCAATCGATTGCACCGTCGCGCTTCTCCCACGCTGCACGCTGACCCACGACACTCACTCGCCCGGTGGAATCGTGCGCGCGAGCCGCACGCCCAGCGTCCACCACGTCGAGTCGAAGCTCGCATGCTCACGCAGTGCGAACCGCAGGCTCAGGCCCTCCGTCGTGATGTCGCCCCCGCGGGAAATCTTGCTCAGCTTGTCACCAACGACGACCGGGTCGATGTGGGGCGTCTTCGTTTGGTAGGGGAGGTTGTCGTCGATACACGGCTCGCGCACATTGCCCAGCATGTCGTAGAGTCCCCACGCGTTCGGGGACTTCTTCCCTCCTGGATGGAGGATCAAGGTGGCATTCGGGCGATACCAAGCGTAGGCCCACTGGGGCTCGAGGGTCGCCGCCGTGCTTCCGGCGCGCGCGGCGTACTCCCACTCGGCCTCCGTCGGCAAGCGGTAGCCGAGGCACGCGACGCTGGTGAAGCGGTGATCCACAAAGCACTCCTCGAGGCCCTCTCGGCGAGACCGGGCGTTCGCCAGTGCGGTGGCGTCACTCCAGGAGAGAAACATGACCGGCTCCCCCGGCGGCGCCGCGAAGGCCGCGGGCCGCGGACCCATGACCTCCTCCCACTCCGCGATCGTGACCTCGCGACTTCCGAGCCAGAACGCGCGGCTAATCGTGACCGTCCGCTGCCGCTCCAGGCTGTGGCGCCCAGGTTCGTCGGGCGGCGAGCCCATCACGAAGGTTCCGGGCTCGATGCGTACGAAGCCTGCCGGACCGGCGTCGACGTCGGGCGCGGCGGAGCCCGCACTGTCGCCAAGATCGACGGCTCCGTCCGAGCACTCCTCGACGAACAGGCAGGAGCACACGTCTGCGCCAGCGGTCGGCAAGGCAGCCCCAGTGCCACACGCGCTGAGAGCGCAGAGCGCCAGCGCCGCGGCGCTCGGACCGATCCAGGACCTACCTTTGCGCATGCGACTCACGCGTCGGCCAGCGAAGGAAACGACCAAGGCCCCCGGCGACGGTCCCCAGCGCATAGAAATCGACTCCGGGAAGGCCCGTGCGAATCAACGCGCCCCAGCGGGGCTTCGCGTCGTGCCACGGAATCAGCTCATATGGCCCGTCGGACACGTCCGATCGATCAGCGAAACGTATCCCCCTGGAACGGACCCGGTGAACCCAATCTTCGGTCATCATCGCTTCGTTCCAGACCACGCGCAGCTCCTGGGTTGAGCTGTCGTACACGCCGCCCCATCCGTAAAGTGTCCCCGGCTCCGCTCCAGACCAGTCTGCAAGCGGCAGACGCCGCGCATATCCCTCCGCTGCCTCGAGATAGGTGTAGGCGAAGAGTCCGAAGGGCTCGAAGGAATCCCACGCCTTCTCCGTACCGACGACCACAGCACCTGCTCGACCAACCACGTAGGTGACCAGGTGCTGGGCCTCGACCCCACGGGGAAAGAAGGGGCGCGCCACACGAGAGCGGAGGTCCGCCGATAGATGCACGACCGATGAGCCACCCGCGATGTCGCCCCGGCCGTAGAAGTACCCCTTCGCGGTGTCGTCCCATCCAAGTCCCGTCACGCTTCCTTCTGGAGCCGCGCTATCCTGCCACTCGATCACAGGCCCCCGCTGCAGACCATCCTTCCCAAGAATCGCCAGGCGCCACGTCGACGCCATTTCCCAGGAGTGGCACGACGCGAGCACGAACGTCTCGCCCACGCGCCAGTCGTGGTAGATCTCGAAGCTGTAGCAGGGCACGACGTATTCTGGCTTGAATAGGGAAGCCATCCCGATGGGAGTTCCCAGGATCGTCCCCGTGCCCGGCTGAATGCGCGTGACCCGCAGCGTTGGTGCGAGGGCGATACGGTGGTCCAACCACGCGACATGGTATTCGTGAGGCGATGGCGACACGACAATGTGTGTATCGCCGGGGTCGGAGCCCTGGGGCAACGTCAGTCTGGCGGACTCGACCTTTTCACCGATGGTCCACAGGCAGATCGTATCGCTCTCCCTCGGATCCAGGCTCTGGCACACACCGCTGAGGGCGAGTTCTCCCGTGACGCGGTCGAGAGCCGCCGATAGCGTCAAGGTTCCGGCACCAAACGGAACGTCACCTTCGGGAACCGCGGTTGGTGGCGGGTTGCAGTCGAATGACTGCGCCTCGACCTCGATCTCTGAAAGGCCTCCGTCGTGGTCTTTGTCGTGACCTGAGCGCCGCGCAGTCCCGCCCCATGGACAGACCTCGAGGGAGGCGGTCGTCACCGTTGAAAGCTCCACGATGGGTCGAGCGTCGGGCGCGCAGGGGCTGGCGATTGGCGTGGGCACGGGCTCCGCGCTGCACCTGGTCTGCAGGAGCAGGAGAATCCCCAGCACGGAGGCTCCGGTCCAAGCGCTCCTTGGTGAACGGCGTTGTGTGGAGGTCACGATCGTGCCATCACACTACTTCTTCAAGAGCTTGATGCGCGTGCGCCAGATGGAGGTCGGGTTGTCCGGGCCAGGTGAGGCACCGTTCACCCCCCCGCGCTCGCAAAGAACCCAGTCTTCGACGAGACCAAACCCCGGTGCGGTTTGCCACGCCGGCGCCCCGTAGTATCGCCCATAGTCGTTGGTCAGCTGCAGGAGCGTCTCAGGGCTCAGACCGAATTGCGGCTCATTGATCGGGACCCTGACGACGCCGATCTGGGCATGAACGTTGGCGCCCCCTCCACCGGGCCACAGACCAGCGTCGCCGCTGAAGATCACGTAGTCACGGCCCGGAGAGAGGGATGGGTCCGTCATCTCGCAGTCCCCACACGACGTCGAAACCGGAATCTCGTGCGGGATGGTCTTTGGAGCGTACTTGGTCGTCGCGGGATCCCCAAGCCACTGAATCCACAATCGCCAAGGCCCGTAGTTGTCCGCAGACTTGAACCAGCGACCCTGGCACACAAGCACTTGCCCGTCGCCAGACAGGCTGGCTTGCCGAAAATCCCATTGGGTCCCGGGCAGTGGATCCGGTTGCAGCAATGGAGCGGGCTTGGTGAACAGTTTCGCAGACCCCGAGGACAGATCGAGCAGCTGGAACCAGAGCTCGTGCGGGCAGTCGTCCTCGCAGTCGACGCGTTGAAAGACCACGTGATACTGGGGGCCTTTGCCCCCGATGGTCGGCTCCCATACCTGAGGAAAGTCATTCACCTTTGTCAGACCCGACTTCGACAGCACATTGAACATGGCCACAATACAGCGAAATTTGTGATTGAGTCATTTCGCGGAGTTACGCCCCTGGCTACCCGCGACATGCGCCAAAAACCTACATACATGACCCGCTTCGATGTTCTTGACAT
>SXOX01000049.1 GCA_005776585.1 Pseudomonadota bacterium | reverse complement strand
GCCTCGGCCACCAGATCCTGGCGCTGGCGCTCGGCGGTCGCACCTACAAGCTCAAGTTCGGCCACCGTGGCGGCAATCAGCCCGTCCAGGACCTCCGGACGGGGAAGGTGGAGATCACCTCCCAGAACCACGGCTTCGCGGTCGATGACGGCGCACTGCCCACGGGCGCGGTCATCACGCACCGCAACCTCAATGACGGCACCGTCGAGGGCCTGGCCCACGCCGAGCTACGTGCTTACGCCGTTCAGTATCACCCTGAGGCGAGCCCCGGTCCGCACGACGCGCACGTCCACTTCCGCACGTTTCGCGCGATGATGACTCAGCCGTTGGGGACGTAGACGCACTGTCCGGTGCTCGGGTTACAGGAGTCGAGCGTCGTGGCGTCGAGATCGTCGCAGTTCTTCTCCGCCCCCGGCTTGCACGCGCCGAGCGCGTCGCACGCATCCAGCTCAGTGCACGGATTGCCGTCCTCGCACGTCGCCAGCTCCGCTCTCGGGACCTCGGGGAAGCTCTTGGACCCCTCCACGCAGGGACCGGGCGTCATGCAGTCGTTGGGCGTCGCGTCGCTTGGCGCGACCGGGGCGGAACCGGAGACGCACCCGGCCGTGGCGTCACAGACTTCGGCACCGTTGCAGTAGCTCAGGTCCTGGCACAACGCGTCGTTGGGCGTGCCGACGCACTGGCCGTTGGCGTCGCACACGTCGGTCTCCGTGCAGGTGTGCGCGTCCTTGCACGCCGTGTCCGTGGGCACCGGCAGCTCGGGGAAGCTCTTCGTCTTCTCGTCGCACGCACCCGGGGCCTTGCAGTCGTCGAGGTTGGCATCCGCGGGCGCCGTCGGCGCCTTCCCTGCGACACAGCCGAGCGCCGGATCACAGACCTCGACGCCATTGCAGAAGAGCTTGTCGTCGCACGACTTGTCGTTTGGCGTCCCAACACACTGGCCGGCGGCGTCGCACTTGTCCGACGTCGTGCACTTCTGGCCGTCGTTGCACGCCACGCCGACCACGGCGGCGACCTTCGGGAAGCTCTGGGTCGCCTCTTCGCACGGCCCAGGCACGAGACAGTCGGTGGCGTTGTCGTCGGCGGGTGGTGCCGGCAGAGCGCCCGCCTTGCAGCCCGCTTTCAGGTCGCAGACCTCCTGACCATCGCAGAAGATCTTGTTGGTGCAGAACACATCCGAGGGCTTCCCTTCGCAGGTCCCCGCGCCGGTGCACGCGTCCTGGAAGGTGCAATCGATTGCATCGTTGCACGCCTTACCGACCGTCCCAGGGATGAGCGTAAACGTGTCGGTCTGTTCGTCGCACGGGCCGGGCACGAGGCAGTCGGCCTCGTTCTGATCCACCCCCTTGGGCGCCGTGCCGGCCAGACAGCCTACGACCGCGGAGCAGGACTCGAGGCCATTGCAGAACTTGCCGTCATTGCACCGCGTGTCATCGGGCGTGCCCTTGCACGACTTGTCCGCGGCGCAGACATCGCCCTCGGTGCACGCGATGCCGTCGTCGCACGCGTCGCCGGCCTTGAGCACCAGGCTGGGGAACGACTTCGTGGTCTCGTCACACGCTGAGAGGATCTCGCAGTCGGTGGGATCGGGATCGGTGCCCTTGGGCGCCTCACCCGGAAGGCAGCCGTCGTGACCTGCGGTCGGCGCTTCGGGAGCGCAGGACTCGACGCCGTTGCAGAACTTCCCGTCATCGCAGTCCTTGTCGCTCTTGCAGGTCGGGACGTCCTCGCTCCCGAAGTCCGGCTTCGGCAGGTCGGGAGGCACCCACTGATCGAGGGTCGGCTTCGTATCACCGGTCTGCGTCTCGGTCGTGGCGTCCGAGCCGCCGGCCGTCCCGAGGTCCGAGGTGCCACAGGCGCTCAGTACCGCGCCGACAAGAAGAACGAGGTTCCAATGCTTCACGGCCGGAACCCTACCACAACGTGCGCCGCGGCCCGAACTTCGTTGCCCGGCGCGGTCGCGCGTGTCACAGTGCGCCCATGCGAACGACCGTCCTTCCCGCCGTCTTTTTCACTGCGCTCGCGGGCCTCGTCGCCTGCGCGGGCGAGCGCCCCGAGGGTCTGCGTCAGACGCCGGAGGGCACGGGCCCAAAGATCGTGTGGAACGTGGACGCCAAGCCCATCCCCGAGATCCCGCTGCCCAACGACTACGCGATGCACGTGGACTCCACCTCACCCACCGGGCTGCGGGTGAATCTCAGCCAAGAGGCCAAGACGGAGGTCGAGGCCCGCCTGCGACGCCGTGCTGCGCGGCTCGACGGCTTCGGGACCTGGGCGCCCATCGTGGTCAAGTTCGAGGCCCCGATCGAGCTCAGTGACATTGTCCGAAGACAGCGCGAGAACGACGACTTCGCCGATGACGCCGTCTACGTGATCGACATCACGCCCGGCAGCAAGTCCTTTCGGCAGGCGCAGCGGCTCGACTTCGGCCACGGCTACTTTCCCGGGGCGCTCCCGGACGTGCACTTTTACTACGACCACGATCCGCGCGATGGTCAGTCGAATATCTTGTACGAGACGGTCGACGAAGACCTCAACAAGAACGGGCGTCTCGATCCGGGCGAGGACACCGACGGCGACGACGTGCTGGATCAGCCGAACGTCTATCCCAAGGGCGGCAACATGTGGGACCACCTGCTCACGTGGTACGAGCGGGAGACCAACACGCTGCTTCTGCGACCGATTCAGCCGCTACGCGAGCAGACGCGGTACGCCGTCGTGCTCACGAGTCGACTCAAGGGTGAGAATGGCCAGTCGGTCCGCTCGCCGTTCGACTACACGACCCTCGCAAGTCAGACGGAGGACCTGACCGAGCTCCCCGCGGCGCTCAAGGCCTATGGCCTGACGATTGACGACGTTGCTTTTGCGTGGACGTTTACGACTCAGAGCGTGACGCTCGACCTCCGCACCGTCCGCGCCGGCCTCTATGGACATGGCTCGCTATCGCGCCTGGACGGCGAGTTCGCGGAGTCGCTGACGCTCGCTCCCGTGCGGACGAAGGCCGAACCGGGCAAGCCGCTGCATGTCCTTTACGGCGATGACATCACGCCGTTTGCTTCGTTCATGGGCCCGGCCATGGGCCTCGGTCCCGAGACGGTCTCGTCGCTGCTCGAGAGCTTCTCGTTTGTGAGCCACGTCGTCTTCGGCTCGTTCAAGGCGCCCGACTTCCTCGTCGACAAGGATGGGCTCGCCACGGCGGACAACCCGCAGAACGACGACGACGCGTGGGACCTCGATCCGGTGACGGGAAAGGCCACCTACGCCAAGGCCGACGTCACCTTCGTCTGCGTCATCCCCAAGGCCCGTCCTGGGGTGGCTCAGCCGTACCCCGTTGTGCTGCACACCACGGGCACCGGCGCGCCCAAGCTCTCAGCGCTGGCCTACGGCGGTTTTCACGCCAAGCAGGGGCTCGCGACGTGCGCCATCGACCCGTATGGGCAAGGCCTCCCGCTTCAGAAGTCAGGCCTGCTCACGGCCGAGACGATTCAGCCCATCCTCGACCAGCTCGGGTTCGGGCCGTTCTTGCCGGCGCTCACCGGAAATCGGGTGCGTGACCTCGACAATGACGGCGTCGGTGATAGCGGCGGCGACTTCTGGAGCCCCGACCCGTTCCACTCGCGCGATACGATCCGGCAGACGGTCGTCGATTGGCTCCAGTTCGTCCGCATCCTGCGCAGCTTCGATGGCAAGGCGCGCGGGATCGAGGATCTCAATGGCGACGGCCAGCTCGAGGCTCTCGGAGACTGGGACCAAAACGGGGTCCCGGACATCGGGACCGAGGCGGGCGTCTACACCGCGTGGGGCATCTCGCTCGGCGGGATGGTCACCGGCGTCTTCGCGGGTATCGAGCCGAAGCTTGCGGCGGCCGTGCCGCAGAGCGGTGGCGGCGGACTCATCGACGTGGCCATGCGCTCGACGCAGGCCGGCGTGCCCGAGATGGTCATCATGGGGAGCTGGGGCCCGATCATTCACGGCAACCCCATCGAGAAGGGCGCCAAGACCGAGATCCAGTTTATGATCCCGCACTTCGTCAAGGTCGAGCAGCCCACGCTCGCGACGGTTCCCGGTCTGGTCCAGGGCGACCTGGTCATCGCGACCAACCTGCGCACCGGCGAGAGCGGCAAGGGCATGGTGCAGAAGGATCACGGCTTCCGTTTGAGCGTGCCGGCCGACGCGAAGTCTCCGACAGAGCTCCGTGCGCAGTTCAAGCTGCGACCCGATCTGCCGCTCTTCGAGCCGCATCGACTCAAGGACACGCTGACGGTGGGTGATCCGCTAGAGATCGTGATTGTGAGCGCAGACGGCAAGGAGAAGGCGCGAATCCGGCAGTTCGACCAGGACGTGACCTGGGCGGGCTGTACATGGTCTAAGGGTCAGCCCCTCGTGGCGATGACCAAGGGGCTTGGTCGTCCGCGTCAGACGCCGGCGTTTCGGCAGTTGGCCGTCATCGCGCAGACCATCGTCGAACCGGCCGATCCGGTGAACTGGGCTCGCCACTACTTCCAAGAGCCGCTGACCTTCGACTACGACAAGGGTGCTGAGCCCGGCTGCAACATCTTGGATCTGCCGACCATTGGCGACACGAACGTGCCGATCGCGACCGGCATCGCGCTCGCGCGAGCGGCGGGCATCCTTGCGCCGGATCAGTCGCTCCGGCTCATCGAGAACAAGGTCGCAGAGGGCCTGTGGCGGCTCGGTCGCTACCGCAAGGACGGTTCGGGGCCCCACGCCTTCGATCCCGCCTTCGACACCTACAAGAACGCCGACCACCGAGCGGACGCCATCTTGTTCGACATCGACTGGGTCTCTCAAGGCCAGGACGGCACCGGCGCGCCGCACCCGGGCACGCCGCTGCGCGCGACCGTCGACTCGCTGAAGGGTGGCAAGTCCGGCATGCGAATCGCCTACACCGAGGTGCACGGGAGCCATGGCATTCGGCCACCCTGTAAGCCCGTGCCGAACGAGCCGGCCAAGTGCCGTGGCATCGACTACTACGGCGTCAACCTCATGACGCGCTTCATGGTCACCGGTGGCACGGAGCTGCCGGTTACCGACGCCGAGAACGGCTGCCTGTGGTTTGGCACCTGCGACTACATCTTGCAGACGGCGCCCAAGTAGCTCCCGTCAACGTGTAAGTTTGCGAATCACGCCATCGAGCGAGAGCACGTAGACCTCGCCCAGGGCGTCCTCGGCGAAGGACGCGACCTGCACGACCTGCTTGTCGGGGTCGAGGGTCGAGCGCCAGTCGACGTGCTCGGTCACGCCCTCAGTGTCGGTCCAGCGGAAGCTGCGAATCCAGCCGCCGCAGAAGTCGGAGTAGAAGTAGTGGCCTTGAAGCTCTGGCAGCGCGGCGCCGCGATAAACGACGCCACCGGTGACCGAGCAGCCGTCGGGGTGCTCATAGGTGACCACTGGAAGCGCAAAACGCTCCTTGTCGCACGCGCCGGTGAAGCACCGCTCGCCCTCCATGACGTTCCAGCCGAAGTTCGTCGCGTGCGGGCGGAGGTCCTCGCGACGCAGCACATCGATCTCTTCGTACCGATCTTGGCCGACGTCGCCGATGTAAAGGTCTCCTGTGACCCGATCGAAGGCGTAGCGCCACGGGTTCCGTAGACCAGAGGCGATGACCTCGGGCGTCGGCCGGCCTTCGAAGCTCTCCGGCCCGTCGAGATCCAGCCGCACGAGCTTGCCGAGCAACGTCTCGGGGTTCTGCCCATTGCCGTGGGGATCGCCTGCGCCACCGCCGTCGCCAAATCCGATGTACAGTTTTCCGTCGGGCCCGAACGCGACGTGCCCGCCATTGTGATTCTTGAAGGGCTGCTTCTGCGTCAGCAAAAGACGGGCTCGGGTCAGGTCGGCGCGATCGCCCTCGACCGGAAACGCCATGACCCGACTGTCGCCGCTCGGGTCGGTGAAGTGCGCCACGACCAGCCTGCGCTCGGAGAACTTCGGGTGAAACGCGAAGCCCAGCAGCCCTTGTTCGGAGCTGCCCGAGACCTTCTCCGTCAAGTCGAGAAAGGGCGGATCGACGGGTAGGCCGTCACGCAGGAAGCGCACTGTGCCGGGCTTCTCGACGACGAGCAGTCGGCCCGAGCTGTCAGGAAGCTCGGCCAAGAACAGCGGCATGCGGAAGCCCGTCCCCACAGTGACGAGGCGGACCCCCTGAGCGAGCGCCTCGGGCGGTGGCGGCAAGGTGCGACGGCTGAAGAGCGCGCCCGGCCAGTCGTTGCGGAGCAGACGGACCAAGAGCAGAGAGAAGACCAGGACGAGGCCGACGAGTACGGCGAGCCGCCGTCGCTTGGGCGTCATGCCGGGCCGCGACGCCGCCAGATCGCGATCAGGGCGCCGACGAGCACGATCCAGGCCGCGCGCGGGGAGCCGACCGGACCGCCGCAGCCGCTCGAGCGACTGCCCGTGACGAGACTGCCGGTCTCGCTCATGGCGCTCGCGTCGCTCTCGTGCGTCACGGACACTCCATCCGGGGGCTGCCGATCGAGCGCGTCCAGGTCCGGCACATGCCGGGGCTCGCGCGACGGACCGGCATCCTCACCCTCGGGCGACGGAGGTGGCGGAGGCGGCGCCTCGGTCACGGTGAGGGACCCGGGCGCCGTGGGGATGGGGCAGACGAACGCGCTCGGATCCGAGGTCGACACGAGGCGGAACGTCTCGTTGACCACGCCGGGTACGTCCGGCGCGCGCAGCACGACGGTGAGCACCGCGGTGTCACCCGGCGCGATGTCGGCCTGGACAATCCCCGCGGTGTCGAGTCCTGGCCAATCGGGGTGCCGCAGCTTGGAGGGTTCGCCCACCTTCCAGCCCTCCGCGCGCACGACGACGAGCCCCTTGGGCCACGGCTTCTGGCCGACGTTGCGAAAACGCAGCACGACGCTCGTGTCCGTCCCCGCGGGCATGGGCTCGAGCGGCGCGACGGCCTCGACGAGCGCGGCGTACGGCGGCGGCGAGGTGCCCATCGAGCTCGGTACGGCGCTCTTGCCGACGGTGCCGTCGATCTCGCCGTCGCAGTCGTTGTCGACGCCGTCACAGACTTCGTCCGTTGCCTTCTGCGAGCCGACGCAGCCGACCGTGCCCGCCAGACACTTGAGGAAGCCCGGCCCGCACTGGCCCTCCAAGGTCGTCGAGCACGCCTTGGTGCCGCCATCCGGATCGAGCCAGACGCACTTGTCGTACAGACCCCAGACGCACTGCGGGCTACACGCGCGCTCCTTGTAGCCACACTCGCCGCATGGCGCGACGTCGGTCTGACCCGCCGCGCACGGGCCCTCGCCCTGACAGGCGCCAAACTCGAGCCAGAGGCACTTGCCCGAGCAGGACCGCTCGTGATGACCGCACTTGCCACAGCCCTGCGAGTCGACCTGACCCGGAGCGCACGGGCCCTCGCCCTGACACGCGCCCCAGCTACCCCACTCGCACTGCGAGGTGCACTTACGCTGATGGTGTCCGCACTTCGAGCCGCAGGCCTCGGTCTGTGCGTCACCTGGCGTACAGGGCCCCTGGCTGTCGCAGCCCGACCAGGCGTTCCACTTGCAGTCGCCGCCGCAGGTGCGCTTCTTCTGTCCGCACTTGCCGCACGCCTGCGTCTCGACCTTGCCGGCGGTGCACTCGCAGCTCGAGGTACACGAGCCCTCGGCGTGCACGAACTCGATGTCCATGCCGTAGTAGAACTTGATGATGTCCTTGTATCCCCATCCGGCGTTGGCCAGACACCGCGAGCCCCACTGCGACATGCAGCCGCGATTGGCGTGGTTCCCCGCGTTGACCCACCCGAGGATGGTCTGCTCGATGCCGCTCCCCGACTTGTTCCAGTTGTAGGTGACGTACTTCTCGGTGTTGGTGGCGTCCGAGTCACCGCCCTTGGCGACACAGCTCGAGGCCGACGGCTTGGCACCCGCGACGAAGAACGCCGCGACCTGCGTGCCCTTGTAGCGCAGCACCTGCCCTGCCGTGGAGCTGACGGCGTCATAGTGCGCCTTGGAGGGGGTGGCTCCGCACGAATAGACCTGATCGGACTGCCCGTCAGCGATCTTCCCGGCAGTGTTGAGCTTATAGTAGAGGTAGCTCCGCGCGGTGACGGCCTGGGCGCGCAGGGACTCGTACGGCGCTCCGCCGTTCTCGCACTGGACGACATGCGCCAGGTAGTCCGTCTCGACGTCCTTGTTGCCCTTGCCGATGACGTTCGCGGTGCAGTAGGCGGCGAGCGGCCCCTGAATGAGCCCCAGCGCGCGCTCGGGCCCGTCATGCCCGTCGGGCGTCTCGTTCATGCAGCCGCTCGCGGCACACAGGACGAGCGCCGCGACCGGTGGAGCGAGTCGTGTCATGGTCATGCAGCATAGCACGGCTCGACCCGTCGCGGGGCTCACGGAAGCTCGCAGATGAAGTGCTTGAGGGCCCCGCACCCCTCGTCATTCCACGTGTGCGCGTCGAAGCGCCAGAGCTCCAGGCAGTCCTCGGCCTTTCCGGTGTCGTTGGGTTCGCCCTTGTTCCAGGCCTTGAACCCGAACGCCTCGCCCGAGGCCCACGTCCAGGCCCCCTCCGTCGCGAGGTCATTGCCCCCGGTCCACCAGCGACCGACCTTGTCGATGCCACCCGAGACCGTCATCACCCACGTGTTCTCCTCGGCGCTCGTGAGGGCAGTGAGCGCGCCACCGTAGGCGACGCAGAGGTCACGGGCCTGCGCCCAGGTCTTCCACTCGCCGCAGAAGTAGTAACGGTGGCTTGCGTACAGCTTTACCGTGCACGGGCAGCCCTCGTCGATGACGCCGTTGCAGTCGTCGTCCGCGGCGTTACAGACCTCGACATTGTTCTGACCCGTCGCACAGGCGACCGCATTGATGCTCGTACACTGCCAGGTGTCGTCGGCGCACTTGTCCGCATCCGGACCGTCGCACGCGACGCCCGGCGAGGCCGTCAGCGGGCAGACGCCACCGCAGCCGTTGTTCCCCTCGTCCGCCTTGCCGCTGCAGTCGTCGTCCACGCCGTTGCAGAGCTCGGCTGCCCCGTGATGGATCGCCTTGTCGAGCGGCTTGCAGTCGGTCAGGTCGGGCTCCGCGTCGCCGTCATCGTCGGCGTCGCACGCGTTGCCCATCGGGTCTCCATCCGTGTTGAGCTGATCGCCATTCTTGAGCAACGGGCAGTTGTCCCCCGTGTCCGCGACGCCGTCACCGTCGTCGTCGGCGTCGCACGCGTCACCGCGACCGTCGTTGTCCAGGTCGGCCTGCCCGGCGTTCGAGAGCACCGGACAGTTGTCGAGCCCGTCATCGGTGCCGTCGCCATCATCGTCGGCGTCGCACGCGTCCCCCATCTGGTCGCCGTCCCCGTTGTCTTGCCCGGCGTTGGCGACGAGCGGACAGTTGTCTGACACATCGAGCACCCCATCGGCGTCGTCGTCGAGATCGGAGCAGTCGGCCTTCCCATCGAGATCGTGATCGACGAAGCCCTCGTCCGCGACCAGGTTGCAGTTGTCGTCCTCGCCGTTGCACGCCTCAGCCGCGCCCGGAAACGTGAGCGGGTCCTGCGGCTGACAGTCCACGAGGTCGTCGACGCCGTCGCCGTCGTCGTCGGAGTCACAGACGTCGCCCAGGCCGTCGAAGTCGAGGTCGACCTGTTCGGGGTTCACCAGCGCGACGCAGTTGTCCCACGTGTTCTTGAGCCCATCGCCGTCGCGATCGGCGTCGCACGGATCGCCGAGGCCGTCCTGGTCCTGATCGGCCTGGTCCGGGTTCTTGACGAGCGCGCAGCTGTCCTTGCCGTTGGCGACGCCGTCGCCGTCGACGTCCGGATCGCAGGGATCGCCCAAGCCATCACCGTCCCAGTCGCTCTGGTCGCTGTTCTTCACGAGCGGGCAGTTGTCGGAGTCCGCCAGTTGCGGCGCGACGTCCAGAACGCCATCGTTGTCGTCGTCGTCATCGAGGCAGTCCGCCGCGTTATCGCCGTCGGTGTCGGCCGCGAGTTCGTCAGTGTCTCCGTCGCAGTCGTTGTCCTTGCCGTCGCAGGCCTCCGGCGCGCCAGGGCGAATCTTGGGATCGCCGGGCGCGCAGTCGAGCGCGTCGACCCACAGGTCGTTGTCGTCGTCGGAGTCGCAGGCGTCGCCGGCGAGATCCTTGTCGATGTTCTCCTGGCCAGGATCGACGAGCAGCGGACACACATCGACGGCATCGACGATGCCATCGCCATCGTCATCGCTGTCGACGCAGTCGGGCACGCCGTCCAGATCGGTGTCGAGCGCACCCGGATCGGTCGAGCCGTTACAGTCGTCGTCCTTGCCGTTGCACACGTCGAGCGCGCCCGGGTGCGCCAACGGATCGAGCGGCGCGCAGTCCAGCGCATCGACGACGCCGTCGTCGTCGTCGTCGCCGTCACACGCGTCGGGCGCCCCATCGAGGTCGGAGTCCAGCTGCCCGGGATCGGCCACCAGCGGGCACAGGTCCACGATGTTGAGGAGGCCATCGCCATCGGCGTCCGCGTCCACGCAGTCGGCGCTTCCATCGCCGTCGGTGTCGGGCCACCCCTCGTCGGCGCCCAGGCCGCAGTCATCGTCCTTGCCGTTGCAGCTCTCGATCGCCCCCGGGTGCACAGCGGCGTCCGTCGGCGCGCAGTCGACGCTATCGGGCGCCCCGTCGTTGTCGTCGTCGGGATCGCAGGCATCGCCCAGGCTGTCGCCGTCGGTGTTGGTCTGCGTGGGGTTGGCCACGGTCGGGCACACGTCCTTGCCGTCGACGATGCCGTCCTGGTCGTCGTCGGGATCGATGCAGTCGGCGATGCCGTCTGCGTCATGGTCGGAGAAGGGGTCATCGATGACACCGCTGCAGTCCTCGTCCTGACCATCACAGAGGTCCGCCTGACCCGGGTGCACCGTCGGATTCAGCGGCGCGCAGTCCGCCGTGTCGAGCGAGCCGTCGTTGTCGTCGTCAGGGTCACAGACGTCGCCCAGGAGGTCGCCGTCCGCATCGAGCTGGACCGGGTCCGAGATGGTTGGACACAGGTCCCCGCTGTCCGGTATTCCATCGGCGTCGTCGTCCTTGTCGACGCAATCGGAGGCGCCGTCAGCGTCGGTATCGGCGAAGCCGTCGTCCGTCTGGCCATCGCAGTCATCATCAAGTCCGTTGCACGCCTCCGTGACGGCCGCGGGCGCGTCGCAGGGCGTCCAACCGGAAGGTGAGCACGACTGACGCCCGGCACACTCGCCAATGGGATTGGTGACGAGGCACGGCTGGCTCACGCCGAGCAACGCGCTGGAGCACGGGCAGAGCCCCGTCTCGGGGAGACATTGATTGCTGGTGCCCTGGGAGCCCGTCGCAATCTGGCAGCGATAGCCGCTCGGACAGTCCGTGACGGCCACGCACGCGCGACCGCACCGGGCCGCGCCGCCCACGTCGGGCACGCAGAGTCCGCCAGGGCCGCAGTCGAGATCCGCCGAGCACGTGTGACAGAGGAGGTCCTGCGGCGGAAGGCACGCGGCGGCCGTGGCGCTCGCGGGAGCCAACGGCGCGCACGTCGTGCCAACAGGACACGCTTGACCCGAGGCACCGCACGGTGCGGCGCAGATCGGCGAGGCAAAGCCGGCTGCGACGACGCAGCTCCCGAGCGCGCCGCCGCACTGCGCGTCGCTGTCACAGGGGCAGATGGTGCCGGCAGCACACGGGGCTGGCGCACCGTCCGCTTCGACGCCGTGGCTGTCGGGTGCATCGACCGACGTCTCGCCGCTCGACGTCTCCGGGGTGGAGTGCCCGTCGGACGAGGCCGCGAGGTCGCCCATCGGGACGAACAACAGCACAGGGGCGTCCTGCATGGGCTCGGCGCACGAAAGGACGGCAGCCAAGCCGATGCACAGGCTCGCCACGACACGACGCCGATCGGTCTTCCGAAATGCCCCCGTCAATGCCCACCTCCGCCGCGGGCGAGGATACTCGATCGGCTCGCGGTGCGCGATGGCCGACGCACTCCGGAGTTGCTCGCGCGTCGCGCCCGGTGATACATCCGGCGGCCATGACGACCTCCAAGCACAGCGCCTTTGACCTGTTCGACCCGACCCCCGAGCACGCGATGCTCCGCGAGACCGTGCGCAGCTTCGTGCGCTCGGAGGTGGAGCCCCAGGCGCCGGCGCACGACGAGGCCGGCACGCTGAACGTCCCGCTCCTCCGCCGCTGCGGGGCCCTCGGCCTCCTGGGAGTGACGATCCCGGAATCGTGGGGCGGCGCAGGCATGGACACCACGGCGGCCGTCATCGTCCACCATGAGCTGTCGAAGTCCGACCCGGGCTTCTGCCTCGCCTATTTGGCGCACGCGATGCTGTTCGTGAACAACTTCTTCTACAACGCGACCGACGCGCAGCGCCGCCGCTACCTGAAGCCCGTGCTGACCGGCGAGTGGATTGGCGCGATGGGCATGACCGAGCCGTCGGCCGGGACCGACGTCCTCGGCATGCGGACGATCGCCGAGCCCGACGTCGCCACGGGCGGCTACCTGCTCACGGGTCGCAAGACGTTCATCACCAATGGCCCCGAGGCCAATGTCTACATCATCTACGCCAAGGTCGAGGGCCGGCTGACGTCGTTCTTGGTGGAGCGCACGGCGCCCGGCTTCGCGGTGTCCGGGAAGATCGACAAGATCGGCATGCGCGGCTCGACGATGTGCGAGCTCATCCTTGATCGCGTACCCGTCCCGGAGGACAACGTCCTCGGCGAGGTCGGCGGCGGCGGCGGCGCGATGATGCGCAACCTCGAGATCGAGCGGCTGACGCTGGCAGCGATGTCGCTCGGCATCGCCGATCGGTGCCTCGACACGATGGTCCGCTACTCCACCGAGCGCGTGGCCTTCGGCAAGCCCATTCACGACTTCGGGCAGATTCAGCGCTACATCGGGGAGAGCTTCGCCTCCACCGAGGCTGCGCGCGCGCTCGTGTACTCAGTCGCGCTCGTCGTCGGCCACGATCGCCGCAATCGCCTGGGCTCGGACGCGGCCAAGCTGTTCGCCGCGCCCGTGGGAAAGCAGGTCGCTGACGCCGCCATGCAGGTGCTCGGCGGCTACGGCTACTGCCACGAGTATCACGTCGAGCGCTTTTGGCGCGACGCCAAGCTCCTCGAGATCGGCGGCGGCACGCTCGAGTCCCACCAGAAGAACATCACGCGGGACCTCATTCGCAGGTAGGGCCTCAAGCGCCGATCAAGTCCGCCGGGTCGGAGCGCTCCAAACGTCGCCCTGCCTTGACATCGGCGGGCATGCGCCTAACATGCGCCACCACACGTGCAGGTGTGCCACAGAGCGTTGAAGGCGGCGGGTCAATCGGGCGAAGCAGTGGGTACGGCGTTGAAGCACAGTGGTGAGTTGCCCTGGTTTCGATCCAACGCGCACGTCAGGTCGTACGGCGTGAGACGCCCCCTCGGGCACATCGACGTGAGATGGAGGCGTGGACCAAGCCCGTGGACGTGGGTCGTCCTCGGAGCGCGAGTCCTGGAATGAAAGGAAGATCATGAAGCTCATCAAACTGATTGCATTTGGAGCGGCAGTGGCACTCGGAGCGGGTGCGTGTGCCAAGACGGAAGACGACAAGCCGGGCACGACGACGGGCGGGACGACCGCTGACGCCACGACCGGAGGAACGACCGACGCGGGCACCGGCAGCACGGGTGACGCGACCACCGGCGGCAAGACCGACGCGACGACCGGGGGCACGGCGGACGCAACGACCGGTGGCACCTCGGACGCGACCACGGGCGGGACCGGCGATGCCACTGCTGGGGACGCCACGACCGGAGGCACGACCGACGCCGGAACGACCGGCCAGACCTTGTACGATCAGCTGGGCGGCAAGGCCGCCATCGAGAAGGTGATTGGTGACTTCGTCAACATCGTCATCGCCGATGCGCGCATCAACCAGTACTTCCTCAACAAGGCGGTCGACAACACCCGCCTGGTCAAGTGCCTCGTGAAGCTCGCCTCGGCGGCCACGGGCGGTCCGGACAAGTACCCGGGTCTCAATGGCCCGCCGGAGAAGGACGCAGACGGCTGCCGCAACATGGCGGAGAGCCACAAGGGCATGGGCGTCTCGGCCAAGGACTTCGGTGACCTGGTCGAGGACTTCGCCAAGGCGCTGAAGGACAACAAGGTGCCAGACGACATCATCGCCAAGCTGGGCGGCGCGCTCGGCGGGCTCTCGGGTGCGATCGTCGAGGACAAGGACAACAACAAGACGGCCTACCAGCGCCTCGGTCGCTTCCCTGCGGTGCAGGCTGCGGTCGGCGAGCTCGCGAAGGCCATCGGCGGAGCGCAGTCCATCGTGGGCTTCTTCGCGGCTTCGGACTTCAACCGACTCGGCTACTGCCTCCAGCGGCAGGTGTGCAGCATCGACGGCCCGTGTGACTACGGCCAAGAGGTCGACTCGGTGACGGCCGGCTTCAAGCCCGCTGGCGCGTGTCGCACGATGCTCGCTACGCACGCGGACATGAAGAACCCGGGCAACAACAACGCCAACGTGACCCTCGCGGACTTCAACGCGGTCGTCGAGGCGCTCGCGGGCGTGCTGACCAAGTTGGCGGTTCCGGATGCGGACAAGAATGCCATCCTCGGAGCGCTGGCGCCCACGTGCCCAGACATCGTCTACATGGGCAAGTGCCCGGCCTCGGCAGACCTCTGCAAGAGCTACTGCGCCACGGTGACCGACAACTGCAAGGACGCCAACGCTCAGTACAAGGACCTGGCCGAGTGCGAGTCGAACTGCAAGGACTGGCAGAAGCTCGACGCGGGCCAGGCCGGCGCCAAGGACGGTAACAGCGTCCAGTGCCGCGTCTACCACGCGGGTGCCGCGAAGGACACGGGCAAGCCCGAGGTTCACTGCGAGCACTCCGGCAAGACGGGCGGCAACGTCTGTGGTAGCTGGTGCGACAACTATTGCCACCTCGCGATGACGGCGTGCACGGGCACCAACAAGCTGTTCGACACGAACGAGGCCTGCATGACCGAGTGCGCCAAATACCCCGCCACGGGCAAGTCCGGCGACACGGGCGGCAACACGGTGCAGTGCCGCATCTACCACGCGGGCGTGGCGTCGCAGTCCTCGGACAACGCGACCAAGCACTGCTCCCACGCCGGTATCAGCGGCGACAAGGTCTGCGTCGACTAAGGGTACCTTGCTGAGGTGCGCTGCACCTCGGCGAGCGCGCCCATGGGGGGCGACCCCCGTGCGACGCCCCGCGAGAGACGCTGCAATCAAAGTCCGGGCCCACGGCATCCGCAACGACGCCCGTGGGCCCGGTTTCCCTCACACCGATGACTGACCTCCCCACGGAAGCCCCCATGAAGTCACGCGCTGTCGTCGCTGTCGTCGCTGTCGTGCTGTTGGTCACCGCGAGCTGTCGTTCACCCGCGGCGCCCAAGCCCGCGCCCGCGGAGCCACCGGCACCTGCGGCCGCGCCCACGCCCGCGGGGCCTACGCCTGCGGCACCAGGCCCGGAGCTTGAGAAGGCGCCGGCACCCGCGCGACCGAAGACGATCGCCGATCCGCGCGACCTCCGCCCGCCTCCCGACGGACCGCGGGCGCCCAAGCGGAGCGGCTTTGGTGTCGAGATCGCCAAAGCGACGTACGCTGACATACAGAAGCTGACCGCGGAGAAGAAGCTCGGCTGCTCTGACACGTCGATTCGCGCGCTGATGGAGGCAGCCAAGGCCAAGCAGGCGGAGGGCGTGGACGCTGTCACATCGGCCTCGAAGGCCAAGAAGAGCCCGCACGCCGACGACCCGTACATCCGCTTTGCGTGCGGCACGGTCTCGGGCACCGCGCTGGGCGATCGCGCGCGACCGTCGCAAGAAGGTCGACTGCTCTTTACGTTTGACGCCAAGGAGACGCCGCTGCGGCACGTGTCGTTTCGGCGCTCACATCGAACGGCGCGGGAGGCCGTCCAGGACGCCACCGACACGATCGCGTCGATTACCGCGGTCTACGGCAAGCCCACGACGGCAGGCGCGCTACCGGAGCTGCCCAAGGAGGGCGCCGCCGAGCTGCCATCGCTCACGTTGGTCACGACCGAGTGGAACTGGGCCGACTTCCGCGTCAAGGTGAGCCTGTTTGCCAGCACGACGGGCGGCGTGGACGTCGACGAGCTCTTCGAGGTTCCCTGGCCGATCCAGGTCGTCCCGCCCGCTCCTTAGGCACCGCGGCCGAGCCCCAGCTCCGCCATCACCGCCTGAAGGTCTTGCCACGCGAGCCGCTTGTCGCTCGGGTTGCGCAGCAGGTAGGCGGGATGG
>SXOX01000048.1 GCA_005776585.1 Pseudomonadota bacterium | reverse complement strand
GGCGCGGCGAGCTTGCTGCCCGGAGCCGGCGGCGCAGGGGGAGTGGCCGCCGCAGGCGCGGCGGGGGGCTCGGCCGGCTTGATCTGCTTCTCGTAGGCCTCCATGCGCGAGACGACGTCGCCGACCGCCTTGACCGCGTCGTCGCCGCCCTTGCCCTTGGCCGTCTCGAGCTCCTTCTCGAACTCGAGCACCTTCTTCTCCAGATCGCCCTTCATCGCCGGGTTCTTGGTCCCAATGGCGCTGAGGCGGTCTTTGACCTCGTTGAACCGCTTCACCTGTGAGTCGACCGTCGCCTTGCCGCAGCCAGTCAGCAGCGCCAAGGCGGCCACGGCCGCGGTCAGGGTCGTTCGAATGGACTGAGTCATCTCTCTCCTCCTGTGCATCGTCTATGAAAACTACAGCGTGTCAGCGCCGAAGAACCGGCGCTCGATCTCGTCGGCCGCCTTGCCGACGCACTTGATCGCCTTGGCGATCTCGGGGACCGTCATGCCGCCACCGTAGAGGGCGTGCATGATGACGGTCTCGTTGTTGTAGAAGCACACCTTGCCGTACGTCAGCTGGGCCGAGAGCTGGAACATGCCCCACGGATCCTGCTGGAGCACGCGGTTGTCCCCCGCGCGGGACCAGAAAAAGACGGCCTGCTCGCCGTCGGCGTCGCGCCCTGGGGTGCAGTTGACGACCTGGGTGCGACCCGCCTCCGTCGGAATCTCGAGGGTGACCTGCGTGCCGTCGTAGCGCATCGGCCAGTTGTTCATGATGGCCGCCTGCTGGACCAACATCTCGTAGCTCATGATGGACCTCCGTAGATCTGGATGTTTCGCGTTGCGTGTGCGCTGCGCGCCGTCCTACAACATCACAGCTTGACGAACAACCACACGCCGCCGACCCGCAGCCAGTGGGCCTCGCCGACCTCCGCCTTCCCTTGGACCTCCCAGCGATAGGGGGCCCGAAACAGCGTCACGTCGACCTTGGCGCGGCACCGATCCGGCTTCTGGCCGCGCTTGACTACGGTGAGCTCCCCCTCGTCGATCCCCTTGAGCAGGATCGCCCCCTTGGGCGCCGAACGCGCTCTCTCGACGGCCTGCGCGCGTCCGGACATGACCTCGTCGACGACGGTCGCCGGCTCGCACTGCGAGACGCCCAGGAACGTCTCGCGATCCATGAAGAAGCCGGCCACGGCGTCCGCGTCGTTCTGGTTCAGCGCGTTGACCAGCCGGCGCATGAGATCCTGGACCCCGGGGGGCGCGGGCGCCTTCTCGGAGACGGTCGGCGGTCCCTCGGGGAGCGCCGGAGTGGCGGGCGTGGGCGGGTGCTCCGGTGCCTCGGTCTTCTTGCAGCCGGTCGCGAGCAGGCAGACGACGACAAACGCGAGCGCGCACGGCGGGAGCGAGATCAAGCGCATCGGTTCGAGGCTCCAGCACTCTCCACGGGCAGCGGGTAGTTGCCGGTGAAGCACGCGTTGCAGTAGCGGCGGTCGGGAGACGCCGCAGAGGCGTCCTCGAGCGCTCGGTGGAGCCCATCGGCCGACAGGTAGCCGAGGCTGTCGGCGCCGAGGAACTGGCGAATGGACTCCACGCTCTGATTGGCCGCGATGAGCTCAGCGCGCGTCGGCGTGTCGATGCCGAAGTAGCACGGGTTCGTCGTCGGCGGACACGAGATGCGCACGTGCACCTCGGCTGCGCCCTTGTGGCGCAAGAGCGCGATGATCTTCTTGGACGTGGTCCCGCGGACCAAGGAGTCGTCCACGACCACGACGCGCTTCCCAGCAATCTCGGCGCCGATGGCGGCGAGCTTGAGCTTGACCCCGAAGTGGCGAATCGACTGCGTGGGCTCGATGAAGGTGCGCCCGACGTAGTGGCTGCGGATGAGCCCCATCTCGTAGGGGAGACCGAGCTCTTGCGCATAGCCGATCGCCGCGCCGACCCCCGAGTCCGGCACCGGGATCACGAGGTCCGCGTGCCCGTGCGGCGGCGGCTGCTCCTGCGCGAGGATGCGGCCGAACGCCTTGCGTGTGGCGTACACGCTCCGGCCGAAGACGACGCTGTCCGGTCGCGCGAAGTAGACGTGCTCGAAGACGCACTGCCGCACCCCGTGGGGTCCGGGCGCCATTCGGCGGCTGCGCAGGCCCTCCCAGTCCGAGGAGACGGCGACGATCTCGCCTGGAGCGACGTCGCGGACGTACTCGGCGCCGATGAGGTCCAGCGCGCACGTCTCGCTGGAGAAGACCCACGCGGCGCCACGCCGGCCGATGGAGAGCGGACGTAGCCCGAGCGGATCGCGCATCGCCGCGATGCCGTTGCCCGTCATGACCAGGACCGAGAACGCGCCGACGGCCTGCGCCGAGACCTGCGCGAGCCGGTCCAGCAAGTCGCCCTCGCGGTGATGCGCCATCAGGTGGAGGAAGACCTCCGAGTCCGACGTGGACTGAAACAGCGAGCCGCGCGCCTCGAGGGATTCGGTCAGCGCGATCGCGTTGACGAGGTTGCCGTTGTGCGCGACGGCGAGGCACCCGCCGGCGTAGTCGACGGCGAACGGCTGGCAGTTCCGGAGGCTGGACTCCCCCGCCGTGGAGTACCGCACGTGCCCGATGGCCTGCGCGCCGGGGAGCCGGTCGAGGACCTCTCCCGTGAACGCCTCGCCGACGAGGCCCATCGCGCGATGTGTCCGAAGGCGGCCGTCGTGGACCGTGACGATCCCCGCCGACTCCTGCCCGCGATGCTGGAGCGCGTGCAACCCGAGCGTCGTGAGCTTGGCGGCCTCCTCGTCGCCGAAGACGCCAAAGACGCCGCACTGATCGTGGAAGTGGTCGTCACCGATGAAGACGTCGTTCACGCGTTGAGCCCTACCGCGCGCTCGAGCGCGCCGTCCCACGCCGCGTGCAGGTCCGCGAGCCCTAGATCGATGCGCGTCCGCCCCCCCGAGTGGTTGAGCGTGAGCGCGAGGCGATCGCCGCCAGTCTTGCCCATCACCGTCAAGGGCGCGCCCGCGCCGAGGCACGTGGCCTCGACCGCGGCGTGGGCCTCCGGTGGGTAGCTCACGAGCACCCGAGCGCCGCCCTCGCCGAAGGAGGCGCGCGTCGCGTCCTCGTCGGTCGTGAGCGCCAGCGTGGCACCGACGCGCGTCTTGCCCGGATGGCACGCGGCGCACTCGGCCAGCGCGACGAGCAGG
>SXOX01000047.1 GCA_005776585.1 Pseudomonadota bacterium | reverse complement strand
GACGCGCGGCGCCTGGGAGGTGGGACCCACGAAGAGGCCGGTCAACAGGTACGACAGCGACGGGTGGTGCTGCGTGAACGTAATCAGGCTGGCGAGCAGGTCGGGGCGCAGGACGAAGGGGCTCTCGAGCGCGGTCGGGCCCCCCAGCGTGAGGTGATGACCGCCGCCGCTGCCCGCCATGCGGCCGTCGAGCAGGTACTTTTCGCAGTGGAGCCCCGAATGGAGCGCGGCGTCGAAGGTCAGCTCCATGAGCGGGACGTACTCGCCGAGCGACGCGACGGGCGGCAGGTTGACCTCGAGCACGCCGGGATCGGGCGTGACGGCGAACGAGCGCAGCTTGGGGCTCCGAGGCGGGAGATAGCCCTCGAGGTGGACCTGAACGTCGGCATCCACGCGGGCGGCGTCGATGGCCGCAACCAGTGCGAGGAAGGCGTCCGCGTCGGCGAGCGGTGGCAGGAACACCCAGACCTTGCCGTCGCGCTTCTCGACGGTAAGCGCCGTACGGACGTCGTTTATCTTGGGCTTGACCGTGGCCCTCTTGGACGGCGCCTCCGTGACTTCCGGAGCGCCTTCCGGAGCGTCTTCCGGGGGGCGCCGCGGATCGCGGGCCTCGAGCGGCGGCTCGGCCGGCTCCGGTGGCGCCATGCCCGGCGGGAGGGACGCGAGCGGCAGGCGCAGTCCGATGGGGCTGTCGCCTTGCAACAGGAACAGGTGGCCGCGCCGAAACGTCCACAGCGACGAGACGAAGCGACCTTCCACCACGCCGAGCGGGAGCACCCAGCCCACGGGACGACCGAGGCCGCGATCCAGGATGCGCGCGAGCCGCCGGCGCTCCTCGGGGTCGTCGAGGTTGGACTGTAGCGGATCGACGTCCTCGGGCAGGTTGGCCTCGTCGCGCAGGTTGCGCCACGGATCCTCGTAAGCCGCCACGAGCGCGCGCTCGAGGCCCAGCCGGCTCGCGAGCAAGGCCGCGAGGCGATGGGCGTCCAGGTCGACCTTGGCCTCGGGCAGATACCGATCGGGCCAGAGCGGCGCGGCGTCCGTGCGACCCACGAGCGTGAGCGCCCAGCGCGGTAGCGACTCGCCGGGATAGTGCTTGCCGCTCGAGGTGACCATGGCCCCGCCCGGCACGATGCGCTTGCGTAGCTCGGCCGCGAGTCGGAGTCCCTGGCTCCACTTGGTCTCGCCCAACGCGGCGCTGTTCCACTCGGGCTCCTCGGGGTGCTCTCGTGAGTTGAAGGTGGGCTCGCCGCCCATGGTGAGCGCCAGGTCCGCGGCCGTGATGCGCACGTCGATGGCGTCGCCAGCGCGCCGTAGCGCGTTCCAGACCTCATCGGTGTAGGGCCGCGTCGGGCGCGGCTCATGGCCGAGGCGACCAATGGTCATCGAGAAGCTCACCGCGTCCGAGGCCGTGTCGCTCGTCCCCGATAGCGGCGCCGCGAGCTCGGGCTCCGACGCACACGCCAGCGGGATGTGACCCTCGCCGCACACGAGACCGCTCGTGGCGTCCAGGCCAATCCAGCCCCCGCCGGGCAGGTAGACCTCGGCCCACGCATGCAGGTCGACGACGTCCCGCGAGACACCCTTGGGTTGGTCCGGCAGCATGCCCTCGTCGGTGAGCTGGATGAGGTAGCCCGAGGCAAAGCGCGCCGCGAGGCCGCGTGAGCGCAGCGCCGCAATCAGCAGGACGGCCGAGTCACGACAGCTGCCGCGCCCGTGCGTGAGCGTCTCCTCGGGCGTCCAGATGCCGGCCTCCTCGCGGATGACGTACCGCACCGTGTGATGCGTGGCCTGATTGAGCGCGACGATGAGTGAGGTCGTCGGGCCGGCGTTGGGCAGGCCGTCGAGGAACGCCGCGAGCTTGGGGTGACGCTTCGGCTGGACGAGGTACGGCGCGAGCTCCGCCTGGTGACTGGCGTCGTAGGCGAATGGGACGTGTGAGAACGCCTCATCGAGGAAGAAGTCGAACGGGTTGAGCGGCCGCAGATCGACGGCCATCTCGACGGTGAGACTCAGGCCCCGTAGGCGCGTCTCCGGAGGAAAGTCGACCCGCGCCACGCGATTGCCCTGCGGATCCTCCTGCCATCGCGTCTTGGGCGGCTCGCCCGTGAGCTCCTCGCCCGCGACGTCGAGCGCATACGACTCGATGCGTGCGCGCGCGTGCGGCGTCGGCCGCAGCCGAATCGTGTGAGCACCGAGCGCAGCTGGCTTGGGATAACGATACGAGGAGCGGTGCGTGACGAGGAGGCGCATAGGTCGGCGATGCTGCCGGAGGCGTGCCTACTTGTCGAACCACGCGCGGCAGTTGGTGTCGTGCTTCAGGTCGAACTTCAGCGTCGTCTGCTTCTCGGCCCCGGGCGGCGCACCGGTCACGCAGTCCCCCTCCCAACGCAGAAACGCGGCTCCCTTTGGCGGCTTGGCAACGATTGTGACCGGGCCAAAGTAGAAGATGTCCGCGCAATACCCGAAGCCGCAGGAGCGCTGGTCGAATGGCGGCGTCTTCGGGTTGTTGGCGAGCTTGCCAAAGATCGTGACGTCGTGACCACCCGCGGTGCCCGAGGCGCCGATGCACTCACACTTCACGTCGAGCCGCACCCACGCCGCGCCGCTCAGCTGGTGACCCGACGGCGCCGGCGGTGGGTCGGGCGGCCGGCACGTGCCCACTCCGAGCGCCTCCGGAGGCAGCGTGCCGAGCAGCTGAGTGACAGCTCGGTCCGCGTTCAGGCGCAGCCCGCCCGTCGACACGTCCTCTATCGGATCGGCCGCGCTGACCAACCGCTTTCGCAGCTCGGCGCCGGTCAGCGAGGGCTTGATCGTCAGCAGAAGCCCCGCTGTGCCACTCACCAACGCCGTGGCCGCCGACGTCTTGTCGAAGCTCGTGAGCCCGCCTTCGGGAAGCATCGCCGCAACGCGAATCCCAGGGGCGGCGAGCGTCACCGAGCCCACCGTGCCGACCCCGTTCGACGAGGCCACGCGCTCGTCGTCGTAGTCGGTCGCCGCGATGCTCATCGCGTTGGTGACGGTCATCGCGGTCGCGGCCGGCCAGAACTCCGCTGCGTCATACACCGCCTCGATGCTGGTGGTCTCATTGCCCGCCGCGAAGACGAACAGCACGTCCTTGGCGCGGTTGCACAGCGCGGCAGAGGCCTTGATGAGTCGATTGCGGTCGGGACCCGAGCGCTCGAGGCCGCCAGAGAGGTTGACTACCCGCGCCCCCGCCGCGACCCCCGCGTCCATGGCCTTGAGCAGTGCGCTGACCTGAATGACGTCGCGCGCGTCGAGGTCCGGGGTCGTGACGCGCGCCAGGACGGCTTGGGGTGACAGCTCGTATGGGATGCAGCCGAGCCCGGACAAGACGCCGTTCATGCCACGCTTGTCGTTCGGTGCGCCGATGATGGAGGCGACCGCCGTGCCATGTCTACGGCTTCCCTTGACGTCCTCGAAGTGTCCGACGACGCGGTGGTCTTGAGCGCCGACGAAGGTCACCGCAGTAAAGACCGGATCCTTGGCGACGAAGCCGTCGAGCACCGCGACCCGAACCGTGGAGAGTCGAGGGTTGGCGTCGTACAGTGCACTCCAGGCATTCTGAATGCCGGCCATCGACCAGGAGCGAATGGCGTTGATGCCGAGCTGGGAGGTCGTGCCGCTGTCGATCTCTTCGAAGGGCGTCGTCATCGTGAGCTTCTCGAGGTCGGTGTCCGTCGGGCGCGAGGCGCTGGCGTCTCGGACGACCAGGTCGGGGATGGCCATCTCGATGTCTGGCTCGGCCTCGATGGCGGTGACGAGCGCCCGCAGCGCCGGGAGTGTCGTCGCGCTCGCGAAGCGCGCCTTGGTCAGACGCGCCGACGGAATGGCGCCGACGACGACGCCGCCCTTGGACGTGATGACGGCCGCGGCGCGCTTCTGCGAGGTCGCCATGACCAGCAACGCGCCGCGCTCGAAGATGTCGCCGGTCGCGTCGACGGAGAGGTCTGTCACCTGAGCCGGTGTGAGCGTCGCCTGGCCAAAGATCTCGGGTACGCACGCGGCGCCCACTGCATTTTCGCCGTCGCCGCACGCGGCCTCCGACGGGGCGTTAGAGCAGGCAATGACGCCAAGGGCGATGTTCGCGACGAACGCGAGCCTGAGAGTCCGCATGTCACGAGCGTAGCTGAGGCGCCGGTCGCGAGCCAGTGGCCGCGCGGTCCCCTAGCTTTGCCGCGACACACGGATCCGCTCGCCTCTCACCGTCACGACGGCACCGGCTTGGACCTCGGCCGTCGACGACGTCATGGCCAAGCTGGCGTAGACCGGTTGCGAGCCGACTCCCCGCGCAACGGTCGACCAGGAATCTCACGCGACATGCCGCTCAACCGCATCCAACGAGTCGTTTGCAATGACCGCGTGAGCGTAGGCAAGGCAGGCGTGGATGTCCTCGATCACGAGCTCCGGGAAGTCCGCCAGGAGATCGGGGGCTGTTTCGCCGCGAGCCAGCCTGCCGAGAATGGACTCGACCGAGATCCGTAGACCGCGGATAACGGGCTTGCCGCCGAAGATCGCTGGGTTCGCAGTGATGCGATTCAGGAGTGGGCGATTCGACATGGCCGGGCCCCCAAGCACGGTGAAAGCATAGCCGTTCGGATCTGAGCCTGCCAGCGCAAGCCACGTGCACGCCCTTGCATCGACCACCTGCAAGGCTACGATTCGGGCCATGTCCGACACACGCCCCGCATTTTGCCCCGCCTGCGGACGCAAGCTCCGCATCCCCGCTGCGGCCCCCGCGGGCAGGTTGGCGCGTTGCGGTGTCTGCTCGACCACGTTTCCCATCCCTCCGCCGGTGGACGCGGCGCTCGTTCGACCCGAGCCGGCGGCCGCGCCCCCGCAGGAGCCGCGGCGCACCGGAGCGCAGCTCTTCGACCTTTCGAAGCTGCCGCCCGAGCTGCGGGCTGCGCTGGCCGAGGGTGGTGCGCCCGAGGCGCCCCGCGCCAAGCCGAGTCCGGCACCGCCAGCGCCGGCTCCGCGGACACCGGACGAGCTCGAGGCGCTCTCCCAGAAGGCGTTCGACCTCGACGCGGGTCAACGTCCCGTGCGCCGGACGGGCGTGGCCGTCGTCAATCTCAAGGAGCTCGGCCTCCTGCTCGACGACGAAGACCGCTAGCCGGGTTGCCGGTTGACCGACACTTGCCCACCTTGACGCATCCCGACCGCCCCCTAACTTGACTCGGTCGGCGAGGCTTCGGCCCGTCGATGGTGCCGGGAGCCTCCCGTGCACCGAACCCATCGCGGGGAGCGAGAGCCCTCGCAGAGGAGATTTCGATGCATCCAGCATTTCTGCATTGGTGGAAGTCCCAGCGTCATAGCGGGCACGGGTGTCATGACTTCGCCGCGCACGCCAGCTGTGGGCCGACCGGCCGGGTCGAAGACGACCGCGTCGGCGGCTTCTTTGCCGCGTCCGACGGCGACGCCGGGTCCTTCGGGGTCCGGCGGCCGCTGCGCTTCATGGCACACAAGCTCGATCTCGACCCTGAGCAGGTCGAGACCCTGGCGGGCATCCTCGACGACCTGAAGACGGAGCGGGCGCAAGCTGCGGTCGATGATCGACGGACGTTGTCGGCCTTCGCCGAGACGCTCTCCGCCGACGGCTTCGACGAGGCCCGCGCGCAGACGGCGGCCGAGCTGCGCGTCAAGAGCGCCGAGCGGCTGCGTGATGCGGTCGTCACGGCGCTGCGGCGCACGCACGGCATGCTGACCCCCGAGCAGCGTAAGCGCCTCGCCACGCTGCTGCGGACCGGCACGCTCGTCATCTGACCCGCCACGGCTCCCCGGGGACGCCGTCCTCGGGGAGCGCTCATCCCAGGGAGTCTCCCATGAGCGTCGCCACTGCTCGCGCTGCCGCAGTTCAAGACACGCACGACACGGATCGTCGGGCGCTCGACGCCTACTCGCGCGCCGTCGTGGACGTCGTCCGCGCCGTCGGCGAGGCCGTGCTGCACATCGAGGTGCACCGCGGCCGCTTTCGGTCCCAGGCCAGCAGCGGCGGCTCCGGCTTCCTGTTCACCGCCGATGGCTTCGCGCTGACGAACTCCCACGTGGTGCATCGCGCATCGAAGTTGGTCGCCCGCCTGTCGGACGGCCGAACGGCGGAGGCGAGCCTCGTCGGCGACGATCCGGCCACGGACCTCGCTGTCATCCGTGTCCACGCCGAGGGCCTGGGCGTCGCGCCGCTGGGAAGTTCCAGCGACCTCCAGGTCGGTCAGCTCGCCATCGCGATCGGCAACCCGTTCGGGCTCCAGTGCTCGGTCACGACGGGTGTGGTCAGCGCGCTCGGTCGGTCGCTGCGCAGCCAGTCGGGTCACCTCATCGATGACGTCGTTCAGACCGACGCCGCGCTGAATCCCGGTAACTCTGGCGGACCGCTGCTCGACTCGCTCGGGCGTGTCATCGGCGTGAACACGGCCGTCATTCGCTCGGGGCAAGGGCTCTGCTTCGCGGTCTCCATCGATACGGCCTCCGCCGTCCTCCCCCACCTGCTGCGCGAGGGCACGGTACGCCGCGGTCGGCTCGGGCTCAGCTGCGAGAATGTGGTCCTTCCTCGACTGCTGGTGCGTCGCCACGGGCTGGTACAGGACCGCGCCGTGCGCGTCGTGGCCGTCGATCGCAAGGGAGCGGGCGCGCGCGCCGGACTGCTCGCGGGCGATCTGCTGCTGGGCTTTGACGGGGTCCCGCTCACCGGCATCGACCGGCTCCATCGGGTGCTGACCAACAGCGAGCGGGGCCACATGGCGTCGCTCAAGCTGCTGCGCGGCGAGGATCTGCGCTACCTGGTGATCCTTCCAGAGCACGGGGTGGCGTCCGGGACGTAGGCGGTCGACGACCGCTGCCCTTCGACCCTTGCCGCAGCCATCTCGCTCACCTAAGCTCCGATCGTGTCTCTCAGCGGCCCGCCACCTTCAGAACACCGCTCGCGCCTCGCCGCGTACGTGGCGCTCTCTGAATTTCCCCCCCTGGCGCCTCCGCCCAACGCGCGCGATGCGCACATGATCGCGTTCTGGGTGGACATCATCGAACAACGACGCGATCCGACTCGCCGGCAGTGCCTTCTGGACGAGGACGAGCGTCGACTCGAGGCGCTCGTCACCTGGACGCGCTCACGGGTGTCATGTCGGAGCTAGCGGAGCTTGCTCGCGCGCTCCGCGAGCGGCGATGGTTCGTTTTCGGCGCGCACGCCGTCGGCGTTTGGGCCCTGCCGCGGCAGACGCTCGATATCGATGTCG
>SXOX01000046.1 GCA_005776585.1 Pseudomonadota bacterium | reverse complement strand
CGGCCTTGACGGCGATCTCGGCGGTCTCGAAGTCTCGAATCTCGCCGACCATGAGGATGTCCGGGTCCTGCCGCAGGAAGCTCCGCAGCGTGGCCGCGAAGTTGAGGCCGATGGCCTCCGACTGCTGCACCTGGTTGATGCCCGGCAGGTTGAACTCGACGGGATCCTCGGCCGTGGAGATGTTCTCGGTCGACTTGTTGAGCTCCTGCATGGCCGAGTACAGCGTCGTCGTCTTGCCGGAGCCCGTGGGACCCGTGACGAGCACCATGCCCCACGGCGAGTGGATGGCCTCCTTGAATAGGCGCAGCGGCTCGGCCTCGAAGCCGAGCTTCGTCATGTCGAGCTGGAGGTTGGACTTGTCCAACAGTCGCATGACGACCTTCTCGCCGAACAGCGTGGGGCAGACCGAGACGCGGAAGTCGACCTCCTTCTGCTTGCTGAGCACGAGCTTGATACGGCCGTCCTGTGGCAGACGGCGCTCGGCGATGTCGAGCGAGCTCATGATCTTGACGCGCGAGACGATGGCGTTGCGCAGCTTCATCGGCGGCTTCATGATCTCGTAGAGCACGCCGTCGATGCGGTAGCGGACGCGGAACGACTTCTCGTACTGCTCGATGTGGATGTCCGACGCGCGGCGCTTGATGGCATCGACCAGCACGAGGTTCACGAGGCGCACGACTGGCGCGAGGTCCGCCTGCTTCTCGAGCTCCTCGACGTTGATGGCGTTGCCGACGCGCTCGAGATCCTCGCCAATCTCGACCGACTCGCCCTCGAAGCTCCCGAGCATCGAGTCGTAGTCGACCGCGTCGTAGTAGCGCTCCAGCGCCGCCTTGACCGCGGACTCGCTCGAGACGACGGCCTCGACGTTGTAGCCCGTGAGGAACTTGATGTCGTCCATCGCGTAGATGTTCGACGGGTCGGCCATGGCCACGATGATGGAGCTGCCCTGCACGTCGATGGGGATGAGCCCATGGCGCGCCGCGACCTCCTTCGGGATGAGCTTGATGACCTCGCCCGGCACCTCGATGTTCTCGAGATCGATGGACGGTACGCCGTATTGGCGCGACATGAAGTCGACGAGCTTGGTCTCCTCGACGTACCCGAGCTTGGCCAGCGTGGAGCCGAGCGACGAGCCCGAGCGCTTGACCTCCTCCGTGGCATCTTGGAGCTGCGCGAGCGAGATGACCCGCTCCCGAATCAGCATCTCGCCCAGGCCCTCATAGCCCGCGTCGCGCTCACCGGTGCGTGCGGGAGCGTACGCCTTGCCTCCCTCGGCCTCGGACTGCGCGCGGGCGGGCAGGTTCTGCCCCTTCTTGCCCGGCTTCTCGTCCGGCTTGAGCAGCGCCGGAAGGTTCATGAGGCTCTGGAGATCGTCGTCGTCGAAGTTCTGTCCGGCCATGCGTCCCCCTGCGTCCCTGTGGTCGGTCAGTGCACACACCGACCGCCAAGCGGTCACCGTACCACCGCGCGGGGGGCCCGTCCACGTTCTGCTATGCGAGCTACTGGATGTCGGCTCCGCTCGGGACCTGGTCCGTGTTCGGAATCTCGGGGACCATGTTCATCTGCTCGGGCAACGTGTCCGGGTCCTCGTCCATCTGGCCGAGGCTGCTCTCCGGCGGCGTCTCGTCCTTGTCCAGGCTCGAACCGCAGTCCTTCGGGCTCCCGACCTCGGTCACGGTCGTGCCCTTGACCAGCTTCGACCACAGCAGCTGCCGGGCGTCGTCCCAGCACTCGTGCAGCTCACCGAGCTTCTGCTTGGCCTGCGGGTCGACGAGGATGGCGTCACCGCGACCGAAGCCGTCCTTGTTCCACCGCGCGCGTCCCAGACCGAGCTCCTTCCCGGGGTTCCCCGCGAGCACGTCGTGCAGCGCCATGAACCGGAACTTGCCGCCGCGCTCGCCCTTCTTGAGCATGAGGCCGAAGCCCGCCGTCAGGGTCTCGCCGTCGCCGTTGCGGTCGACCTGGTCGAGCCACAGGCGCAGCCGCTTGAAGGCGCCGGCGTTGTTGAAGTGCGCCAGAGCCACGCCGCGCGCCTTGAAGGTCGGGTCGACCTCGCCCATCGCCGTGAATCGAAGGACGATGCGACCGGCGCCCTGATGCGCGGCGACCTTGTGGAAGTGACCCCACGAGACGACCTGGCTCACCTTCGACGACTCGTTCGTCGCGCGAATGGCGAAGATGAAATTCTTGGCCATCATCCCGCGCACGACCGTGAGGCGATAGCTGATGCCATTCTCCGACCGGTGGAAGGAGCAGAAGCCGTCGGTGCAGCGCTCACGCTGCGTGGCGACTGCGATGCGCTTGACCAGCCTGCCGAGGCGCAGGATGGGCGTGTTGAGCTCCTCGCGGATCGCGTGGCCGAGCTGCGGCAAGAGCGCCGGCTCACCGACGGCCAGCGCGCCCTCCTGCACCTCGAGGCCGCCCGTCTGCGTGGCTGTCCCGCTCGGATCGTCGAGCTGGAGATCGTCGAGATCGGGTGCGCTCTCAGCGAACTCCTGCGCGGTCGTGTCCGCGGTCTTCGCCTTGCCGCAGCCGACGGCGAGGGTACCCACCGTGACGACGGTCAAGCAGAGGAAGATGAACGTCTTGGAAATGAGGGACTTCATGGCCTGGCTCCTCGCGTCTTCACGCGGTCGTTGGGGGCTCATGCCCGCCGTCCTGGCCCGTAGCAGGACGCGTGCCACGAACCGTGTCGGCCGCTGCCGCGCGCGATCGAGCGGTTCAACCCGCGCCGGTGACCCTGAATCCGTCACCGCGCGGAGACGCCGTTGCGCGACGAAGGCACCGCTATGCCTCCGTTCGGAGACAGCGCGGGCTCGACTTGCGCGAGAACCCGGTCGGAGCCTCGAAAAACGTGGAGTCCGGCCGCGCGAGCCACTTCCGGTTTGACCGATCCGCCATACGGAAGCTAACGTGCCTGAGATGGACGGGTCCCGGATCTGCCCCGAATGCCATGCTCGGACCGAGGCGCGCCACTGCACGAAAGACGGCTTCGCCACGGTTCCAGCTGCGCCCTACGCGGACGCCGACCTCCAGGCGCTCATCGGACGGGTGTATGAAGGGCGCTATCGCGTCGAGGCGTTGATCGGGACCGGTGGCATGGGGGCTGTCTATCGCGCGATGCAGCTCTCCATGGACCGCCAGGTGGCGCTCAAGATCCTGCCGCGCGACACCGCGGGCAACCTCGATCGCGTTCGGCGCTTTCAGGCCGAGGCCCGCGCCGCGAGCCGCCTCGATCACGTCCACTCCATCCGAGTCATCGACTTCGGCCAGACGGAAGAGGGAGAGCTGTACCTCGTCACGGAGCTCCTGGAGGGCGAGTCGCTCGGGCAGCTCCTGGCGCGCGAGCACCGGGTCCCGGCCGATCGCGCCTGCCGCATCGCCGCGCAGACGCTGGAGGCGTTGGCCGAGGCGCACCACAAAGGCGTCGTGCATCGCGACGTGAAGCCGGACAACATCTTCTTGAAGCGCACGCGGGAGGGCGACGACTACGTCAAGGTGCTCGACTTCGGGATCGCCAAGGTGCGTGACCTCGACGGCCGGTCGCCCGCGCTGACCAAGGTCGGTGCGGTCGTGGGCACACCCACCTACATGGCGCCGGAGCAGGCCAGCGGGCAGCAGGTGGGCCCCGAGACGGACATCTACGCGGTCGGCGTCGTGCTCTACGAGATGGTCCAGGGGCGCCCGCCGTTCGTCGCGGACACGCCCTTCGGCATCATGCTCGCCCAGGTGCGCGACGCGGTCCCGCCGCTCGATGACGGCATCGATCTGCCGAATGACCTGCGTGAGACGATCCTGGCGTGCCTCGCCAAGGAGCCCGCGCACCGCCCGGGGCCTGCGGAGGTCCTGGCCGAGACGCTCAAGCTCTACGCCACGCCCTCCTCCATCGAACGCGCGCTGTCCAAGGATCGCGTTCGGGCGCCCTCCAAGCCGGTCCGCATCCCGTCCGCCGTCTTTCGGACCTCCGACGTAGCCATTCGCAAGGTCTCGGAGGTGCGCGCGCGCCCGCAGCCCGAGCCCGAAGCGCACCGCACGGTGGCCGACACGTTCACGCTGCCGCAGGTGGCGCCCACGGCTCTGGAGCCGGACGAAGAGGCGCTGCTTCGGCGCCGCCTCGTGGGGAGACGCGCGGCGTACGTAGTCCTGGCACTTGCCGCGGTCGGCCTCGCGGTCGCCTTGCCGTTCATGCAGCCGTGGGTCCGGCCGCATGCGCCCGAGGTCGCCGTGGAGCCTGAGCCTGAGTCGCCCACCGAGCCGGCGCCGCCTCCTGCTGCGGCCGCGCCGGCGCCTCAGATCGTCGTACCGGCTGCAGAGCCGCGTCCCGTGCGAGAGACCGAGGGGTCAGACCGTCGCACGGCGCGCAGCTCCCTCGAGACCGCCGCGCAGCCGGTGCCAACCGAGGCCTCGCACGTCGTGACCCCGCCGCATGTGCCGCCCCGTGTGCCGCCGCGTGTGCCGCCAGGGCGAAACCGTCCCCCCCACAGCCCACCGCCCCGCGAGATTCGTCGCAACTGAGGCCCCCCGTGCGCACCGTCTGGATCCTCGTCCTGGTCGCCCTGGCGCTGCTCTCGCCGGCGACGCACGCCATCCCGCCGAAGCAGGAGAAGATCTTCTGGGCCAAGGTCGACGAGGGGCAGGCCCACTTCGTCAAGAAGGCGTACACCGAGGCCTTGGCATCATGGCAGGCGGCCTACGCGATGTGGCCGCACCCGGACGTCCTGTGGAACCTCGGACGCGCGCAGGAGGAGCTGGGAGCCCTCGAGCTGGCCGTCGCCGCATTCGAGGCGTATGCGGCGCTGGACAAGGTGACGGCTGCGCACAAGAAGGAGGCGCTCGAGCGCCTCGCCGCGTTGCGCGAGCGGCTGCGCCTGACCAGGCCCGCGCGCATTACCGTGACCACGGGCTCGAGCGTGGCAAGCGTCGAGGTCGACGGCCAGCCCGCGGGCCAGGGCGCGACCGTCGGCTTCGAGCGCGCACCAGGAACCTATCGGGTTCGCGTGTCCGCGCTGGACTGCACGCCGGCGGAGGTCGAGGTCGTCGTCGGGCCCGGTGAGCAGAAGAGCGTGACCGCGACGCCCAAGCCCATCCCGCCGGCGAGGCTCACGGTCAAGTCGCCGGTCTCCGACGTCGTCGTGCGCATCGGCGACCGCCGCGAGCCGGCCAATACGCCGCTCTCCGTCCGGCCCGGCGTGCTGGTGGTCCACGTCGAGGCGCCAGGCCGACCCGTCGTCGAGCTGCCGTTGACCCTCGCGCCGGGCGAGCAGCGCGTCCTCGACGTCGCGCTCCCGCCGCCCAAGCCCGGCGTGCCGTACCCCAACTGGGCGGGGACGTATCTGGTGCTGCCACTGGTCGAGACCGAGGACGTCGTGCGACTCGAGCGCGCGAGCGTCACGTTGGCCGAGAGCGGCCAGGCGCTGACGGGCGCGGCCTCCATCAGTCGGACGGAGCCCCTGAAGGAGTGGCGCAGGCCATATTGCGACGGACAGACGACGCTGTCTTGGACCGCGAGCTATCGCGTCGCCGTACTCGCGAACGACGACGCGGAGGTCATCCGGTTTCAGGACGGGCGCATCCTCACCTGCTCGTGTCCGCGGTACTGCGCCGTCACGCGCGAGTTCGACGTCCCCGCCCGACGGCTGCCGGGTCGTGAGGGCGTGCTCGGCAAGACCGTGCTGCTTCTGCGCGACGAGCTCGCCGGAGCGGCCACGACCGGCCAGCAGCCGGTGCAGAGCGTCGACGCGGCCGTGGGCTCGTGGCGGATCACGTGGTGGCAAGGTCGACCGCAGCCCGTGAATCTGGGCTTGGGGCTCGAGGTCAGCGGCACGGGCGTCTCGGGCACCCTCGCACTGCGCCAGACCGGTCCGGTCATGAGCTACGATCGCGGCAAATGTGACGGACAGTCCACGTGGGAGCAAGACGGGCAATATGCGGTGAGTGGCGCTCTCGAGGCGGGTCGGCTCGCGCTGAAGCCCACCCCGAACGGCGAGCTGCGCTGCACGTGCGCCGGCAAGTGTCTTCCGGTGCCGCCTCAGGCGCCTCAGTCGCTCGAGTTCCTCGTGAGCGGTCGCTATCTGGTGAGCGGGCTCGAGGGCAAGCCCACCGTGCTCCAGCGTATCGCGCCCTGAGAGAACTTGACCACGTGAAGTGACCTCGGTAGCCTCTCTATCGCGTAAGGGGGGGTAACCAATGCGCGATAGAGAGTTGGATCGGCGCGCACGAGGTGTGGGGCGCGAGTTGGGCCTCATGCTGGCCTGTGTCCTCGGCTGTAACGACGAAGCGGCTACGAGTGCCGCACTAGCCGCCAGCGCGCCGAGCGACGTGACCGGTCCCAGCACCGACGGTATCGCCGCCAGCGAGGTCTCGCAGACCGGCAGCCTGCAGCTCACGTTCGTCCAGCCGCTCGAGGGCGCGGTCGTCGACAAGTCGCTCATCGTCGAGGTCGTGGCTTCGGGGGACGCCACGCTCCAGGCCATGGTGCTCACCAGCCCCGCGGGCACGACCGACTCGGATCCGACGCCGGGCCGACTGCTGGTCACGCTCGACCTCAGCGGCCAGCCGAACGGTCCCCTCGTGCTCGAGGTCTCCGCCACCGACGATCGCGGCGCGGTCACGACCAAGCAGCGGACGGTTCAGGTCGTACATCCGGTCGGCGGGCGGGTGCGCGGGTTTGCCTCGCTGGGCAATCCGGTCGTCGGCGCCGACGTGCGATTGCTCAAGCACGGCGGCCTCCAGCGCGGCGCGTCCCTGGGCACGGCGGCAACCGGGCCGGACGGCTACTTCGATCTCGCCGTGACCGACGCGGCGTACTACGGCCGAGCAGTGCTCGTCGTCGGGGGCGTCGCAGCCTCGGTCAAGGAGCTACACCAGAGTGACGTCACCGGGTTTCTGGCACCCGACGAGCTGGTGACGACGCTCGACTACGACCCCAAGGTCGGCGTCGCTGGGATCATGGTCAATGGCGCGACGACGCTCGCGACCGTGCTCGCGGAGAGCTTCGCCTTGTCTGGCGTGCAGGAGGGCAAGGCCGTCTCCGAGGCGGAGGCGCTCATCGTCGCGCACCTCTCCGGCTCGGCCACATTCTCGGTGTGGCAGACGCCGGTTCCTGCACTCACTCAGCAGTCTGCGACCTGGCCGAGCGCCGCGGCTGCCGTCGGGTTGCTGCATGCGGGGCTGTCGTGGATGGCGCGCGAGGCCAATCCCAAGACGTCGACAGCGTCACTCGTCACGGCGCTGGCGCGTGATTTGACCGACGGCGTTTTCAACGGTCAAGGCGGGGATGGCACGCCCGTGGCTGCCGTGGGCGGGCTATCCGTCGAGGTCGAGACGACGCGCTGGAAGCTCGCGCAGGCGGTCGACCTGTTCTTGAAGGGCGAGGAGAACGGCTCCGGGCTGAGCTACGACCACGTCTCGGGGAAGACGGGGTTTCTCACGCTCGTCTCGACGGACACGAGCAAGCTCTACCCCCCGGGACCCGCCGCCCGCTACGACAGCAAGGCCCCGCTGGTGACGTTCGAGGCGCCGACGCCTGGCGAGGGGACGTGGAACCCGGCGTCGCTCGTGGTCAAAGCCGTCGCGACCGACGATACAGCCGTCACAGGCCTGGCGATCGAGGCCTCGGTTCAGAGCGGACCGCCGACCATCAACCTCGCCGAGGGGAGCCTCTTGGCCTCGTTTGGCGGCAGCGGGCTCGTCGATGGGCCGCTCTCGGTCACGGTCACGGCGACCGATGCCGCGGGCAACGCCGGAAGCACGACGCGTAAGGTGAAGATCGACGGCACGCCGCCCACGCTCAACGTGACGAGTAGTCTCGCTGTCGCGACCCCGGACCACACGCTGACGGGCAACGCGCACGACGTCGCCGTGGGCCTCGACAGCCTCACCGTCACCGCGCTCGTCGGCGGCCTCGTGACGGTCCCTACGGTGGCTCCGAACGGCTCGTTCGCGGTGCAGCTCACGCTCGTCGAAGGCCCGAACGGCGTGGTCTTCGACGCACTGGACAAGGTCGGCAACGCCGCAAAGCTCATCCAGAGCATCGTCCTGGACACACAGGCGCCGGCAGTCACGTTCGTCGCGCCGTCCGAGGGGGTCTTCGTCCCCGGCGGCGCGCTCCCGGTCACGGTCACGGCGGTCGACGCGACCAGCGCGATCGCCGCGGTGCATATCGGGGTCTCAGGCGCGCTCGTCGTGGCCTTGCCGGCGGGGGAGTCGAGTGAGTTCGTGGCGGTGCTGCAGGCGCTACCCGCGGACGGCCCAGTCACGCTGGTCGCCGAGGCCGCTGACGCGCACGGCCATTTGGGCACCGCGAGTCGCAGTGTCGTCAGGGACAGCACGCCGCCCACGGTGACGGTGGGGCCGATCCCGGGCGCCGTGCTGGTTGGCTCGGTGCCGTGGGTCTCCGCGGGGACCGTGACCGTGAGTGTCATGGTGACGGACGCCGGCTCGGGCGTGAAGTCGGTCTGCCTCGCCGGCACATGCGGAGCTGCCGTGGGCGACGTCTGGACGACTTCGGTGACGATTGGTGACACGGGGTTCTCCGGGCTGGTCACGGCGACCGATCAGGTCGGGAACGCCGCGACGGTGCCCTTCAACGTCACGCGGGATGCACAAGGGCCAACCTGTGTGGTCAAGAGCTCGCCTGGGTGGGTGAAGGCGACTCAGGTGACGTTGAGCGGAGAGACCCTCGATGGTGGCGTCGGCGGGGTGGTCGTGACCGCGTCGAGCGGCACCGCGACGGCGACGGTGAGCCCCAAGGGCGCGGAGTGGACGCTGCCGCTAGCGCTGGTCGAGGGCGACAATGACGTGACCGTGACGTGCTCGGACGCGCTGGGCAACTCGACCGTGGTACCGGTTGGCGTGTTCAAGCGCGACACGCAGGCTCCGAACGTGCTCTGGGGGACGACGAAATACTTTCGGGAGACCGAGGCGCCGGTGGAGTTGAAGGGTGGAGTTCCAACGTACGGTGGAGAGGGCTTGCCGCTGTTGTATGTCAGCCAGGTCGACTGCGCGCCTGCTGGCACTGCAAAGTACTCGTGCAGTACGTCGATCAAGAAGTTCTCGTCGAGGCTCCGCGACACTGGGGGTTTCGATGTGGTTGAAAACAACCTCCCACTGATTGAGCTTGTGCCAACCGATCCGAACCCCGGCTCACCGGCATCGGGCATCCAGCTCGCCTACCGCTTCTTCCGCGACGGCCTGGCGCTCATGAAGTCGCGCACGGTGGTTCCGATCGATGGCAAGCCCCAGATCCCGCTCGCTATCGAGAGCCTGACGGATGGCGATCCGAACACCTTCGCCTGGTCTCCGGCGACGATCCCCAACCGCCTCGAGGTGACCGCGACTGACCTGGCCGGCAACGTGTCCGTCACGACCTGGACGTTCTCGTTCTCGGTCGTGGCCCCGCCCCTCTTCTGGGCGCAGGTGCCGTCGTGGATGACGAATGCGCTCGACCTCTCGACGTATGGTCTCGGTCAAGGAAACCTCCTCCATAACGCGTTTCCAAAGTCGCCTCAGTCGGGCGGGTCCTCGTTCGTCAGCATCAAGGGCGGCGTACGCGTCGCCCGGCACCGAGTCCAGAACCCGTATCCGACGCCGATGCTGATGACCCTCCCCGTCATGGGCAAGGTGCATCTCACGGTGACCTCGGCTCGGACGTTCCTGCTCAAGGCCGTCCCGGCGTCGTGCAGCGGAACCCAAGCCTGCACCTCGACCGCCGCGCCGTGCAAGCTCAGCTGGACGGGACCGGACGCAACGACGACTTGCGGGATGGCCGGAAAGTCGCCGAGCGTCGAGACGCGCGATCACCTCCTGGACGTGTTCGCCGAGGTGGGTCAGGCCGACGCCGAGGACGCCTCGCAGCTCACCCCGCTCGTGGTGTCCAACGGCGCGGTGACCGTCCCCCCCGGTGCGCTCGTCCTCGTCGACCTCTATGCGGCGACCGTACAGCCCACGACGTGTCTGGTCATGCCCCCGGTCAGCGTGAAATGGTATCCAAAGGCTCCGAACAGCCAGGAGTTCATCCTCAGCAACCTGGTGCTCGAAGGGACCTCGTGCTCCGGCATTTCGCCGACCTCGGCCGACAGCGCCGTCTGCGGCGAGGGCACGTTCTGTCTGCAAACGCAGTACGCGAACCCACGCGTAGTTACGGCGGTCGCGGTCGGTCCCGAGCCCCAGAAGTCCGTCTCCGCCGCAGTGCGGTACGGCGTTCCGGGACTGGGTGTCGACCTCGCGGCGCCCCTTGCGTTCGCCGACTCTGGTATCAACTACAAGACGCAGTCCACGGACGTCCTCCCGACCAAGCCGATTTCGGCACCCTGACCCTGTGGCACACCATTCACCCGAAGCACCCAAGCCCAGAAAGGCACCCCGATGATTGAGCATCCAACCGCGCGACCCCACTCCTTGTTCTGGACGACCCTCCTACTCCTGGCCTCGCCGGGCCTCGGCTGCCGGGGCAGCAGCACCCCGGATGCGGCCACCGTGAGCTACGATCCGGCAACGTCGCAGCTCGGACGCTCGAGTGTCCAGGCCGCGCTGGATGAGCTCGCCGCGCGGCTCGCGCTCGAGTCCTCGCAGCTGACGGCGGTGCAGGAGACCGTGACCGGCCACACGACGCAGCTCGCGACGACAAAGACTCCTGACGCGAAGGCCGTCGCGTTCGACGACGGGACTGCCAAGCTCTCGGCCAAGACCGTCCAGGCCGCGATCGAGGCCGTGGCGACCCGGGCGAGCACGGCGCAGAAGTCTGCGGACGCGGGGACCGCGCAGGCCACGTCGCTCGGATCCAGCACGCAGGCGAAGGCGATCGCGCCGATAGCGGGGCTCGCAGCGACCACGGTGGAAGGGGCGTTGAGCGCCCTGGTTGCGGCGGACTCCGCGGCGGCGACGGCGCAGACGGCGGCGATGGCCGTGCTGGAGACCAAGCTCGCCGCGCTGGAGAGCCGCGTGGGCAAGCTCGAAACGTGTCCGCCGGGGACCGTGGCCGATGGCTGGGTCTGCCTGGAGGAGAACGTCCGGCCCAAGGGAGATTGGCACTGGGCGGTTGGCGTGTGCTCGGTGGCGAACATGCGCCTCTGCACGGTCGCGGAGCTGCTCTCCGCATGCGCGGGAGCGACTGCGATCAACACCGTCGGACCGCCCGAGTGGGCGCTCGATCTAGCCGGCCCCTCGATGGCCTACTTGGCAGACCTCTATGACGAGGTAAAGAGTCAGCAGAAGTGCTTCACGTTCACCGCCCTCACGACCGCCTCCGTCACCGACAACATGGTCGAGCACCCGTTCCGATGCTGTCGCACGCTCTGAGCCGAGTCGCAGCGCTCGTCGTACTCTGCCTCGCGGTCCCGAGCTGTCTCCCACCCTTCGATCACCCCTGCGAGACCGACGACGACTGCCGCACCAAATACGGCATGTGCCGGTGCCACAAGGGCCTCTGCTTCGTCTTCGACTGCCCGGCGATGCCCGATGTCACCAACTCCGAGCTGCCCGCGCACGTGCCGCTGGATGTGGCCGAAGTCTCCGAGACGACGCCCAGCTGCCTCGCCGCGACGCTGGGGCCCGCCGATGCCTGCTGCCCCCTGCTGACCGGCGCACGCGACGCCGACCCGGACTGCGTCCTCGGGCGGTACACGCCTCCGGTGGACGCGACGGAGCTTGGTGGCCTGGCCAGCGGCGCCGACCTGTTTTTGACCCTTCGCCGCTCCGGAGCGCGCCTCGTCCGCCACGGAGGGAACCTCGCGCTGAAAGACGAGGCGGAGCTTGGCGCCCACGCCGGCCCGCTGCCAGTCCCCGTCATCACGGGCGCGCGCGTCGTCGTCGCGTTCGACGACGCCATGCCCATCTACGACGCTACGGACCTGAGCCGCGGTGCGCTCGCGACCTTCACGCCGCCCTCGGCGACGAGCCTCGCTGCCGGACCGTCCGTGCTCGCCGATGGGACGCTCGTGCTCGCCTTGAGCGATGGGAGCCTGCGTCATCTGCGCGACGACGGCACCGCCGCGGGCCCAGCGAAGGCCCATCTCGACCTGGCGCCCAAGGGTCCCGGGCTGGCCACCGACGGGAACGCCGTCTTCGTGTCGGTCGCCGATGGTCGCGTCGCGCGACTCGACAAGGGCTATGCAACAGTGGCGTGGCTCGACCTCGGCACAGCGGGCCCCGCGGCGACCTCTCCGGTCCTGGGCGGACCCCACCTCGTCGTCGTCGGCACTTCGAGCGGCGCGCTCGGGGGCGCGGTGCGCGTCGACCAGGATTGGTTGCCGCTCGAACCCGCGACCCTGGGCGTGGTCGCCGACGCGCTCCTCGTCGCGACGGGTGGGCTCATCGTCGTCGTCTCGGCCAAGGTGCTGGTGGGTGTCGAGATCGTCGGACAGAAGGCCCGCGTGGCGTGGCAGCGGACGAGCATGAATCTGCGCGTGGGCTCGGCGGCGCTCGTCGGGACCGCCGCGACGCTCGTGTTTGGGCAGACCGCAACAATTGGGCTCGCTGCGTTGTCCCTCGGGACCTCGAGCGCCTCGGACCGCTGGAGTCACGCCGTCACAGGTGCGGACGTGGAGTCGGTGCTGCCTCAGAGCGACGGCACCCTCGTCATTGCGCAGCGCTCTGGAGCGCTCGTGCACCTCTACGGCGAAGCGGCGCTCGGCGCCCATCCGTGGCCACGTTCCCGCGCCGACGCCGGCAACACCAGCCGCGTGCGTGTGCCGTAGCGCACTACCCGAGTGTCACGTACGGGGTACGGGAGGGCGTCGTCGGACTCGCCGAGGTCGCTTGCGGCGCTGGCCACGGTCAGTGGCACTCCTGCACGTGATGACTCCATCCTCACGGGTCTGGCGGTCGGACCTCGCACGAGACGCTTCTCCGGGTCGCGTACAGATCCATCGCCCACCGCGACGCGGCGTGCGAGGCCATGGCCTCTCGCATCGCGACGAGCGCCGGCGGCCAGGGCTCGGGCAGTGGGTAGGGGAATTCCGGCGGGCGCAAGATGGCCGTCATCACCGCCGCGGCCGTGAGGTCAGAGACCGTAAACACGTCACCTACCAAGAAACCGCTCGGCCCGATCTCGGCGGCCAACCGATCGCAGAGCGCCGGGACCGCGGCGCGTGCACGCTCGACGTCGCCATGCTGGATGCCCATGTTGCGCCGAAACAGCGGCCGCATCAGCGGAAACGTGAGACGCCAGAGCCACCGGATCACCCGGCTCGCACCCGCGGTCGCCATCCGTGCGGCATCGCCTGGCCGGTCGAGATACGTGGACCAGAAGAGCCGCCGGAGGATCGGCGCGACGTCGCCGTCGAGCCACGCTTCGAGCGCGAGGGCGCGTGTCCGTAGCACGGGCTCAAACGGGATGAGCGGTCGGTCGGGGTAGCGCCGGTCCAGCGCCTCGATGATCGCGGCCGAGCCCAGAAGCGGGCGGCCGTCCAGGACGAGCACCGGGAGCTGGCTCTGCCCGGTGAGCGCGCGTACGCGCGGCAGGTGGAAGCCCGGGACGAGGGACTCCCGAGTGTGCGCGACCCCTTTGAAGTCGAGGGCCCAGCGGACCTTCTCGTTGTAGTGGGACACGCGGAAGTGCAGCAGATGAGGCAGCGGCATGCCGCGAGAGTAGCGCGATTGGCGCGCGCGATCGCCGCGGGGCGACTACTCGCCCTCGCCCCCGCCTTCCTCGTCGGCCTCGCCCTCTTCCTCGACCGTCGCGTCCTGGTACTCCTGGTACTCCGACACAAGGTCGTTCATCCCGGTGTCCGGCGCGCTCTCACACACCCAGCCCCACTGGTACCCGGTCGGAACGTCATTCCAGCCGTAGGGTTGCCCGCAGTACCGGATGAGGTGGACGTGGTTTCCGTCGCCGTTCGGCTCGCCGCTCGCCCAGATGGGGTTTCCGCTCGTCCACGACGAGCCGGTCTCGCTCTTCAGGTTGGAGACCCAGTAGGACGTCGCGCTGTAGCTGATGCAGCCGAATGCGTAGAGCGCGGTCGTCACGACCAGGCTGTTCTCACCCTCGCTGTCCATGTGCGCGAGCGTCATGCCGAGGCCCGTGCACTCGGCTGCGGCCTGATCATAGTTCTTGGAGCCTTGACAGATGAGGTACGAATGACCCTCGTACGACGCGGCGACGCAGTTGGGCGGCGTGCTGCTGCAGTCCTCGTCGGCCTGGCCATCGCAGTCGTTGTCTGTGCCATCCGAGCACACCTCCGCCGACGGCGCTCCTGGGGTGCACGAGTCGATGAGCGCTCCTGCCTCGCACGAGACGAAGCCGGTCGCCGAGCAGCCGCCCAGTCCGCAAGCGCTGGGTGTAGGCGCGATGTCGTCCGTTTGCCCGTTGCAGTCGTTGTCGATCGTGTCGCAGGTTTCGGCCGACGGCGCCCCTGGCGCGCAGGAGTCGGTGAGCGCTCCGCCGGAGCACGTGATCCAGCCAGTCGATGCGCAGGCGCCAACACCACAGGTGCTGGCCACAGGAGCGATCTCGTCGACGAGGCCGTCACAGTCGTTGTCGATACCATCGCAGGCCTCGGGTCCGACGATGTGATCGCCGTGTCCCACATGGGCGCTGACGGCGTTCGAGCTGACGTTCAGAATCTGGGTCTTCCCGTTGCCGGACCGATGACAGATGTCAACCTTTCCCGCTGGAGCGGCGTAGGCGCTGCCCGCGGCGAGAAGAAGCGTCATGGTCGAAATGAGCCGAGTCGTCATATGGATTCCTCCTGCTCCTCGCGAGGAGCCTGCCTGAGTCGAACCTAGTCGTAGCTTGCCACGCTAGCGGACGTGGCATTGCGGGGCAATGGGTCATTTTTGACCCTGTCGTGGGACGCTGCTCGGCGGCGTCGCGTCCTGTGACCCTCGCCGCGCCCTGAGTCAGATCAGTCGCCCGCTCCGGCCGTAGCCGTGGCCGCCACCAGCGAGTAGACTCGCCGCTTCGGGCGCGGGCCACTCCCGCGAGAGGAGCCGCACCATGAGCGATTGGTCACGACGCAAGTTCATCGCCACGACAGGCGCCGCAGCGCTCGCGGGCTGCAAGACCGCGGAGACGGCGCAGACCCCCGCGACCGGCACCGACGTCGGGAGCACCGACACCGGCACCACGGGAGCCGCCGATACCGCCGCGCCCACCGACGCCGGGACGGACACCCCGCCGCCGACACCCGACACGGGGCCCGACGTCGCCGACGCCGGCCCGCCCATCCCGCCGGACGCCATCCTGCTGGGCGTGGCCCGGGGCGACGTCGACGTCGAGGCCGCCGTCCGCAAGGCCATCGCGCTCGCTGGAGGTCTGGACTTCGTCAAGGGCAAGACGGTCTTCATCAAGCCAAACTGCGTCTATCCCTCGCTCGAGGGCTTTCCCGGGGTGGCCACGAGCCCGGCCGTGCTCGCCGCGGTCGTCAAGGTCACCAAGGAGGCCGGCGCCAAGCACATCACGGTCGGCGATCGCGCCGCGCGCTGGTTCACCTCCGCCGACGCCTTCGACGGCACGGGTCAAGGGGCTGCCGCCCTTGCCGCGGGCGCAGACGCCATCTTCCCCGCTCCCAGACCCAAGGAGAAGCCGGAGGAGTGGCTCACGCTCAAGCCCGCGCACTACGAAGAGACGTGGAAGGATGATGTCAAGAAGGTCGATGGCGTCCTGGCCATGAAGCGCCTGGTCGAGGCCGAGGTCGTCATCAACGTGCCAGTGTGCAAGAACCACCGCTGGGCCGTGTTCTCGCTGGCGATGAAGAACTACATCGGCGGCGTGGGCGACGAGTCGCGCGACGTGATGCACTACCAGAAGGACTTCGGGAAGATGCTCTCGCGCGACATCGCCATCCTGAACCAGATGTTCCACACCGAGTTCTGCGTGCTCGATGCGTGGACTGCGCTCGTGCAAGGCGGACCCGAGGGCGTCGGGGATGACCGGGCGCTCACGGAGCCGCACCTCATCGTGGCGTGCAAGGACCGCCTGGCCTTCGATGCGTTCGGCGTCTCGCTGCTCAAGCGGGAGCTCGGGCGCGCGACCATCGCCAAGAAGGACCCCCTGTTCGATACACTGAACGACACGATGCCCTGGAAGATGCCCCAGATCCTCGACGGCATCGCGCTCGGGATCGGCACTCCGGGGCCCGAGAAGGTGCACATTCTCTGGGACGGCGTGCCCGAGGACGACCGCAAGGCGCTCGAGACGGTGTTTCGCAAAGTCTGAGCGGTGCTCTCCCTCGGCTTCAACTGCGCCATGCAGGACGCGTCTGCGTGCCTCGTCGACGAGCGCGGGCGCGTGCTGTTCGCTGTGGAGGAGGAGCGTCTCGTCCGGCGCAAGAACACGGGCGAGCTGCCGGAGCAAGCGATCCGGGCGTGCCTGGCGCACGTGGGCGCGACCTGGCGTGACCTCGACCACGTGGCGTTCAGCCTGCGGCCGTGGGAGGGCGTCGTCACCCGGGCGATGGACCTGCTGCGCGGTTGGCCCGACACGCGGCCGATGTTGCAGAGCCGAGGCGCGAGCTGGCTGCGGGTGGTGGACCTGCCCCGCGAGCTGCGCCGTCGCTTCGGGCCCGGTCGCCACCGGTGGCACTGGGTCCGCCACCATGACGCGCACGCCGCCAGCGCATTTCTGCCGAGCCCCTTTGAGAGCGCCGCCGTCTTGATCGTCGATGGCTCAGGAGAGATCGAGAGCCTCACACACCACGTGGGTCGCAGCACCCAGGTCGCGCGCCTCGGCGGCCTGGGCGACCGCGACTTTCCTCATAGTCTCGGCTACTTCTACAGCGCGCTCACCGAATGGGCCGGGTTTGTACCCGCGACGTCCGAGGGCAAGACCATGGGGCTCTCGGCCTTCGTGTCGGTCGAGCCGGCGTTGCTAGCCGCGTTTCGGGAGATGGTCCAGGACGATGGTCGCCTCGACCTCTCCTGGTTCGGTTTTCAGCACGGCGGTACGCGTGGCTACTTCTCCCCCCGCTGGGTCGAGCGTTTTGGCCCGGCGCGCACGTCCGAGGCGGCGCTGGAGGAGCGCCACTTTGCGGTCGCCGCTGCGGGACAGCGGCGTCTGGAGGAGGTCGTCTTCGCGCGGCTGCGGGCTCTACATCGCGCGACCCGGCTCGACCGGCTGTGCCTCGCGGGCGGCGTCGCGCTCAACGCGGTGATGAACGGCAAGATCCGTGAAGAGACGTCCTTCCGCGAGGTCTTCGTGCAGCCGGCCGCGCACGACGCGGGCACGGCCTGGGGCGCAGCATTGCTGGCCCGCGGCCCCGACGCGCCGCGACCAGCGCCGCTCACGTCCATGGCGCTCGGCCCCGACCTGGGCGCGTTCACCCCGCCCGACGGCGCAGAACGCCCGGCAAACCTCGCCGAAATGGTCGCGACGCTCCTGGCCGACGGAGAGATGGTCGGCTGGGTCCAAGGTCGCCTGGAGCTGGGGCCGCGCGCGCTCGGTCAGCGCAGTATCTTGGCCGATCCGCGCGCGCCCGACATGGCCGATCGAGTCAATCGCACCGTCAAGCGGCGCGAGACCTTCCGGCCCTTCGCACCGGCGGTGTTGGAATCGGCGGCAGGCGACTGGTTCGAGGGCACCATGACGCCGTTCATGACCACCGTCTGTCGCGTTCGGCCAGACCAGCGCGCGCGCGTCCCGGCCATCACGCACGTCGATGGCACCGCGCGACCGCAGCTCGTCTCGGCTGAGTTCAACCCCCGCCTGCACGCGCTGATCACGGCCTTCGCCGCGCGCACGGGTGTCCCCATGGTGCTGAACACGAGCTTCAACCTGCGCGACGAGCCCATCGTGAATCGGCCCGAGGAGGCGCTCCGCGACTTCGAGGCGACCGACCTCGACGCCCTGGTCCTCGGCGATTGGCTCATGCGGAAGCGGTGAGCGCACTCCTCGACCCCCGTCACGGCGGAGGCTTACGATGGCTCATGTCTTCCGCACGACTGGTATGCCTTGCAGCGATTGTGCTTGGTGCGTGCGCCGGCCCGAGCGAGCAACGTGGTGACGCTGCTGTACCCGCCTGTCGCGTCACGGCCGACGACTGTCCCAATCGTTGCCAGCACGGGAGCCTTACGGAGAACGAGAAGTGTAGTCGCTCGTCCGAGTGTGGGTGCGGCCTCATCTGCCACGGAGCGACAGGGATCTGCGCTCCGTATGCCGGTGCGAGCGCAGGTTGCTCGTGCGACGGCTGTCCACGCAAGCTCAAGGCGTTTCTCGCAAGAACGGGCGGCTTCAGCGAGTTCATTGCTGAGAATTGTCCAGCCGGTATCGGACGGTGCGGCGGGGGCCACTGCCTATGCCAGAACAAGGACGACTGTGGCATGGGCTACTACTGCGGCAAGGGTCCAAGTGCGGGCGGGTCCGTGTACTGCGCATGCGTTGCCGGGACTCCTCCCACGGCTCCTGGGCTCGGGGTCGATCCCTGCGTGCCCGCACCTTGAGCTCGTGGGAGCGACCGCAGTGTTGAACACGCTACCCTGAGATGGCGAAGATCGTGCGAAGCCCCACGCGCCATTCACGGCACCTGACCGACGCGACATCGAGCGCCGTGGGATCGCGCGACAGCCAGTACGCCTCGTCTACGCCGAGCGAAGCAGCGAGCCCAGCAAAGCGATGGACTCGGACCGTGTCCACGCGGTCGGAGGACTTGATCTCGACGGCGATGGTCTTCCCTCCGCCGGAGAGGATGAGGTCGATCTCGGCACCGTCCTTCGTGGCGAAGTACGCGAGTCTCAGATCTCGACCGAGCGTCTCATTGAGGCGGTGGGTCTCAGCCACGACCAGGTGCTCAAAGGCCTCGCCAAAGGCCGAGGTGCGTGGATTCAGGGCGACGTCGAGCGTCCGTTCCAAGGCCCGTTTTACTCCCGGGTCTGTAAAGTAGAATTTGGGGTGCTTCCCTTGCGACCGGCGCACTGAGCGATCCCAGGCGGGCAGGAAGAAGCCGAGCAGCGTGTCCTCCAAAATCTCGAAGAAGGTTCGCACGGTCTTGTCGTCGACGCGTCCGACCGCGCGCGCGATTGCGGCGACATTGAGCACCTTGCCGTTGTGCTGTGCGGCAACTTCCAGGAATTCGCGGAACGGATCCAAGCGCCGCGTGAGCTGCTCGGCCTGTACTTCCTCGCGCAAGTACGTGAGCGCATAGGCGCGCAGTCGCTGGGACCGCACCTCCTCGGAGGGATGGAGGGCGATGCCCGGCAGGCCTCCAAAGCGAAGCGCGCGGTCGAGATCGAACGCATCGCCAAGCTCTGCGAAGGACAATGGACCAAGATGGTGCACCACCGCGCGGCCGGCCAGCAGGTTTGCCGCGCCACGCCGGAGCTTGCGGGCGCTGGAACCAGTCAGCGCGAAGCGAACCTGAGTCGAGAATAACAGCCTATGGACGACATCGAGTAGACGTGGCGCCTTTTGAACCTCGTCGAGAACGACCCAGTCCAATGGACCCGCGGACAGGTGGGCTCGCACCTCCTGCTCCAGACGCTCCGGCGAGCGCACGAAGGCGTCCTCGATCTCCGGGTCCAGGAGATCGTAGACGCGAACACGGGCCGGGTCCTTTCCGTCGAGCAAGGACGTCTTGAGCAATGTCGACTTGCCAGTGCCACGCGCACCAAAGAGGAAGAACGTTTCTGATGTCGATAGGTTGAGCAGTCGTTGGAACATGTTCCAGAATCCTCGCCTAATCTCGGAACTAAGTCAACGAGCTCGTTGGCGGCGACCGTGGACGCTTGCCTGCGCGCGTGCGAAGCTCGGGTCATGCGTGATTCCCGTGCGCTGTTGGGTGTGTTGGCGCAGCTCGCCTTCGCGTGTGCGTCGTCTTCTGAGCCGCCACTCCACGTTGCCGCGGACGCCGCGAGCTCCGCAGCAGACGCCGTCGTCGTTGAGGTCTTCCAGGATGCGTCGGCCGAAGTCACACCCGATCTAGGCTCGCCCTCCAAGTTCACCGATCTCGGCCCGCAGCCAACGACCGACGGCGAGTGGACCTGGCAGCTGCATCACGATGGCGCCCCCAAGGGTCACGTCACCTACACCGGGGGGGCCGACCACGAGTTCGAGCTGACGCGGCTCGAGGTCTGGGACACCTTCGAGGTGCGGGCGCTGCGCGTGCAGGTCGATGTGCCCAAGGCCGCGACGTTGGCGATCAGCGTCTTCGACGACCTTGGCGGGGACTTCCTTGCCTTCGAGTGGACCCAGCCGCTCGTGACCGTCAAGCGCGCGGTTACGCCGACCGACAGCCGCACCTGGCTCACTCTGGCCCTCGAGCCGCCGCTCAAGGTGAGCCCAGGGAGGCTCGTCTACGTCGGCCTCGAGGTCACCGGGGACGCGCCGCAGCTCGTCTTCGACGTCGCGCCGAGCGATCCGGGGCCCAATAAGCCGGGGCGCTCGTTCGTGTGGCGATCGAAGAAGGTCGACACCCAGACGGGAGGGCACTCGGTCTTCGCGCTTGCTCCGGGCGACTTTCTGGTCGAGGCGGAGCTCCGGACTCTCGGCGTCGTCGCAGCCAAAGACACGCTCTTCGAGAAGCGCAGCCACGAGCAGACCGGTCTCCCGGAGCTGTCGCGTGTCGCGCTCGACGATCTCGACGGCGACGGCGACATCGACGCGATGCTCGACGGCCCTCGCGTCTTCCTCAACGACGGCAAGGGCCACTTCACCGACGTGACGGCCACGCACGTCCCGCCGGGTCTCGGCAGCAACGGTGGCGTTCTGGGCGATATGGACGACGACGGCGACCCGGACTACTTCGGCACCGGGCTCGTGGACGTGCTTCTGGAGAACGACGGAAAGGGTCACTTCAAGGACGTGACCGCCACGTCGGGCATCGACGATACGCAGCAGCACACGTGCGAGGGGAAGTCGGGCGCGCAACACGTGCCGACGGAGGCCTCGGCGTGGCTCGACGTCGACAACGACGGGCTCTTGGATCTCTACCAAGGCAACTTCATCTGCTGGACCGAGGGCATCCCGTCGCGCGACAAGCTCTGGCACAACGAGGGCGGAGGGAAGTTCACCGACTGGTCCGCGAGCCACGGGCTCGACAAGGCACAGGGCAAGGGCTGGGCGAGCCGTGGCGTCGCCCCGGCGGATTACGACGGTGATGGCGACGTCGACGTGCTCGTAACGAACTACCGCTTGCACCCGAGCCTACATCTCCAGAACGACGGCAAGGGTGGGCTGACCTCGGTCGGCAAGGCGACGACGCTCGAGGGCATCGGCACCTTCAACGGGGGCGGGGCGGCCTACGGGCACGCGATTGGCGCCGCCTGGGGCGACATCGATCACGACGGCTGGCTCGACGTGTTCATCGCGCGGCTCGCGCATCCGCGCTTCCTGGACTTCAGCCAGAAGGCGGCGCTGTACTACGGTCCGGGCCCGAACGGTGGCCCGTTCATCGACACGACGGTGAGTGCGGGCATTCGCTATCAAGAGACCGCCTCGAGCCCGACGCTGTTCGATCTGGACAACGATGGCGACCTGGACCTCGCGTTTACGTGCGTCTACGAGCATCGACGCACACAGGTCTATCGCAACGCGTGGCCGAGCGGCGTGTGGGACGACATCACGAGCGCAAGCGGGCTCACCGTCGAGAGTGGTTGGGGCAACGCCGTGGCCGATCTGGACGGGGATCTCGACCTCGACTTCGTTGCGCGCGAGACCTACTTCAACACGAACCGCCTGGGCGGGCAGGGGCTCGCCATTCGTCCGGTGGGCGGTGGCCAGGGGAAGACGAACCGCAGCGCAGTCGGCGCGCGCGTTCGCGTCAAGGTCGGCGGCGTCTGGCGGATGCAGGAGCGCGTCGGTGCGCACGGGACGGGCTGCCAGAGCGCGCCATGGCTCCACTTCGGGCTGGGAAGCGCGAGCTCGGCGGACGTCGAAGTCGTCTTCCCCGTGACGCAGACGACGCGCACCTTCTCGGGACTCGCTGCCGGCAAGTACACGGTACGTGAGGACGGCAGTATCGAGACCAACTAGGAGCGTCCGCGTTGACGCGTGGGCGTCGCGCGGGCACCATCGGAGCGCCTGAGGGCAGGAGGTCCGCATGTCGAGCAGTGATTCGCCATCCATCGCCGAGTTAGAGCAGCACATCATCATCTTGCGCGAGCGCCTCGTGCAGATCGCTGCCGAGGTCAAGGCGTTGCTCGCCGAGGATGTCCCCAAGTTCCTCGAGCGCGAGCTCAAGCGTGCGTTCGTGTCGCATCCCGACTTTGCCTCCACGCTGTCAGACAGCGCACTGCGCACGCTCAAGGCGGACATCAAGTCGGGCGGCGAGTCCGCGACACGCGACATGCTCGCCGCAGTCGAGGACAACGCCCTCTGGTTTGCAGGCGCGGCTGCGGCCGACGATGCCAAGAAGTCCATCGCCGAGAACGAGGCCCTCTGGAGCGCGATTTCGGACGTCGTCTGCGGAGCCCTCGACGCCATTCGGGCCAAGTACGCGTTTCCGGCCGGCCCGCCGTCGTCCTACAAGCCGCCCACGTGGTTCATCGGCCGCCGGTACCTGCCCTCGCTCTCCGAGAAGTATTGGCAGCTCTTGCGCGAGCTCCATGAGACCGAGACCCAGATCGGTCAGACGCGATCGGAGTCGGCCAAGGTCGACCTCACGCGCCGCTGGGACGAGGTGTAGCTCCCTCGGGCCACGGACGATACGGGTAGGTGAACTTGCCGCGCTTGGCGAACTGGTAGAGGCCAAACCCGTACGAGTCGAATGGCGCGGGGGCCTCGCCCAGCTCCTCGACGACACGCGCATTGTCGAACACCGTGTTGAACGTGAGGTACGGCAAGAACACGTGCATGAGTGACGCCGCGCCCGAGAGCCCCCAACCGCGGGGCGTGTCCATCGCCGCTCCGATGCTCTTCTTGAACGCGCCCTGGAGCCGCGGGACGAACACGTGACGCCCCGGCATGCCCTGCTGATGCATGAAGTCCGTGATCTGCTTGTACGTCAATGACTGCGTCCCAGACGCGAGGTTGTAGGCGCCGTACTTGGGCCGCTCCTTTTGGTGGACGTGCACGATGGCCTTGCCGACGTAGTCCGCGGGCACGATATCGGCCTTCCAGTCCGGACTGAACGGGAGCACCAAGAGGTCGGTCAGCACCACGAACGCGCGCACCATGTCGAACTGGGTCGTCTCGGGAAACCGCGAGTCTCCCAACACGATGCTGGGTCGAAACACGCGCACGTCCACGTCCTTGAGGAGCTCGTGCGCCATGTGCTCGGCGAACTTCTTGGTCCGCGCATACGGATCGTAGTCCGAGCGGTCCCAGTCGATGGTGCGGTCCTCGGTGACGACCTCGTTTTGGCGCTCCCCGCACACGGCGACCGTCGAGATGTCCGAGAAGCGCCGGAGGCCATGCTGGTCCTGCGCCGCGCGGGCGTACTTGAGCACCTCGAGCGTGCCGCGCAGGTTGACGTTGAAGCAGACCTTGTTCGACTTACGATTCAGCGACGCCGCGACGTGGATGATGGAGTCCATGCTCTGGATGAGCGCTGCGCGGGCCGCTGGCTCGAGCCCCAGCTCCGGCAGCGTGAGGTCTCCGAGGTACAGGTCGCACCGCGTCCGGACGTGATCGAGGAACTCCTCGAAGCCCATGTGCAACTGCAGCGACTTCCAGAGCCGCTGCTCAGCCTCGGCCTGACTCTTGGCGCGGACCAGCAAGGCCAGTCGCGTGCTCGGGTGCTCACGAAGCAGGTTGGTGGCGACGTACGAGCCGATGTAGCCCGTGGTTCCAGTGACGAAGATGGCGGGGTTCGGCATGGCGCGCCGTCTTAGAACGACGCACCGGGGGATGCAAGCTCAGAGCGTCACTGGCGTGGGCTACAGGTTGTTCTCGAGGTTCTCGATCTCATCCATCAGCGACTTGGGCGCTGGAGCCGGCGACGAGGGGGCCATCCGCATCTGCATCTTCTTCTTCTCCTCGCGGACGCGCGTGACGGTGGCCGTGGAGTACTCGAGCGTGTAGGCGATGCGCCAGCTGCGCTTGCTGCGCGGCGGGATCGTCTCCGTCCATCGAATGACGCCGTTCTGATCGGGCTTGACGCCCTTGGGCACCTCGACGTCGCTCACCTCGATGTCCTCGTCGCGCGCGACCGGGATGCGATCACCGATCTCGATGGTGACCGGCTCGAAGCCCAGGTTCTCGACGGTGACCATGAACGCCACCTCGAGCTCCGTGCGCTGCCCGCGCCGCTTGAGAGCGCTCGTCTTCTTGTCGATGATGCGCTCGAGCTTGACGCGGTCATTCACGCCCAAGAACGTCTGAAAGCCCTCGCCCGGCGCGACGAAGCCGACCTCGCTGTTGCCCACGAACGCGCCGTTGTCGAAGATCGCGATCTTCCCCGGCAGGATGGCCTGCGTGCCCGCGTTCTGCAGGTCCGCGACGCGCACGGCATTGAGCGACACCTCCGGCACCGACACCAGCTTGAGCTTCGCGGTGAAGTCGCTGGTCGCGATGGGCAGCCGAACGGGCTTGCCATCGGCGCGCACCGGTCGCTGCGACAGCGCGGCGAAGTGCGCCGTCGTGCCACGCTGCGCGATGCGGGCGAAGCTCTGCACCGCGCGCGTCTGGATGTCGTGCTGCTGCGCGAGGTTGTCCCGCCACTTGTGGTTCTTGCCCTTGGCGACGATCTCGTTCTGCGCGAAGTAGTTCTTCTGCGCGTTGCTGAACGACTCGCCCATCTTGTTGAGCACGTCCCCGACCCCGGGCCCGGCGCGGTCGAGCAGGAGCCCGCGTGCGCGCGGCACGTCGAGAATCTCGCCGGGCCGTTGGGTGGAAAACGACAGCATGGCGCCGGTCCAGTCCTCACCGGTCGTCTGGATGACGGACGCGTATTGCAGGAAGGTGACCTGCTCGCCGCCCTTGGACACGCGCAGCTCGCCCGTGGGCTCCCAGGCTGCGCCCGGCGTGAGGTAGGTCAGCAACAGCGTCGCGTGGCCCGAGCCCTTGGCCTCGATGACGACGGAGCTCTGCTGGAGCTGCGCGCGCGACTGGAGGTCCGCCAGCTCGCGATTGCGTGCTGCGAGCGTGGGCTCGAGCTCCCTGCGCTTCTTGGCCAGGGCCCGTAGCGCCTTGCGGTCGTTGCGCAGCGTCTCGCTCACGAACGCGAGCGTCTCGCCCAAGGTCTTGACCTTCACGTCGCGCGTGGCCAGCTCGCGCGGGAACTTGTCGATGTTGAACGTGCGCATGGACTCGAGTCGCGCGATCTCGTCGTTGAGGATCTTCTCCTCGTCAGCGATCGCGCCGATCTCGTCGGCGATCTCGCGGACGGCGGCCTGAGCCTTCTTTACTGCGTCTTCCGACGCCTCGGCCAAGAACGCGGTCTCGACCGTGACGTCCAGGATCTGCCCCGCGGTGGGCGGGTCGAGCGTGGCGCGCACCGATTCGGCGTCGATCCAACCCGGCAGCTTGGTGACCGCGACGCGGCTGACCGTACCCGACAGGTCCAGCCCGCCGGTGCGGGTGACCTGCGCGCGATCGGCGTACACCGTCACTGCGGTGATCTTGGTCGGTACGGTGCGGGCCTCCTGAGCGACGGCCGACGAGGCCACGCACGAGAGCGCGAGTGCGAGCAGCAGCGGGGGCGAGCGATGCAACATGGAACCTCCTGGTCTGTCGAGGGCGGTGTGCTAGCACGGCGCGCCCCGGGTTGCGAGGCGGGCGTGGGCGTCGAGTTCAACGCGCGAAGCGCAGAATCGATCCACTCGGAAACGAACCGGCCAGAGGGTCGTGATAGCGTGCCCACCGTGGTCGAGGCCGCCGCACCGTCACTGCGTTCGCGACTCTGGGAGCGTCTCGGTGGCGGCTCGGGGCTCGTGCTCGCCGTGCTGTGCGTCGCCATCGTGGTCGTCGAGGTGCTCGTGCGAAGCCGGGATGCAGTCTTCGAGGCGGAGCACGACCTCTTCTTCAGCGACGCGCGGCGCTGGGTCCATGGGGGTGCATTCCCGCTGCACGGCCCGCCCGTGGGTCCCTTCGCCGTCGATCATGGGCCGGTCTTCGCGCTCCTCGTGGCGCCCATCGTCGCGCTCATACCGTCACCGGCCGCGATCCAGCTCAGCTTCGTGGTACTGGCCTGCGTCGCCGTGTTCGTCTTTGGCCGCGCGCTCTGGCCCGTGACCGGCCCGCTGCCCGCGCTGGCGGCCGTCGTGGGGCTCGCCGGGAGCGGCTACTTCCACGAGTCCGCGCGCCAGGTCTGGCACTCGAGCCTCCTCCCGCTGCCGATGGTCGTCGTGCTCTGGCTCACCGCAGCAGCCACGAAGCACGCCTGCGTTCGCCGCTTCGCGCTCGCGGGCGTCATCGCGGCACTCGCCGTCCAGCTGCACGTCCAAGCCGCGGGCCTCGCCGTCGCGTGGGCGGTGTGCGTCGGGCTCTCGGCGCCACGCCTCGGCCCAGCGCGCACGCTCGCGGTCCTGGCGCTCGCCGCGGCGAGCCTGGCGCCGATTGCCCTCTCCTGGGGGTCGCTCATCGACGCCCGCGGCCTCGACGCGGTGCTCGGTCACCGACCCAACGCCCTCGACACGACCCGCCTCGGCACGCTCGTCGAACTCCTGGTCCGAGGCTTCGGCATCGCCTCGTGGCCTGACGCCTGGCTCGTCGGCTCGACCTGGCTCGAGCTCGCGGTCATCGGCGCGGTCACCGCGCTGCGTCGCCCCGACCCGCTACCGCGCGTGTTGGCGCTCGCGTTCGTCGCCGGCCTTGCCGTGCTTTGGCCGCTCGCGGGCTACATGCCGGCGCCACGGTTTCTGCATACCATCGCATTCCCAGGCTTTGGCCTAGCCGCGCTCGGGCTCGTGACGGTCGCCGGCTGGCTCGGCGGAGCGGAGCGGGTTCCCGTTGCGCTGCGCGTCGCAACGCTCCTCTCGGCCGCCGCCTACGGCGTCGGAGTGGCGCTCCCGGCCACGTTCGACGTCCTCCCCGTCTTGTCGTCCCACGCACAGGCCCAGGTCGTTGACGAGGTCGTAGCCAGAGTCGGCTCGACCGCCGACGTACGCCGGCAGGTGCACGGCCTCTACCTCAGCGACCCCGCGCTGCTCATCGGCATGGGCTACCACCACGACGTCGCGGCGAGCAACCCACAACCTGCGAAGTCCGACGCGCACCTAGCCGTGCTTCCATTGTCGCTGGCCAAGGACCTGACGCTCGGCTCCGGCGAGATCGTGAGGACACCCCTCGCGACGTGGCCCACGCCGGTCGTCCTGGTGGAGTACACCCCCATCTTCGACGCGCTCACCGGCGACGAGGCCCTCTTCGACAAGTGGCCTCGCGGCGGTCCGCCCCCCACGGCGGGCCCCTACGCCCTCTCGGCGCGGGTTCGCCGCCCAGGCGTCATCCTTGTGTGGATTCGACGCCATGGCCGACCCGCGTCGGAGTGCCAGCTGTCTGTGACCCTGTCGGGCGTGTCACTCCCGACACAGGTCCTCGAGTCCCAACGGCAGCCCGAGGTGCACCGCCTGGACGTGCCTCGAGCTGGAGCGCTGGAGCTACGCCTTGGCCCGTGCTCGCGGGCTGTTCACCTAGACGTTATGTAAGTCAAAACCGGCAAAACCGGGACGGTCCTGATATGTTGACATTCGGGACAAGACCGGGACGGTCCTGATATGTTGACATTCGGACGGTGGCCCCCGGGGGGAGCAAACACCCACCGCGCCGGTTGACCCGGGCGTCATCCGGGGCGAAGCTCCGGCCGTGCCGCTGCCCACGCCCTTCCATCCCCGCACCTTCGCCCTGTGCGAGAGCTACGCGTGGAAGACATGGTCGGGCTACTACGCGGCCAAGCACTTCGACGAGAGCCCGGAGCGTGAGTACAACGCCATCCGCCAAGGCGCCGCGCTGCTGGATGTGACCCCGCTCTTCAAGTACGACGTCCAGGGCCCCGACGCGGCGGTCTTCCTCGACTACGTCATGGCCCGCAAGGTCTCCAAGCTCAAGCCAGGTCGCGTGACCTACGGCTGCTGGTGCGACGACGAGGGCAAGGTCCTCGACGACGGCACCTGCTGGCGCCTCGCTCCGGATCGCTTCCGGCTCACGTCAGCCTCGCCATCGTGGTTTTGGCTCGTGCGGCACGCGCGCGGCTTTCGCGTCGAGGTGCGCGATGACACCGACCGACTCGCGTCGCTCGCCCTCCAAGGTCCCACGTCGCGCGCCGTCCTCCGCGCCGTCTGCGACGCCAACCTGGACGCGCTCAAGTTCTTCGGCTTCACCGAGACGACCTTCGTAGGCGGCTTCCGTGGCGCCATCTCCCGTACGGGCTACACAGGCGACCTCGGCTACGAACTATGGGTCGAGAACGCGCACGCCCTCGCGCTCTGGGACCTCCTCGTCGCGCGCGGGAGCGACCACGGCCTGTGGCCCATCGGGCTCGACGCGCTCGACATCGCGCGCATCGAGGCCGGCTTCGTGCTCCAGGGCTGCGACTACACCTCCGCGTTCGACACGGTCCTGGCCTCGCAGAAGACCTCGCCCTACGAGATCGGCCTCGGCTGGACCGTTGACCTCGACCGCGAGCCCTTCATCGGCCAGTGCGCGCTCCAGGCGGAGGTGCGCGACGGCTCCGCGTGGGCCTTCGTGGGCCTCGTCATCGATTGGGACGCGCTGGAGGCCGCGTTCGACCGCCACCACCTGCCGCCGTCGCTGCCGACCGCCGCGTGGCGCCAGCGCATCCCGCTCTACCAAGGCAGCCGGCAAGTCGGCTACGCCAGCTCCGGCGCGTGGAGCCCGACGCTCAAGAGGAACCTCGCGCTCGCCTCGGTGCGTCCGCTGGTCGCGCCCGAGGGTACGGTCGTCGACATCGAGATCCTGGTCGACTGGGAGCGCGCCCGCATCCCCGCGGTCGTGACCAAGCTCCCGTTCTTCGATCCCCCGCGCAAGCGGACCTAGCGCACGAGCTTCTCTCCAACACGTCGCAGCCCTGCGCGCTGCTCGAGCTCCGCCAGAAACTCCGCCTTCGCCAGGGGCGAGATCATGATCGACTTGAAGTAGCCCTCGCCCGTGGAGATCCACAGCCGATCGAGCGACAGCGCCGGTGAGCTCAGCGGGTTGCGCGTGGGGTAGACCTCCCGGATCTCGGTGAGCTTGGCGCGCTGGGTAATCAGCCCGTGGCGGACCAGAAGCTCTGTATCACTGATGGCGTAGCGCATCGGCAGCACGAGCCCGCCGAAGACGGCCGCCATGAGCCCTGTCGAGAGCAGCCCGACCAGCATCCCCTTGCCCGTGACGATCGCCGCGATGAGCACCGCGCCACAGGCCAGGAACGGGATCGCGAGCAGCGGGACCATCCACCAGTCCACCTTGGTCGGATACCAGCGTAGGTCGGTGTCATTCTTTGCCACAGGTTCTCCTTACAGGCCGTCGGACGCGCCGCGCCGGCGCATCAGGCCCTCTTGGGTCGTGGTCGCGACGAGGCGACCGCTCCGATCGAACACGCTGCCTCGGACCAGGCCGCGCGCGTGGCTGGCCGTCGGGCTGGAGATGTCGTACAGCAGCCAGTCATCGACGCGAAAGGGGCGATGGAACCACATCGCGTGGTCCAGGCACGCACACAGCATCCCCGGCGTAATCCACGAGACGCCGTGCGGCATCATGGCGGTCGTGAGGAAGTTGAAGTCCGAGGCGTACGCCAGAAGGTACCGATGCAGCGCCGGAACGTCTGGCAGGGGCCCGGAGGCGCGCATCCAGATGTAGCGACGCGGCGCGACCTTGGTCGGCGCGAACGGGTCGTAGGGCGTGACCGGCCGCATCTCGAACGGCCGCTCCGCCAGGACGCGCGACCGCAGCGGCTCGGGGATGCGATCGGCGACCGTCTGGGCCAGCTCGCGCTCTGAGAGCAAGCCCTCCGGACCCGACACGTCGGGCATGGCGTCCTCGTGGTCGAAGCCGTCCTCCGTGCGCTGGAACGAGGCCCCCATGCTGAAGATGGCGTGGCCGCCCTGAATCGCGACCACACGGCGCGTGGTGAAGCTCTTGCCGTCGCGGATGCGGTCGACCTCG
>SXOX01000045.1 GCA_005776585.1 Pseudomonadota bacterium | reverse complement strand
GCGCGCGCAGGCGAGCATAGCGATGGCCGCCTCCGGGATGAGCGGCAGGTAGATGGCGACGCGGTCCCCCTTGCGCACCCCCAGACCGTCCAGCGTGCTCGCGAAGCGGCAGACCTCGGCGTGGAGCTGCTGGTAGGTGTAGGTGCGTGTCTCGCCGTTCTCGCCCTCCCAGATGAGCGCGGCCTTGTTGCGGCGCCAGCCCGCAAGGTGACGGTCCAGGCAGTTGTAGGACAGGTTGAGCCGCCCGCCGACGAACCACTGCGCGTGCGGTGGCTGCCAGTCGAGCGTCGTGTGCCACGGCTCGAACCAGTGCAGCTCACGCGCCCGCGCCTCCCAGTAGCCGAACTCCGACGCGGCGGCCTCGTCCCACGGAGCCTCATCGCGCACGTGCGCCGCGGCCGCGAAGGCCGGGGGCGGCGGGAACTCGCGCAGCTCTTCGAGGAGATCGGCGAACACGGGCGCAGTCGCATCGGTGGTGGGTGCCATGGCGCGACCGTATGCGCGGCCCGTCGTGCCGTCAACGGGACGGTTGCGGCGCGAGGCGAGGCCCCCTACCCTCGCCCTCCACGCTGCGCCTCGTCGTACCCCTGCTGTTTGTCACCGGCGCTACGGGCCTGGCCTACGAGGTCGTCATCGGCCGCTACCTCGCGCTGTACCTCGGCAGCTCGGGCGCGGCGCACGCCATCACGCTCGCGGCCTTCCTCGGCGGCCTGTCGCTCGGCGCGTTTCTGGCCGGACAGGTCCTCGGCGAGCGGCTTCGGCGCATGGCGCACCCGTTTGTCGCCTATGGCGTGCTCGAGGTGGCCGTGGGAGTCTGGGTCGCGCTGTTCCCGTGGCTGGCGGAGCTGGCCTTCGACCGCGCACTGTTCCCACTCATCGCCGGCACCGACCCCACCGGATTCCTCGCGGTCTCACTCGGCCTGGTCGTCTCGACGCTGCTCGTTCTGCCGTTCACGATGGCCATGGGCGCGACGCTCCCCGTCCTTGCCGTCGCCGTCGAGCGGGCCGCGCCGGATCGGGCCGTGTCGGTGCTCTCCTCGCTCTACGCCACCAACGCTGCGGGCGCGGCGGCCGGCGCGTTTCTCGGCGGCTTCTGGCTCGTGCCGACCCTCGGCCTCGACGGGCCGCTGTGGCTCGGTGCGCTGCTCAACATCGCGGTCGGCCTCGCCGTCGCGGTGCTGGGCCAACGGGTGCGCGTACCGCCGCATGTCGCCTCTCCCGAGGCGCGCACCGTGCGCACGGACGGCTCGACGCCGCCGCCCGCGCCGTTCATCGCGCTCGCGGCGATGCTGACCGGCTTCGTCACGCTCATGTGCGAGGTCGTCTGGAAGCGGATCTGCGCGCTGACCCTCGGCGCGAGCGTCCATGCCTTCTCCGCCATGCTGGTGGCGGTCATCGCGGGCGTGGCCCTCGGCAGCGCGCTCTCGGGACGCCTGGTCCGCCGGGGGCTGCGACCGGAGCTCGTCTTCGTGGCCTTCGAGGTCGCCGCGGCGCTGTTCACCGTTTGGCTCGTGGCGAGCCTGGACGACCTCCCGGCGCTCCTCCTGTCGGCGCGTGCGCGGCTGCTGCCGGACCCGGACGTGTACCCGGTGTGGGTCGTCGTCGGTGGCGGCCTCGTGCTGGCCCACCTCCTGCCTGCGGCGATCGCACTGGGCGGCGCCTTTCCCGCCCTGCTGGCCAGCGCGCACGCCGGCGGCGCCGACGCGGACAAGGCGACGGCGTGGATCCTCGGCTCCAACGCGGCCGGAAACCTGCTCGGTGCGCTCGTCGGCAGCTTCGTCGTTATGCCGGCGCTCGGCGTCGAGGGCGCGCTCGTGCTCGGCGTCCTGCTCGCGCTGGGCACCGCCGCGCTGGGCCTCCCGCGCCCGATCGTCTGGCGTCAGGTCGCCGCTCTCTCCTCGATGACCGTGGCTGCATTCGTCGTTCTGGGTGTGGCGTGGCCCGATATCGACGTGCTCTACCGCGGCAGCTTCCGGCTGCGGATCATGCCAGGCGCCGACGTGGAGGCGCAGCTCGCCGCCCCCCGGGCAGCAGCCTCCTCTTTCGCCGTGATGGAAGGGACGCGAGCATCACCGTCGACCAGTTCGACCGCGGCAACAAGCTCATCATCCGCACCAACGGCAAGCCGGATGGCGGCGCAGGCACGGCCACCGATCAGATCACGCAGGTCATGCTGGGTCACCTCGGCTTCTTGTTCGTGCCCCAGGCCGAAGACGCCTTCATCGTCGGGCTCGGGACGGGCCAGACAGCGGCAGCGGTCGTCTCGCATCCCGGGGTTCGCGTCACGGTCGCTGAGCTCTCCGAGGGCGTCATCGAGGCGCAGCAGCTCTTCGTACCCTACTCCGGGCACGTCCTGGAGCGCCCGGAGGTCACGCTGGTTCACGGCGACGCGCGGCAGGTGCTCCGCGCAGCACGGCCCGAGACGTTCGACCTCGTGGTGTCGGAGCCGTCCAACCCGTGGATCGTCGGCATCGCGGATCTGTTCACGCAGGACCACTTCGAGCGCGTGCGGTCGCGGCTCAAGCCCGGCGGCGTGCTCGTGCAGTGGATCCACAAGTACCAGATCGGTGACGCGCTGTTCAAAGACACGCTCTGTACGCTGCGACACGTGTTTCCGGCCGTCTGGGCGTTTCGCATGTCCCTCGGCGAGGTCGCACTCGTCGCAAGCGATCGCACGACGGAGCCGGATCTCGCGGCTGCGGCGCAGGCCTTCCTGGCTCCTGCGGTCGTGGCCAAGCTCCGTGGCCATGGGCTCACGCTCATCCCGGACAGCCTGGACGAGCTGCTCGCCACACAGCTCTCGGGTCCCGCGACCTTCGACGCAATCTGTCAGGGCTTCTCCCGGCCGTTCCGGGAGCGGAGGCCACGGCTCGACTACGAGGCGCCGCGGGACATGTTCGCGCGCCGCAGCGCCGAGCAGCTCCGTCGAGAGATTGACCGGCGCACCGTGCGCGGCGAGCCCCTCCTGCTCTCGCGATGGCTGGCGACCCATCCGCTCGACGAGCCCCGTAAGCGGGCGCTCTTCGACTTCCTGATGGCCGATCCGCACCCGCTGGAGGAGCCCATGCGCCTAGCGCTCGTCCCGCCCGACCGCTGGCCGCCGGTGCTGCGCAGCGTCGCACTGGCACTCCCCGACCCAGGGACGCTCTCGAGCGCGGAGCGCAAAACGACCTGCGACACGCTGGCGCAGCGCACGCCCGTCATTGCCGAGGCCGGTCACACGCCGCTCGGGCCGATCTCGGTCCGCGCAGCGGCATGGACGGACGTGTGTTCGGAGCGGCGCGCTAGTCGGTAACGTCGACCGTCGCGAGAGCAGGCGCGCTCCACGGGAACGGCTCGGCACCACCCGCGACGCGCAGGTCGAAGAGGTACTTGCCCGCGACGTCCGGCGTAAAGGCGAATCCGCCCCCGTTTTGGACCGAGCCCAGGTTCTTCACCTTGCTGCCCGCGGGCTTCTCGAGGAGCGTCCAGACGTAGCCGCCCACCTGCGCGATGCCGAGGCTGCCGGCCGTGCTCTTGGTGCCGTCCAAGACGACCTCAGTACCCTTCTTGGCGGTGTAGGGGCCGCCCGCGTCCGCGATGGGCGTACTCCAGATCGGGTCGATGTAGCCGTTGAGCTCGAGCGCGGTCGCGGCGATGGGCTTGGCGGCCGGATCGAGGTAGTCGACGGTGACGCGCGCGCCGACCTTGGTCTCGGCGTCCTTGACGGTCATCACGATCGTGTGGCGGGACAGCGCGCCCTCATTGACGATTACGTCGCCGGCGAGCGGCGTCTCCAGGCCGAAGTACTCCGACGGCTTGCCCAGCCCGAAGTCGTCCTCGATGCGGATGGCCTTGACCGTGAGCGGCGCGTTGCCGCAGTTGGAGATGACGATGTCCCGCTTGACCGGCTCGTCCTTCTTGCCCACGAACGTGAACGGCAGGAGCGCCGCCTGGCTCCCGGGCCCGAGGTCGAAGCACGACTTGGGCGTGCCGCCGCACAGCGGGATGTCGAGCTTGCTGAGCCCCTCGCCGTAGTTGTAGTTGACGCGCAGCGTGGCGTTGAGCCCCGACGCGGACGCCTTGTAGGTGACGCGAATGTCGGCGCTGCGATTGGCGGCGATAGCGTAGGACGTCTTCTTGAGATCGACGACGGTACAGGAGCCGCCCGTGCCCACCTCACACAAATCAACGGTGTAGAACTTGCCGGTCGGATCCTCAGGGACCTCGAGGCCCGTGGTCTTCAAGATCGTGAACGACGACGGCCCCTTGTTGTTGATGGAGACGGCCAACGTCTTCGAACCCGCGGTCACGGCCGCGAAGTCCATGCAGCCTTTGTCCTTGCCGTCGTAGCTGAAGTCGAACGTGCCTCCCTCGACCTGCGAGGTGAGGCTCACGTACATCGGCGACTGGCCCGGGTCGTTGCTGAGCACCTCGACCTCCGCCGTGTCCTTGGGGTTGGGCTCCTTGGGCGCGTAGCTCACGACGAACTTCATCGGCACCTGCGTGTCGCCCTTGGGCGTGATGACGAAGCCGCCCTCCGGAATGGTCGGTACGTCCAGCGTGAACTTGGTCGTGGCCTCGCGGAGCTTGACGCTGGTAATCTTGAGGTCGCAGTTGCCCTGATTGGTGACGATGAAGTCCGCCCGCCCTGGATTGACGAGGCTGGCGTTCTGGAAGACGCCGCTCGGGGGATCGATGCGGATGATGGGGGCACAGCCTGCGGGTCCGAACTGGAGATCGGTCGTGGGCTTGGACGTGTCGTTGCTCGAGATGCGAATCGTCGCGAAGTTGTTGTCGATCTCGTCGGGCTTGAAGACCACGTCGAACTTGAGGATCGTGATGAAGGTGTCCTTGGGATCGATGCGCTTCGGGAAGCCGACGTTCGGGTCGAACTCGCCACCGTAGTCGATCTTGACCCACTTGTTCTTGGGCGTACCGTCGGCGTTCTTGTCGAGCAGCTCGACCTTGCTGATGAGGAGCGCCGCGTCGCCGGAGTTGCGCAGCGTGACCTGGACCGCCGACTTCTCGCCCGAGCCGATGGCCACCTTGGCAAACAGGTAACGCCCCGACCCGTCCTTCTGCGCGCTCGAGGCCACCGCGACCGTGAGCTGGGGCACCTGACCCTTCGACAGGTCGTCCGTATCGCAGCCGCCCGTCGCCACACCAAGACCCAAAACCATCGCCACCGTCGTCATCCGCGCAACCGCTGTCATACCGCCTCCACCTGCTGCCTCTGCGCATTGTCGTTGCATCGCGCTGCCTTGCGCCGCGTTTGCGGCGAGGGAGCTTAGCGCAACGTCTCGGCGTTTGCTACGTGGACTTGGACGGTTGACACGCGCCGCGCCGCTCGCGACAAGGGCGAGCATGGCCGATCCATCGACGACCGATGACTCCCGCCCCACGGATCTGGGCTCGCTCGATCCGCTGGACCCGACGCAGTTTACGCTATCTGGAGTCGATCGCCTGGCCCGGATACTCGGCGGCCTGCTCTCGGTCTCCTGGCTGCTCACCGCCCAAGCTGCGCCCGATGCGGCGCGCGTCGGCCTGTTCACGGCACTCGGCCAGGTGAGCATGCTGGAGGCGGCGCGCCTGCTGGCCCCAGGGCTCGCCGGCCTGGGCCTCCTGGCGCTGAGCTTCCTTCGTCGCCCGACACTCCAGTGGAAGGCCATCGCCATCCTGGTCGGGGTCCTGCTGCCGGTCCTGCTCGGACAGAACCCGTTCACCGTCTTCCGTGCGGTCGTGCCGCCGCTGGATGGCGATCTCATGGTCGACATCATCGGCGCGGTCGAGGGCCGCTACTTCCCGCGGGAGGACGTGCTCCACCGCGCGCTGTTCGCTGCCGGAATGCTGCTGCTCGCGCTCGGCGCACGCGTGCGCACGGTGCGGGTCGCGTCTCCCCTCGGCGCGCGGCTGCTGCTCGCGGGCGCGGTGCTCTTCGGTGCCTACTACGTCGTGCCGTACTCGGGGGCTCCCGTGATGCGCGTCGCCGCGCTCCAGAACGTCGAGACGACCAAGCGCTTCTACACCTTCGCCGACGATCTCGTCGCCAAGGGCCGTGAGCTGGAGAAGGAGCTCGAGACGAGCGAGGCCCGCCCGGGCGCCAAGGCCTGGCTCAAGCGCGAGGCGCGCGCGCTGGAGCAAGCCTCGCCGCTGCGGCTGACGTCGGTGTACTTCGCGGTCATTTATTTTACGCCAGCCTTGCTGACGCTCTTGAGCCTGCTCCTGGTCCGTCGCGCGAGGTACCAGGGGGATGGCGTGGGCCTGTCGCGGCTGCTCGGGTTCTGCGCGATGAGCTACCTGCTCGCGTTCCTGCTCCCGTTGGTGCTCAAGGCCGGCCTGCAGGGCGAGATCCCCGGGCTCGGTCCACTGCTCCGCGAGTACCTGGTGCTGGCCGGGCTGGTCGTCGGGTTGCCGCTGGCCGGTGCCTTCCTGCTCGAGGACGTCGTCTCCGCCGAAGCGGACGAGGCGCTCCCACCGGACCCGGTCGCCGCCGCAATGGATTAGGCCGCGGGCGTTTGCGCGTCAGCGTCCGGCACCGTAGAGTCCGCGCATGTCGAGCCGCTCTTCGCACTCCCCGTCTCTCATTCGTCTCACGCAGGCGGTGCTGTTGGGACTTGCCGTCGCCATCGCGTCGGGCTGCAAACAGACCTCGCCCGCACCGGCCGAGCCCGCACCGGCTGAGCCCGCGGCCGTCGCGCCTGCCGAGGCCGCACCGCCAGCTGCTGCGCCGGAGCCCCCGAAGACCGCGCCGTCCACGGAGCCTCGGCGTCCCATCGACGGCGCGCAGGTGCCCTCGGTCCCGGTCGTTGGTCAGCTCGCGGCCCCGTCCTCGCCCATCGCGCTGCCTCCGTCGATGTTGCCGCCGGCCGGTCCGCCGGTACCCGTGGCACCCAACGCGCCCGTCGCCGTGCCCACCGCACCGCCCGGAGCGCCTGCCGCGCGCGCGCAGCCGGAGCCCATGCCCACGTTCGTCGCGCCCGAGAAGCTCCTCCCGGCGACGCGGCCCACGTTCATGATCGTCGGCAGCTCCAACCTGCAAGGCGAAGTCGAACCCTGTGGGTGAGTACACAATCGGCTGGGCGGTCTAGCCCGGCGTGCGACGTACCTGAAGGCCCTGGAGGCCGCCAAGATCCCGGTGCTGCACCTCGAGGCCGGTGACATGTTCATGGAGAGCTTCGCGGCGGACAAGACCAAGCTCGATCAGTACGAGGCGCTCGCCGACGTCTTCAGCGAGTCGCTCTCCCATATCGGGCTGGACGCCTACACGGTGGGTGACCGGGATCTCGCCCTGCCCTTGTCGCTGCTGCGCAAGGTCGCCAAACGCTCCAAGTTCCCCTACCTCTCGGCCAACATCCTCGTCGACGGCAAGCCCGTCTTCCAACCGTCGGTCCTCAAGACCGTCGCCGGCTTCAAGATCGCCGTCATCGGCGCCACGACGACGCTGTTTGCCAACAACCAGGAGCGGATGAAGGCCGAGGGCTTCACCATGAGCCTGCCCGTCGACGCCGTGCAGGCTGAGATCGCGCGCCGCAAGTCCGACGGCGTCGATCTGTTCGTCGTGCTCGGCCACCTGAACGACACCGAGATGAAGGAGATCGCGGCCAAGTGCCCCGAGGTGCGCATCCTCGTGGGCGGTCAGGGCTATCCGATGCAGCAGCTCGCGCGGCGAGAGAAGGACACGTGGATCGCGGAGGCCTTCATGCGCGGCAAGAACCTCGCGGTGCTGGAGCTCACGGTCAAGGGCAAGTCCTTCGCGTTCTCGGATCCGGGCGTCGTGCAGGGCCTGGAGGGCAAGAAGGCCAACCTCGAGCGGGACGTCAAGTACCGCGAAGAGGCCATCGAAGCGGCCAAGAAGCCCAAGCCTGCGCCTCCGCCGGTCGCGGGCGCCGTCGTGCGCGATCAGTCGGGCAACGTCAAGCTGCTCGAGGAGTCGCTCGTGCGTCTCAAGACGGACCTCGCGGCGGTCAAGCTCGACCTGGAGGACGCGCGGGAGGCGCAGGCCAAGTCCAGCGGGGCCGAGACCTCGACGCTCAAGTACGCGCTCTTCGATGTCGACACGCGCCTGGCGGACGAGCCCAAGGTGAAGGCCATCGTGGACGCGTATCGCAAGAAGTACCCAGACCCCAGCAAGTCCGCGACGCCGCCCGTCGCGCCCGCTCCGGCCGTCAAGGTCGAGCCGCGCGCCGTGCCATCGCACTGAGCCACCGCGAGTGACGCTGTTTCGAACCGGCCTCGATCGCCTCAGCGACGAGCTGGCGCACGTCATTCGCGGCAAGCGCGTCGGGGTGCTGTGCCACGCGGCGTCGATGACGCGCGAGCTGAGCTGGGCGCCGTTCGCCTTGCGCGGCGCGGGGGCGGAGGTGATTCGTCTCCTGGCACCCGAGCACGGGCCCTGGGGTACGGCCCAGTACATGGTGGCCGTCGATGGCGGCGTGGACCCGGTCAGCGGCTTCGAGGTCGTCTCCCTCTACGGAGAGAGCGAGGCCTCGCTCCGTCCTCCGCCCGAGGTCTTCGTGGGCCTGGACGCAGTCATTGTCGACGTTCAGGACGTCGGCGCGCGCTACTACACCTACGCGCAGACGGCCGCGTGGGCGGTGCAAGGCGCGGTCGCCGCCGGCCTCCCCGCCTATGTCTGCGATCGGCCCAACCCGCTCGGCGGAGATGTCGTCGAGGGAAATCGGCTCGGTGGCGCGTGGGCCTCGTTCGTGGGTCACCCCGGGATGCTCCAGCGACACGGGCTGACGGTCGCGGAGCTGGTTCGGGCGTATTCCGGTGGCGCCGGCACCGCGGTGCGGATGCAGAGCTACCGCCGCGCGCTCCGCTGGGAGGACACCGGGCTGGCCTGGCTCCCGCCGTCGCCGAACGTGCCGACGCTGGACACCGCGGTCGTCTACCCGGGCATGTGCCTGCTCGAGGGCACGAACGTCAGCGAGGGCCGCGGCACGACGACGCCGTTCCTGGTGTTCGGCGCGCCGTTCTACGACCCGTTCGCGCTCGCCGCGCGGCTCATGGAGGACGAGCTCGAAGGCGTGCGCTTTGTGCCGCACGTCTTTCAGCCGAGCTGGGACAAGTGGGCAGGTGAGGCCTGCGGTGGTGTGCGGGTCGTCCTCGATGATGCCCGCGCGTTGGAGCCCGTGCGGCTCGGGATCGCGGTGCTGTTGGCGCTCAAGGAGCTTGGCGGGGATCGATTCCAGTGGCGGTCGGACGCCTATGAGTTCGTCCAGGATCGGATCGCCATCGACCTGCTGCTCGGAGACTCGGCGCTGCGCCACCGCATCGAGGAGGGCGACGCGTTGGATGCGGTCGTGTCCGGGCTCGACGCCGAGGCCGAGGCGTTTCGTGTCGACCGTCGGCCGTGGCTTCTCTACGACGAATGAGCGCGCCCTGGTGGCTGACTGAGGGGCTGTCGGTGGGGCCCGAAGGGCTCACGCTCGACGGCGTGGGGCTCGTCGAGCTAGCGCGGGCGCGTGGCACGCCGCTCTATGTGTACGGCACCGATACCATCCGACGGCAGCTCCAGCGGCTGCGTGAGGTCTTGCCGTCGAGGCATCGCATCTTCTACGCGATGAAGGCCAACCGCTTCGGGCCGGTGCTGGAGGTCATCCGGAGCGAGGGTGACATCGGGATTGACGCGTGCTCGCCCGGCGAGGTGCAGCGGGCTCTCGCGGCCGGGTTTCGAGCGGAGCAGCTCTCGTTCAACGCAGGGATGCTGTCCAATCGCGACCTCGACACGCTGGTCGCCACCAACGTGCACGTCACGCTCGACGCGTTTTCGGCCCTGGAGCGCTTCGCGCAACGCGCGCGACGTGGCGTCACGATCGGGGTGCGCATCAACCCGGACGTGGCGCTCGGGTGGGGTGGCTCGGCCAAGCTGGCGTACGGCAAGAGCAAGTTCGGGCTCGATCAGGAGGCGCTGCCGCGCTTCGTGGCACGCGCGAGCGCGCTCGGTGTTGGCATCGACGCGCTCCACGTCCACCTCGGATGGGGGCTTCCCGCGTCGGCTGCGGCGGACTTCGAGCGCGTCGTGAGGACGCTCGTCGGGCTCGCGCAGCAGGTGCCGACCGTACAGTGGCTGAACGTGGGCGGTGGCCTCGCCCCGCGCTTTCGGGCGGAGGACGAGCAGCTGTCGGTTGAGACGTGGGGCGACATCCTGCGGCGCTCGCTCGCGGGAACGGACCTCGGCGTCGCGTGCGAGCCCGGGACCTTCGTCACCGCGACGGCCGGGGTGCTCCTCTGTGAGGTCACGACGGTCGAGCATCGGCGCGACGCCACGTGGATTGGCCTCGACGCAGGTCACAACGTCAACGTGTACGCCGCCCACTATGGCATACCGCTCGCGGTCGTGCCGCTACGCGCGCCGCTCGACGCCCCCGACGCCTGGCCCTTGCCCCTTCACGTCGCTGGAAACATCAACGAGGCCAACGACGTCTTCGCACGAGACGTCGCCCTGCCGCGGATCGCCGAGGGCGACCTGGTCGCCCTGCTGCCCGCCGGCGCCTACGGGTCGAGCATGGCAAGCGAGCATTGCCTACGACCCATGGCGGCTGAAACCGGCGCCTAAGACCGGGACGGTCCTGATATGTTGATTTCCCGCGACGAATCGACTGCGTTTTGAAACATCGGGACAAAGACCGGGGACAAAGACCGGGACGGTCCTGATATGTTGACTTCCCGCGACCAGTTGACAGCGCTTTGGAAAATCAAATGTCAACATGTCAGGACCGTCCCCCTGTTGCGTCGTCCCCTTATGGCGTCCTACAAGAGCGTACCGCGTAGAAGGGTGATGGCGGCGGTGAAGTAGATGACAAGGCCCGTCACGTCGACCAGGGTGGCGACGAAGGGCGCAGACGCGCTCGCGGGGTCGAGGCCCAGGCGTCGGAGCAGAAACGGCAGCATCGAGCCGACGGTCGTGCCGAAGGTGACGACGCCGACGAGGCTCAAGGCCACCGTCACGCCAATGAGGACGTAGTGTGCGCCAAGGCCCGGGGAGACTTGCTCCCAGACCATGACGCGAAGGATGCCGAGCAGCCCGAGACCTGTGCCCAGGACGAGACCCAGACCCAGCTCGCGACGCACGACGCGAAACCAGTCCTGCAGCCGCACCTCGCCGAGTGCCATCGCGCGAATGATGAGCGTCGAGGCCTGCGAGCCGGAGTTGCCGCCGGAGCTGATGATGAGCGGGATGAACAGCGCCAGCACCGTGGCCTTGTGAAGCTCGCCCTCGAAGTAGGCCATCGCGGACGCCGTCAGCATCTCGCCCAAGAACAGGACAGTGAGCCACACACCGCGCTGCCGGATCATGTCGAGGAACGGCGTCTGAAGGTACGGCGCTTCGGGAGTGCTGACCGCCGCCATCTTCGCGATGTCCTCGGTGGCCTCCTCCTGGACGACGTCGACAATGTCATCCAGTGTGACCACGCCCTTCATCCGACCCTCGCTGTCGACGACGGGCACGGCGATCAGGTCAAACTCCGCCATCTGGTGCGAGATCTGCTCCTGATCCTGGTCCTCGAGCACCGTCACGAGGTCTTCGAGCGCGGTCATGACGTCGCGGACGCGCCGATCGGGCGGCGCGGCGAACAGCTCGCGAAAGGACAGCGCGCCCAGAAGGCGCTGCTGGTCGTCGAGCGCGTAAATGTAGGACATGGACGACGGCCGCTCACGCGCCTGCTTGCGCAGGTAGCTCACGGCCTCGTCCACCGTCATGTCCGCACGCACGCGCGCAAAGCGCGGGTTCATCAGACCGCCGGCCTCGTCCTCGGCGTAGGCGAGGAGCGCCATGACCTCGAGCCGCGTCGGATCGTCGAGCAGAGCGAGCGTGGCCTCGCGCTCTTCGGGCTCCAGCTCCTGGATGAGGTCCGCCGCGTCGTCGGGCGCGAGCAGCCGCATCCACGAGCGGCGATGTGGGAGCCCGACGAGGAGCGCGGCCTGGTCGCGCGCGCTCAGGGCGAAGAAGACCTCCTCGGCCTCGTGGCGCGGCAGCGGCACGAAGCGCGCGAGCTGCTCATCGACGTCCAGCGTGGGCCACGCGTCGAGCAGCGCCTCGACGTCGCTTTGCGGTGGGGTTGCCGTCGTGGTCATGGCCGCCTCCTTCCGGAGGGCACACGACCCCGGAGGTGCTAGGGAGAAACGAAGCTGGGATGGCCTTCAGTCATCGAGTGCGGCGAGCCGCAGCGGGCTTATGCCATGCCAGGCCAGCGATAGGCAAGCCTAGGTCGCGGTCCCAAACAGCCGCTCGCGCAGCCCCGGATTCGAGCCGTCGAGGCGCCAGATGAAGCCATCCAGGACGTAGTGCGCGGCCTGCGGAACCGTGAGCAGCGGCACCATCAGCTCCGGCAGCCAGGCCGGCATGGGTCCCGAAGAACCGAAGAGCGCCGCGTGCTCGTGCCAGACGGTGCGGTTCCAGGTCCACTCTTCGACAAAGGCGAGGACGACAAGCAGGCCAACGAACGGCAGCGCGTTCCCGGTGAGCCGGCGCAGGAGCTGGGGTGCGTCCGGCTCCGTGACGCGTCCGCGCGTGACGTGACCGACGAGCGCCACATACGGGACGCCATGGAGGAGGACGTTCGTCACCAGGAAGGCAAAGTCGCCGTCGAGGACCACGATGCCGACGCCCCAGCACAGCCACGTGGACAGCATCGTGAGGTCGCGGCCCGGGTGGAGCACGCGCTCTCGAACCCGAGCGACGAGCCACGCGGCCGCGACCCCGCCGTACAGCAGCCACAAGGCCGGGAACGCATCGACGGGCACGAGCCCACCGATGAAGTCGCCCTGGATGAACCAGCTGAAGCGGCGCGGCAGATGGGCGTGCCAGTACAGCACGGGCACGAGCGTGCCGGTCAGCACGGCGAGGTCGTCGAGTCGCCTGGCGCGAGTCGAACGCGTACCGCCGCGCGCGCGGTAGAGGGCCACCATGCCCATCTGCTGGCGGATGAAGTGGTAAACGGCGAGATATGCGAGCACGGTCCAGAACCACGCCGGGTGCGCTAGGTAGAGGACCTGACTGGCGAACCAGGTCGCGAGCGGCACGCCGAGATACAGCGCGCGGCGGCGGCGGAGCTCGGCGGGATCGAGATAGACCCGGTACAGTGTCGCCCAGACGTGCGCGACGTCGACGCCCAGGATGAATAGCGCATACGCCCACAGCGGCGCGTCGAGGTCCGCGGGCCAAACGCCGAGGGCAATCGGCAGGAGCAGGAGCAGCGCGAGGAGCGCTGGGCCCAACGCCAGCAGCGTGAGATCGTAGCGCGCCGAGACGAGCCACACGCCGGCTCTCGGCGTGGTCACCCGGCGCGCGCGATGTCGGGGATGAAGAGCAGCTGGACCAGGTTGCCGTCGGGGTCGCGCACATAGCACGAGCGGCTGCCGTCGCGGTGCGTGCGCACAGGCTTGTCGAGCACGAGTCCGAAGTGCACGAGGCGCTCGGCGGCGGCGTCGACGTCGTGGGCAGCCGCGAGACAGAAGCCGAGGTGGTCGAGGCGCTGCGGCGCGTCGGCTGGGACTGTGCCCGTGTGCAAGGCCAAGTTGTCGCGGCCCATCGAAAGATATACGTTTTTTTCGTCAGGGACCCAGACCGGCAAGAGCCCGATGACGGACTCGTAGAACCACCGCATGCGCGCCATGTCGGTGACCACGAGGGCCACGTGACGTAAGCCCATCAGGCCGGGGAGACCGCTCATGCCGAGGCTTCTATCACCGGGGCGACTTGACGCAAAGGCCCGGAGACGGCGACTCTTGGGGGATGCCGGGGACCTCCGAAGCTGTGACTCAGGGCGTGCGCGTTCGCGTTCAGGCGAAGTTCATCCCCGAACGCTCGAACGCGGCCGCAAACCAGTTCTTCTTTGCCTACCACGTCACCATCGCCAACGAAGGCGACACCGCGGTGCGCTTGCTCACGCGGCATTGGATCATCACCGACGCGCGGGATCAGGTCGAGGAGGTCGAAGGCGTCGGCGTGGTCGGCGAGACGCCGGTGATTGAGCCGGGGGACTCGTTCGCCTACACGAGCTTCTGCCCGCTGCGGACGGTCTTCGGTACGATGCGCGGCACCTACGGCCTGGTGAGACCCAGCGGCGATACGTTTCACGCGACGATTGCGCCATTCACGCTGGCCGGACCTAACGCCGTTCAGTGATTTAGCCATCGCTCGTCGAGCGCCAGTGCTCAAACGCGCTCACGAGCGCGATCCCCGCGAGCATGGCCCCCGCGAAGGCCAGCGCCCAGCCAGCGCCGCTGGCGATGGCGAGCAGGCCCGGCGCGGGGCAGAAGCCTACGAGGCCCCAGCCCAGCCCGAAGACGAGCGAGCCGCCGATGAGAGTGCCGTCGATGACCTTGGAGGGTGCGGGCGGGAACGCGCCGCCGAGCAATGGCGAGGCCATGCGCGCTGCGAGCCGCCACGCGATGGCGACGACGGCGAGGCCGACCCCCATGACGAACAGGAGGCTCGGATCCCACGAGCCGGTGACATCGAGGAAGGCGAGCACCTTGGACGGGCGCGACATGCCGGAGACGCCGAGGCCAACCGCAAACAGCACGCCGGCACCAAAGGCAACGAGGCCGCGAATCACGAGGCCCCCCAGAGGCGACCTGCGGCGATGGCGGTGACGACGCCGGCGGCCATGAACGTCCCGGTCGCCACGATCGAGCGCAGCGACAGCCGGCTCATGCCGCAGAGGCCGTGGCCGCTCGTGCACCCGTTGGCGACGCGCGCGCCGATGCCGACGAGGAGGCCGGCGACCAGCACAATGGGCAGCGGTCGCGCGCTGGCGACGTCGAAGACGTCGGGGCTCAGGCGCGCCATGACCAGCCCACCCGCGAGGAGGCCCAGCACGAAGCGCAGATGCCACGGGAACTCCGGTGTGCCGGGCCGCATCGCGCCGGCGAAGACGCTGGTCGCGCCGGCGACGCGGCCCTTCACGAGCAGGACGATGGCGATGGACAGGCCGATGAGGGCGCCACCCAAGGAGGCGCGGAGGGCGTCATTGATGGTCATTCTGTTCCACTGGGGTCAGGGGCGAGCGGCTCGCCGCGCAACGAAGATACGGGAGCGCACGCGAGACGACAAACCGAGGTTGATTCCCTCGCAGGCGCGCGCGACGATGGGCCTCGTGTCGCGCTGCTCTCCGGTCGTGGTCGTCGTGCTCGCGCTCGGGGCCTGTGCGCCGGACGACGACGTCACCGCACCGAAGGACGCGCACCTCGTGTGGGTCCCCGACGCGCCCGCGCCGGATGCGGGCGTGCCGGACGCCAGCGTGCCGGACGTCGGCGCAGTCGAGCTCCCGAGCGTGCCCGACGTGCCCGACGTGCTGACAACCGACACGAGCCCTCCCAACTCGCCGCCGACGCTCACGCCACTGGGCACGGTGACCGTCAAGATGGGCCACAGCACCACGATCGATCGGGCGGCCAAGGTCGCTGACGCCGAGGACGCGGACGCGGCGCTCACGTTCGAGTGGAGCGTCGCGCATGTTGGGCTCACCATCGAGCCGGGCCCGGTGCTGCGGATCGTCGGGCCCACGGACTGGTCGGGAGATGAGCTCGTCACAGTCACGGTGCGCGACTCGGGCGCGTTGACCACGGCGCGCGATCTCGTGGTCACCGTCACGCTCGTCGAGCCGCCGAAGCCGGTGGAGACCTGCGGCGTCGTCGCGTTTGCGTTCGATGCGCAGAAGGCCACGGTCACCGAGGTGCTCCTCTCGGGCAGCTTCAACGGCTGGGGCTCGAACGCCACGACCGCCACGCAGATGGCCGATCCCGATCACGATGGGGTCTTCACGGCCTCGCTCAAGCTCACGCCGGGCACGACCTATCAGTACAAGTACATCGTCGATGGGACCTGGAAAGTGGACCCGAAGAACCCTACGCAGGCCGACGACGGCTTTGGCGGCAAGAACAGCGTGCTCGTGGTGCCGACATGCCCGTGAGCGCGCGCCTGTTCCTCGCAGTGTGCGTTCTGGCCGCGTGCGGTGGGGACCCGGAGCCCGTCCCGACGGGAGCCGATGCCCACAGCGGGGCCGATGCGGCCGTGCTAACAGATCTCGGCGGGGACACCGGCGACGCTCCACGCGATGAGCCACCCGCGCTTGGCGACGCTATCACCGACACGGAAACCAGCACCGACACCAGCACCGACACTGCCGATGCCAGTGACGCCGCACACACCGAGACCGACCAGGGACCCGCGTTCGACTATCCCTGCAAGCCGCTCGCGACCGAGGCCTGCGTCACGGCGTGCATCTCGGTCGGCAAGCGCAAGTGCCTCAAGGACTGGGGGCCGTGCGTGCCTCCAGCGGAGTTCTGCGGGAACTGCACCGACGACGATTGCGACGGCCTCATCAACGAGGACTGTCCTCCGAACCCCGACTGCCAGCCGACGCCGCCACCAGCGTGTCCGACGGCCGTCATCACGCTCGCCGAGGCGGTCTCCGTCGACGTTGGTACGACGCTGCACCTCGACAGCGCCAAATCGACGGTCGCGGCGGGAAAGACGCTCGGCAAGGTTCAATGGGCCGTCAACGCACCCGATGGCTCGGCCGCGAAGTTCATCACCTCCCCGACCGTCGGTGCGCCCACGCTCGTGTGCGACGTGGCCGGCCAGTACCTGATCTCCCTGACCGTGTGGGACTCCGACGGCACGGTGAGCTGCACGGCGGCGCAGCTCGTCGTCGATGCCAAGCCCTCTCCGCCACAGACTCCGGAGGTCGGGTGCGCCGATGGCCAGCGGGAAGGGTTCCTGGACGTCGCCACCTACCCCCAGATCGCGGCGTGTGCGGGAGCCTGGCAGCAGCCGGGCATCACTCCCGACGGGCTCGTGCCGACCTGTAGTCGACAGGCAGGCGACGACGGCGCCAAGAAGGACGGCACAGGCTGTGGTACGCCCGACCTGTGTGCGACCGGATGGCACGTCTGCAGCACCTGGCAGGAGGTGGCCAAGCGCTCGCCGACGGGCTGCGCGGGCGCCACGCCGCCGGACGCCAAGTCCAAGTCGCTCTTCTTCGCTGCCCGGCAGCCGTCCAAGAACGGCAGCGTGTGCGGACAATGGGGAGACGGCGTCAACGACGTGTTTGGCTGCGGCAACCTCGGGACGGGCCTCGGCCCCGACAAGAAGTGCGGGCCCCTGGATCGCGTCTTGGCCTCGACGCAGGCCGACAAGTGCGGCTTCAACGAGGCCGAGCCACCGCTGGGACCCTGGGAGTGCAAGGGCGGTCCCGGGAGCGATCTCGAAGAGGGCGAGCACGTGACCAAGAAGGGCTGCGCCAAGGCCGGCTGTAGCTACGACGGGGTACCGCTCTCGAGCTGGGACAAGGGGGGCGTGCTGTGCTGCAGAGACTGAGCGTTCGTGCTAGAGTGACAAACCAATGAACGCGGACACCCGTACGCTGATCGTCGAGCTCTGCCGCCAATTCTACGCGCAGGGCTGGGTCTCGGGCACGGGCGGCGGCATCAGCGTCCGCGACGGACAGACGGTCTACGTCGCTCCGAGCGGCGTGCAGAAGGAGCGCCTGTCGCCCGAAGACCTTTTCACGCTTGACCGCGACGGGACGCTGCTCACGGCACCCGCGAACCCGGCCTTCCGCCAGAGCGCGTGCACGCCGCTGTTCCTCAAGGCCTATGCGCTGCGCGACGCCGGGGCCGTCATCCACTCGCACGGCGTCTTCGCCATGCTCGCCACGCTGCTCCACGGCGGGCGGCGGGATGTCTTCGAGGTCACGCACCTCGAGATGATGAAGGGCATCGTCGGCACGGGTTACCATGACGTGCTCCAGGTGCCGATCATCGAGAACACGGCGCACGAGTGCGATCTGGCGGATGCGCTCGGCGACGCGATCAGGCGCTACCCCAACGCCAACGCGGTGCTCGTTCGACGCCACGGTGTCTACATCTGGGGCAAAGACTGGGTCGAGGCCAAGACCCAGGCGGAGTGTTACCACTATCTGTTCGAGGCGGCCGTACGCATGACCGCCATGGGGCTGCGTCCCGAGGAGGTGTCGTGATGAACATTCGTTGGCTGGAGGGACCTCAGAAGGGCGAGCCGATCCCCCTGTGGGAACTCGCGCGAGACGGCGTACATGCCGATCATCTCCCGCTCGACCCGAGCCAGTTCGAGCCCGTCATCGCCGCGCTGTCGCGTGGCTGCGGCTACGTGGCGCGCGACGAGGTGCGCCTCGATCCCGAGACGCCCAACCTCGACGCCATCCTCGCCAAGTTCACGCCCGAGCACTCGCACGCCGAGGACGAAGTGCGTTTCGTGCTGTCGGGCGACGGCACGTTCGACATTCGCTCGCGCGACGACCGCTGGATGCGCGTGGATGTCGCGGCCGGTGACCTGCTCATCATCCCCCGGGATCGCCACCACCGCTTCACGTTGGGAGACTCGCGCCACATCCGGTGCGTGCGGCTCTTCCAGGATCCGGTCGGGTGGGTGGCGCACTACCGCGAGGCGGCCTGAGCGAGCTCCCCCAGGCACGCGACCGCCGCGTCGTCCTCCCGGAGGCGATGACACGCTATCGGTGCAACCAAAAAGCCTGCTGCTGTCAGGGCTGGCTGATTCATTTCACCGTTGATGACATCGGTCGGCTCGCGAGCCATCTCCCGGAGGACGAGCGCGCGGCACGGCTCGAGGGCATCACAATCATCTCGGAGGACACGCTCGACAAGCCCGGCGAGGTGCCGCACGTGCGGCTGGACCCCGTGTCCGCCGACGGCAAGTGCCGCTTCGTCGAGGGCACGGGCGGCTGCGAGGTCCATCGCCGCTTCGGCCCCGCGGCGCTGCCGGGGCTCTGCGTCAACTTCCCGGTCGTGCCGATCGCGCGGGGACCCAACCCCATGGAGCAGGAGGTGCCCGTCGAGCTGCACTTCGACCTCGTGTGCCCGTCGGTGCTCGACCAGATCGCCGAGAGCGACGCTCCCTACCGCATGGTCGAGGGCATCTCCTCGGACATCGAGGTCGCCGCCCCGCGCGTGGAGTTCGTCGCCGGGCACCCGAACGTGTCGCTGAACGGCACCGTGCCGGCGACGTTCGAGCAACTCGACGCCCTCCGCATGCGCATCATGGAGGCCTGCAACACGCACCCCGGCACCATCTTCGAGCTGCTGGCGGACATCTCCTACGCGCTTGGGAAGGCCGCGACCTCGGGCGACCTCGACGCGTTCAGGGTCGTCCCCGTCGCCAACCGTGACGAGTTCAACACGTTCCTCGGAAAGACCATCAACGCGCACGATCCCGCGGCGTTGGCGCGCAACTTCATGACCTACCAACGCTTCGTGTTTGACGTCGAGCTGCCCGTGCTCGACCTGCGCGCCCGGCTCACGAAGGTGTACGCCGAGTGGCATCAGAGCTACGACGAGCGCGTCGGACCCTTTCTGCCGCAAAGCTTACTCCGCCGCTACCTGGCGCATCGCTACGTGGCGCTCTTTGCCTCGGCCGCGCGTCGGCTGCACTTCTCCTACGGCTCGGTCGTGCACGCGTTCGCGCTCGCACTGCGCACGATGGCCGCGCTCTGCCTGCTGACCGACCGCAAACAGGTCGACCTGCCGATCGCGAAGGCGTCCATCGGCGCCGCGGAGTACTTTTATCGGTCGTTCTTGTTGGCGATGCCCGAAGGCTCGATGCCGTGGTTCGTCCCGGCGGAGCCTCCGGCACCAACCTAGCCGCTACTGCCAGCAGCTCTACTGCCAGCAGCTCTACTGCCAGCGCACCGCGTAGACGAAGCTCGCCTTGGCAAAGCGCAAGATCCGCTCCGTGATGGCGTCGGCGTGCATGGCCTTCACGGCCTCTTCGCTCGTCGCCGTCTGATCGAGCTTCTCGGCGGCGGCCTTGTCACCCTTGGCCTTGATGGTCACGACCTCCTTCATGAGCGCCTCCATTGCCGCGGGGACCTTGGTGTAGTCGATGGCGAGCCGCCCCGCGTCCGGCGTGCCCTGCCCGTCCGCCGGGTCCCAGGTCAGCGCGCCCGCCTTGATGAGCGCGTGCGTCTGAATGGCCGCGACGTGGCTATAGGTCTTCGGTCGCTTGTCCGGCGTAAACAGACCGCGCGAGATGTGGCCGAAGTTCCACGAGATGGCCGCGAGATAGGCTTGCTTTACCTGCTCGTCGGTCAGCACGCCCTTGGCCTTGAGCAGCGGCAGGTAGTAGAGCGCGCCGGTCTCGGCTTTGAGCTCCTCCAAGATGGCGTCGAGATCGCCGCCGAAGAGCTCCTCGGGCTTCTTGCCGCCGACCTGAAAGGAGCCGGTGGGTCCGAGGTTGTGGGTGGCCTCGTGCAGCACGGTGGTCATACGACCCGCGTCGCCCTTGTCGTCACGGCCCTCGAGCGACTTCTTGCTGAGCAGCAGCTCGTCTTTGGCCTTGCCGTCGGCCAGCGAGTCCACGTCCGTGTACAGGTTGGCCATGACGACCGTGCGGCCCCGCGACTCCTCGGCCACCTTGCCGAAGTTGGGCAGCGACTGACCGATCGTGGCGCCGAGGCCATCGCGGCTGTCGCCCGCGTTGAGCACGATCTCGATGAAGTCCGGCAGGTTGAACTTCACGTCGCGCGCCTTGTAGACCTCGGCTCCGACCAGCGTCTCGAGCGCCTTCTCCAGGTCCGTCCGAATGGCCGTGAGCTGCTCCTTGAGCTTCTCCGCGCTCGGATCGATGCGCGCGAACGACAGGTGGTAGCCAGCCTTCAGTCCGCACGGATCCCAATACGTCTCGTCGGGTCCGATGCGCACATACCACTTGGACTTGGAGCCGGCCATGGCCGACCACGCCTCGTCCGCGGGCACCCAGTCGTTGGTCTCGAAGGCCTTGGCCGCCGCCTCCAGGTAGTTCTTGAGCCGGATCTCCTCGCCCGAGCCGATGGCCTTGGCCGTCGTGAGGAGCTCCTTCGCGATGGCCTTCGTCCACTTGCCATAGACCTTGCCGTAGGGCACGGCCTCGTAGCCGCCGGCCTTGGCCTTGCGCACGACCGTAAACGGCGCGGTGAGGTCCTTGGCGTTGGCCTCCTTCTGGAGCGCGTCGCAGAAGGCCTTGTCGGTCACGACATCCAAGGGGTAGCTCTGCGTCTTCTTCTCGGCGAAGGTCGACGTCGCGTTGCAGAACGCATCGCCCTGGGTCTTCGGGGCCTCGCACCAGGCGCCGTGGTTGCGCTGAAACAGCGCCAGGCTCGCGGCGTCGTCCTTGGGGATGAGCTTCTCGAGGCCGGCGGCGCCGACCTGGAAGTCGTAGAGCTGGTCAATGAGCTCGGCGATCTTCTGGAAGCCTTTGAGGATGGTCTGCTCCTCGGGCGGGAGCTTGGTCGCGTCGAGCTCGACGAGCGTCGGTCGGCCCTGGGCCAGCTCCGCGCGGACGGCCTCGCGACGGCGCAGCTCGACGAGCGCGCGATAGGCCTTCTCGAAGTCGGCGGTGAACGCACCGGCCTTGATGAAGCGGCCCTGGTTCTTGGGATCGTTGCCCAGCACGACGATCTCGAGCGCCGCGAGCTCTCCCGGGGACTCCACGTCGCTACGCCAGAAGAGCGGAACGCCCGTCTCGCCCGCGAGGCGATTGAAGTCGTCGCGATCGAGCTTGGGGAGGCCATACGGCGGGGTCGTCGGTGCGGGCGTCTGCGCCGCGAACGCGGACGAGGCCAGCAACGCCAAGGAGAAGGTCAACGGTCTGAGGTGCTTCATGGTGTCTCCTGCAAGGTTCAAGACGCGCGCTTCTAGCATGGGCGCGTGGGGCGTGTCAGCGGGTCGTGCGGAAGTCCTGCAAGATCGCGCGGAGGTCGACCCGGGGCTCGTAGTCGAGCTCGAAGCGAATTCGTGAGTCGTCGGCAAGGCAGGCGTACTTCAGGAAGCCGATCTCGGGCGGGGGGAAGCTCCAGACGCGCAGGGCGTAGAGCGAGCGCATGAGGGACTCGAAGATGGGGTGCGGGATCTCCAGCACGGGCCTGCCGGTCTCGGCGAGCAGCACCGACAGCGGCACCGCGGGCGGGCCCGCCACGTTGAAGACGCCGCGCACGCCGGGCGCGAGCACGAGCCGCAGTGCGCGGACGACGTCGTGCTCGTGCATGACCTGGATCATGGGGTCGAAGCCGAGAAGCTTCGGGATGCGCGGCAGGCGCAGGTAGTTGGACGGCGCGTTGCGCACCGTGCCGAGGATGTGCACCGGGCGCAGCACGACCGTCTCGATCTCCGGATGCCTCCAGAAGAAGCCGCAGGTGAGCATGTCGGTCGTGACGAGGTCGCGGACCTGCGGATCGGTCTCCGACGCCATGAGCGGCGCGTCCTCGGTGAGGTACATCTGGCTGCGCGGATGTGGACCGTAGACGTTGGCCGTCGACAGGACGACGAGCTTGGGGATCTTGTGCCGGACGCAGTACTCCATGACCTGCTGCGTACCGATGACGTTGAACGTGTGGTGCTCCTCGGCCGAGCGCCGGGGGTCGTGCATGATGTTGAGGTGCACGACGGCGTCGACCTTGCCGTGCCGGAACACGTCCTCACAGCGCCGCGAGCGGATGTCGAGCTGGTGGAGCGTGACGTCGCTGGGCGCGCCCTCGAACGGGCGACGATCGATGCCGACGACCGCGTGCTCGCGGTGGAGATCGAGCGCCAGCAGCCGACCGAGGCGACCCGAGATGCCGGTGATCACGACCCGGCGTGTGTGCTGCTCGGCGGTCACACGAAGATCCCCGTGCGCTGCGACAGGCCGCGCTCGATGAGCCCCCGCAGCGCCGTCTTGACGACCTTGACGTGCTTGCCGATGGCCAGGTCGTCGTCGTCGTGGTCACCCTGAAACGAGAGCGGCTCGCCGAAGTGCAGGTGGTAGCGCACCGGCAGCGGGAGCAGGCCCAACGGACCGAGCCACGGGAACGTGGGCGTGATGGGCACCGCAGGCGTGCCGAGCAGGCGGGCCATGGCCTGCCAGTTGTAGAGCGACGGCGCCTGCTCCTCGGCCCCGATGACGGCGACGGGCACGATCGGCGTGCGCGTCTCGAGCGCCAGGCGCATGAAGCCCATGCCGAAGCTCTGGAGCTGGTAGCGATGGTCGAAGGTCTTGGAGATGCCGGCCGCGCCTTCCGGGAAGACGAGGATGGCCTCTTCCTGGCGCAGCAGCGCGCGGCAGTTGTCGGGGGTGCCGACGACCTGGCCGCAGCGCGCCATGAAGACTGACGCGAACGGGATGGTCGGCACCCACTTCTCGACCATGGCGCGCGTCATGCGCGGCGGCTCGCGGTCGAGCAGGAGCGAGAGGCCGATCATGGCGCCGTCGAACGGGAGCTGGCCGGAGTGGTTGGCGACCAGCATGACGCGCCCCTGCGGCGGGACGTGGTCAATGCCATGGACCCGCGCGCGAAAGTAGTTGCGGTAGAGCACCGCCATGTACGGCAGGAGCTCGCGCACGTAGGCCGGCGAGTAGCCGAAGGGGTCGAAGCCGAAGTCGTTGAGGCTCTGGTGGCTGAGAAGCTCCAGGCGACGTTGGAGGTCCGGATCGCGCATCGTGGCGAGCACCGCGTCGCGCACGTCGGCGGCCTTGCGCGCGGCGTTGGAGGCCAGCGCTCGGAGCGGGTCGAGCAGGTTGGGCGAGGGCGGGGGCCAGTCGGACATCCGCGCGGAGCGTAGGCACGTGAAGGGAGCGCGGTCAACGGTTGCGCGCGGCGGTCGCGGCGACTACCGTTTCCAGACCATGGCATCGAGCGACAAAGGCCACGTCACCAAGCTCATCGCGCAGAACAAGAAGGCGCGGTTCGAGTACGACATCTCCGACACCTGGGAGGCCGGCCTCATGCTGACCGGCAGTGAGGTCAAGAGCATGCGCGCCGGCCACGCGTCGCTCGACGGCGCGTTCTGCAAGCCCGTCGGTGAGGGCCTGTGGCTCATCGGGATGCACGTCTCGGAGTACCAGGCGGCCAGCTACAACGGACACGTCCCCAAGCGCGACCGGAAGCTGCTGCTGCACAAGCACGAGCTCGAGAAGCTCACAACCAAGAACGTCGAGCGCGGCTTCACCATCGTGCCGCTGCGGCTCTACTGGCGCGGCGCGCACGTCAAGGTCGAGATCGGACTCGGGCGTGGCAAGCGGCAGCACGACAAGCGCGACGCCATCGCCGACCGAGAGGCCAAGCGCGACATCGATCGTGCGATGAAAGCGCATCGGTAGCCTTGCGGTGGGCGGTCGGGAGCGCTAGCGTTGCCGCGCGGTCTTTGACATGGGGGCGAAACGGTTTCGACGGAGTGAATACGGTCCAAGTGGCGTGTCGGGGGTCCGGCCCCCGTTAGCAAACGGAAAACCACAAGTGCCAACGACAACGTTGAACACAACCTCGCGCTCGCGGCCTAAAACACCATGAGCCCGTTACGGGAAACGCCTGCGGTCCCGTAGCGCAAACAGCAGGCTGGTTGCCGAGCGAGCGTGGCTCTCTCTGTCGGCGACGAGATTGACGAGCTCCTGCCTGGATGCGGCGCGGCCGATGGGCCGCCCAGGAAGGTACAACCAGCGGCCTACACACGTAGAGGCTTCGACTCGAAGCATTTCGGACCCGGGTTCGACTCCCGGCGCCTCCACTTTTCATCAATGATTTCAACAACTTAGACACCGTAAAACCGGCTGGGAAACGATATCCTGGATTTCGTTTCCCACGCCGGATCACCGGGTTGGGCTGGATACCGTTTCCCACCCCCCGGTTGACGCCTCCTCTTTGGCGCCTTACGATGAGCAAGGACTTGGCCATCGAGGTAAGGAATGCCGACCGCCACCGTGACCAGCAAAGGCCAGATCACCCTCCCCAAGGAGATCCGGGACAGCCTCGGCGTTCACCCCGGTGACCGGGTGCTCTTCTGGAGAAACCCCCAGGGCCAGGTCATCGTGGAGCCCGAGACGGTGAGCCTGATGAGCTTGAAGGGGATGCTCAAGGGCAAGCGCAAGGGCGTCACCGTCGAGGAGATGAACGAGGCCGTCGCCGAGGCGGTGGCCGAAGCCCACTCGTGATCGCCCTCGACACGAACGTCCTCGTGCGCTTCATCGTCGAGGACGACGACGCGCAGACCGAGCGCACCGTCCGCCTCATCCAGGACGCCGTGACCAAGAACGAGCCCGTGTTCGTCAGCGAGGTCGTCCTCTGTGAAGTCGTGTGGGTGCTCGCCCGGGTCTACAAGCTCTCGAAGGACGAACTGGTGAAGACCCTGCGGGCGCTCTTGCAGGCGAAGGAGCTGGAGATCCGGGAGAAGGACGGCGTGCGCCGAGCCGTGGACGTCTTCGCCGGGGGCAAGGGCGACTTCGCCGACTACGTCATCCGAGAGGTTGCGACGGCCGCCGGTTGCGACCGGGTCGCCACGTTCGACAAGGCCCTCGTGAACGAGCCCGAGTTCTTCAGCCCGTGAGCGAGAATCCCACCGACGAACCCGTTGCGGACGAGGAGTTCCCGTGGAGCTGGTCGTGCCGCCCCGCATCGTCCTGACCCCTGAGTCGTTCGAGGCAGTGGTGAGGATGATCGAGAACCCCGCGCCGCCGACCGCCGCGATGAAGGCGCTGATGGCGGGCGAGACCGTCGCCGGGCTAGCTGTCCTTACCGCACCGTGACCCGGCGTGGGTGACCCGTAATCCCGAACACGTCCGTTCGGCGCGCGGTCGCCTCTTCCTGAACTTCGCGCGTGCGCCCAGGTGAACCGGTCCTCTTCTGGCGCAACCCCAGGGCCACATCGTCGTCGAGGCCGAGACGGTGAGCCCCATGAACCGGAACGGGACGCTCGAGGGCCAACGCGCTCTGCCATCTCGAGCGGCTGCTCTCGACCGCGCCGCGCCCTTCGGCTAGCCTGCGCCGTCCGTGGTGGCCCTCCCCCGACTCAAACGCCTGATGACCGCCCTCCGCCGGTGGCCGTGGGGCGAGATCGTGGGACCGGCGCTCATCGTCACCATCGTCACGATCTACTTCCGGAAGCTGCTCTCGGGCGACTTCCCCGTCAGCCACGACCATCCGGCGCATCTGTTCAACGCGTGGCTCACGAGCGACGTGCTCATCCCACGCGGCGAGCTGCGCGGCTGGTCGGACCTGTGGTTTGCCGGCTACCCGGCCAACGACCTCTACGGACCTGGCGGGAGCCTTTGGGTCTGCCTCTTCCGGTGGCTCACCTTTGGTCGCCTCACCTGGGGCGCGACCTACGGCCTCGCGATGTGGGCCCTGCTCGTGCTCGTGCCAATGTCGGCCTACGTCTTTGGCCGAGCGTTCGTCGGTCGAACCGCGGGCCTCGTCGCCGGCCTCTGCCTCGCACTGACCAAGGGCAGCTGGTACGACCTCGGTTGGTTCTGGATCCTCGAGATGGGCGTCTGGCCGTTTGCGTTGGGCGCAGCGCTCACGTTGATCGCGCTGTCGGTCGCGCGCGGCTACCTGCTGCATGGCGGCGCGCGCCGGCTCGTCGCCTCGTCGCTCTGGATCGCTGCCTCGCTCGTCGGCCACCCGATGAGCCTCATCGTGCTCGGCCTCGCGGGTCCGGTGCTCGTCGGCTACGTCGTCTTGGAGCGCGGTCGCGAGGCGACGCGACCGATCCTGCGCGCTGCCGGGGCCCTCGTGCTGGCCGTTGGCCTCTGCGCCTCGTGGCTCATCCCCTTCATCACCAAGAGCAGCTACTCGCAGAAGCTCGGCGAGACGTGGCTCGACCTCGGCGAGGTGCTCGCCCCCGTGGCGCAGCTCAACCTGCTCGGCACGGAGTGGCGGCTGGTCATGGGCCTCTCGGTCGTGGGCCTCGGCTTCGCCATCGCGCGCCGACAGTATGGTGTGCTCATGGTGGTCGTGCTCGGCGCCACCATGGCGCTGCTCGCCTCGACCACGGTGCTGTATCAGCTCCGCCTGTTCGATATCCTGCCGCCGCTGGCGTCGATTCAGTACCCGCGCTTCCTGGGGATCATCCGCGTGCTCTGCTACGTCGTGGCGGGCTACGCGACACACGAGCTGTGGCGGCTGATGTGGCCAACGCTCTTGGCCCTGCGCCACGGCCCGCGCAACGAGCGACTGCGCGGCGCATTGGCCATCGCGCTGCCGGTCGGACTGATGGTGCCATTCCTCTCGGACGTGAAGAGCTACTTCCGCGAGAACCACACGGTCAAAGACGAGAGTCTGGTCACGCGCGCCGACGTGCCCTGGTGGGGGGACTTCCAGGCCGCCGTGGCCTACCTCAACGAGCGCCTGTCGGACGCGCCCTGGAGCCGCATCGGCGCGTTTGGCAACCCCTACGACCACGTGTTCTCGCTCCTGCCGGTGCTCACCGGCCGGCCCGTGTACTCCGGTGGCTACGTGCCGGCCCATACCTACGTCTACTTCTTCGACGGCCAGCGCGACGCGGCCACGCTCGAGGCCGTGGGCGTCCGCTACGTGCTCGCGATGGGCAACTTCGGCGACGGTCGAAAGGATCTGAAGCTGCTGGAGACCTTCGGAAACCTCAAGGTCTACGTCGTCGAGGGCCTGCGCGACGCCGAGCCGCGCCGGGTCTCGGCCATGGGTCGGTGCACGGTGACCGAAGAGGCCATCGGCGACGAGACGCTGGTCTTCAGCGTCACGGAGTCGGATGGCCCGTGCCGGGTGCGGATCCATCGCGCGGACTACCCGAACTGGACCGTCACGTACACGCCAGATGACGGCGCCGCGTCCACGCTGCCGATCGAGCGCGTCGCGCTCCACGCCGCGAGCCTCTACCCGGCGTTCATGAGCGTCGAGGTCCCAGGCGACGGCGCGGTCGTGCTCAAGTTCGAGGACACGCGAGGCGACGTGCTCGGCTTCTGGCTCAGCGCGGTATCGTGGCTCGGGCTGGTCGCCCTCGTCCTGGGCAGCATGCCGCTCGGACGACTCGGCCGCCGCCGCGATTGGTGGCTCGATCGCGTCCGCGCTCGGCTCGAGCCCGGCGTACGCCTGCGTCGCATCGGCACGCGTATCACCTGGGTCACCTTCGTCGCGGTGCCCGCGCTGCTCGTCGTCTTTGGCTTCGTCCGTGCCCGGGAGCGCGTGTACACCTTCGACCGGCACGTCAAGGAGGCCGAGAAGGTCGTCGAGCTCGGAAACGACACGACGGTGCCGTGCCGTCAGTCCGATACCGGCCCCGGCTGGCGATGCACCGAGCCCTGGGACCGCATCGATCGCGGGCTCTACAGCTTCACCTACGACAGCCGCTACTGCATCTACCTCCACCCGAGCCCCGCGGGCGAAAAGCACCTGCGCTTCAAGGACGTCCCGCTCAGGCGGCGGCTCTCGGGCTTCTTCGGCCTGCTCGACTCCAGCCAGGGCACGAGCGAGGTGACGCTCTCCATCACGGTGGGGGACAACGCCCCGGTGAGCTTCAAACAGAGCGGCAACGGCAGCCTCCAAGGCATCGAGGTCGACACCGAGGAGGGCGTCGCGGACGTAGACGTCTCGGTCGTCTCGTCGCGCCCCGAGTGGCGCCATGCCTGCTTCAACCTCCAGGCGGTCGACTAATCTGCGTTCGGCCCTTGTCATGGACCGGACTCCCGCCTATCCCTTCGCACCCGGTGGCGCGGTCTCGACACCGCCCTGTGCCAGCCGGGTCGTCACGACCCAACATCACTGGAGCTGAATCATGTCCGACAAGAAGATCATCGCCGTCGTTGGAGCCACAGGCGCGCAGGGAGGCGGCGTCATTCGTGGCCTCTTGGCGGACACCTCCGGCCAATTCGCGGCCCGCGCCATCACGCGCAACGTGAGCTCACCCAAGGCGCAGGCCCTGGCCGCGCAAGGCGTCGAGGTCGTCTCCGGAGACCTGGACGACGTCGGCACCCTCGCGCGCGCGCTTGAGGGCGCGCACGGGGCCTACTTCGTGACCAACTTCTGGGAGCACTTTTCGCCCATCAAAGAGACCACGCAAGGCGGCAACGCGGCGCGTGCGGCCAAGGCCGCCGGCGTCAAGCACGCCATCTGGTCGACCTTCGAGGACACCCGCACCTTCATCCCGCTGAGCGACACGCGCATGCCCACGCTGCACGAGCGCTACAAGGTGCCACACTTCGACGCCAAGGCCGAGGCGGACGCCGTCTTCACCGAGCTCGGTGTGCCCACCACGTTCCTGCTCACGTCGTTTTACTGGGACAACCTCATCCACTTCGGCATGGGACCCAAGGCGGGCCCGGACGGCCGCTATGCGTTCACGCTGCCCATGGGCGACAAGAAGCTCCCAGGTATCGCCGCGGAGGACGTCGGCCGCTGCGCCTTCGGGGTCTTTCAGGCGGGAGACACCTACCTCGGCCAGAAGGTCGGCGTCGCGGGCGAGCACCTCACGGGCACGCAGATGGCGCAGCGCATGAGCGAGCGTCTCGGCGTCGCGGTGGACTACAACGGCGTGCCCGCCGACGTCTATCGCAGCTTTGGGTTCCCCGGGGCCGATGATCTCGGCAACATGTTCCAGTTCAAGGCGGACTTCGAGACTGAGTTCTGCGCCATGCGCGATCTCGCCCGCTGCCGTTCCTTGTATCCGGGGCTCATGACCTTCGACGCGTGGCTCGCCAAGTACGGCAGCCAGATCGCGCTGAGCTGAGCCCGCTAAGGCGCTGTACAGGTCAAGTCGTAGCCGCCGTTGCACTCACCGGCCGCGTCGGCGTGGCAGCCGATGCATCGCTTGACCTTGCCGTCGAGCTTCACCGCCCGATCGGCACCGAGCGTCTGCCAATGCCAGTCTGACGCGGTGGGGTCATAGCCCTTGGCCTCTTTGCGCATGGCCGTCAACTGGACGAGCGTCTGGCACTTCTCGTCGTCGAACTGCTCCTTGACCACGACCGCGCCCTCAGGGAAGGGCACCTTGCGCTCGGTGTAGGGCGCCTTGGCCGACGGACCGGCGAGGACGCGGATGAACAAGTCCCCTTCGTGGCCGACACCGGTCTTGCGGCAGCCGCGCACTTCCGTGAAGGTCGACTTGTAGTCCGCGGGAACGATGGCCTGCGTTGCGTTGTCCGTCGACGTGACCTGGTTGCAGCCGAGCGTCCCGAGGGCGCCAGTCAGAGTCACAAGAACGAGAGGTGCTGGCGTTGACATGAGCGTCACGATCGCACGCCTCCCCGGCAAAGCTCAAGCGGCCAACGCGCGACGGCGACGGAGCCACGCAATGAGGGCGACGGAGAGGAGCCCCGGGAGCCCTCCGCCGTGACCGCCAACGCCACAGGCTCCACCCGACGAATTGGACGCCGCAGAGTCAACGGGCTCGGCGCTGACCTGAGGCTCGGGCGGCACCGGCTCGGGCGTCGTCGGGTCGGGTTCGGCGATTGCCACGACCGGCTCGGGCGTCACGGGCGGAGCACACGGAGCGAGAGCGACCGGTGGGCCGACGCAGAAGTGGATTCGGCGACTGTTGGCGGCCTGCTCGGGATAGGTGCCCCACAGCCAGTAGTTCCCGGCAGGTCGGTCGCCGAGCGCGACGAGCGCGGGCGTCGTGGGCGACCAGCTCTGGAGCACGGCGCCGACCTTGCCGGACTCGATGGGCGCGAGCGAGAAGACGAGGCCGGTCGCGTCGTCGTCACTCGCGAAACCCAGCGCGCCGCCGCCGTGCTCAACGACGTAGTACGATGCGGCGAGGGGGTAGAACCGATCAGTGCGCTCCAAGCTGCTGCCCGTGGCCGTGGCGGTAACGCCCGCGAGCTTGGCCGCAAACGGATAGACGGCGGTCTTGCCGGCGCGCGTGCCCGTCGCAAGGTTGGCCGCGACGAAGGCCAGCCACTCCTCGGACAGCGTGGTCTTGCTGGCGACGAGCGCGACCGTGACGGCGTCGACGCCGTCGTTCTTGACCGAAGCTTCGAGCACCGAGCGCACGACTGCGTTTCCATGGCGCTGGCTCAAGAACTCCCAGAACAGGCACGTGCCGTACGCGAAGGCAGGCACCGGGCCGGTCGGAGGGCGGTCGAGCGAGCGGCCGGTGTCGGCGAGGTACGCATTCGAGAACGCGAGGAAGTCGGCCACGTCCGGCTCGAAGAGGCGCTCGGCCCAAGTCGCCGTGCCCTCCGAGACCCAGACCGGCAGGTTCGGCACGTAGGCGGCCTGCACCGCATGGAACAGCTCGTGCGAGGTGAGCACCTTCACGGCCTCCTTCAGAGACGAGTAGCCATAGCCCTTGAAATCGTTCTCCATGACCATGTGTCCCGCACAGACGCCTTGCTTGCACCCGTCCGAGGCGTATTGGCCATCGGCGCCGCCACCGTAGTCGAGTAGATAGAAGTCGAACGCGGGGCTGCCCCCCAGATCGCCGAGGCCGACAAGGGCCTCCGAGAGCGGGCGCTCGAAGCCGGCCTTCTCGAAGAGAGCCAGCACCTCCTCGGCGGTCGCTGCAACGAGCTCGGCAAAGTCGGGCACGCCCGAGCCATCGCTGTCGATGAGCAGCGTGACGTTGGGACCGGACACGCTGTAGTGCACCCGCACGGCACCCGTCGGGCCATCGACGGACTTCAGCACGTCGGTCGACGAATAGTTGAACAGGTCCGTCCCGGCGTCGGGTCGCCCCGCCGTCGCGACGCATGCCGAGAAGCAGAGCAGGAGGACGAGACGCGGGCTCACGGCATGAACCGCCAACGCAAGGTGAACACGGCGGCCACCGCACCCGCGGGCGCAGCCTGTGTCGTGTCGCAGGCCTTCTGGTGCGCGGCGTCCTTGTAGTACTGCTCGACGAGCAGCTTGATGACGCGTCCGTCGCCCAGACGCACGAGGTGAGGCACCTGCGTCGTGGACACGCAGCCCGGGTAGGACCACCACGGCGCCAGCGCGACCTGTGGCGAGCCCGGAAGGCCCGAGGAGTCGTTCACGATGGAGCAGCTGTCGGTGTAGTAGTCGTCGAGCTTGTACTTGAGGCCCGCGGGCACGCTCGTGAGGTCCGCGTACGTCTTCTCCAGGAAGCTGACGGCGCCGACACAGGAGGGGCCCGAGTCCCCGCCGTTGAGCCGAAGGATGAACCGGCGCAGTGAGAGGTCCCAGTCCATGGACTCCAGCGCGCTCTCGTCGTCGAGCTCGACCCGCTTGGCCCCCTCACTCGTGAACGCGACGTAGACCCACGGGTTCTTGCTCGACTGGTTGAAGCCGCCGGCGGTGGCGTCGATGACGGTGACGAAGTCATCGCCCTCCTTCGTGGTCGTGACTGCGCCCGTGCTCTTCTTGTCGGCATGCAGCGACAAGTCGAGGATCATCGCGTCGACGCATGGCGGGGGCTTCGCCTTGCAGGAGGCCGGCGCGGCGGTGTCTGGCCCCGTGTCGGGTGTCACCTCCGCAGACGGCAGTCCCGAGTCGACGACGACCGCATCCGTAACGGGCGTGCCCACCTCGACAGCCGCCGTGTCGACCGAGGCGACGTCGACTGTCGCCACCACCGTGTCGCTCGTCGCCGTGCTCCCGCCGCCGCTGCTACAGCCCAGGCAGACGGCCCCTGCGATGATTCCGGAGAACGCGCTTTTCGTGATCCAACGTGTCATGTGCCTCACCTGAGTTAGCTCCCGAGTCCGCGCGTAGGTAACCTAGGCGGCCATGCTCCCGCAACTCATGTTTTTGGTCTCGCTGGCTGCGCCGACTCCGCCGCTCCCTGCCCTCCCGGCCATCGTCATCGTGCTGGAGGCGCGCGTCGAGCCACCCGTCGAGCTGCGGTCGCGCGGGACATCCTTGGGCGGGCGCTCCTGGCGGCTCCCTTCGACCGACCCCGTGACCGACGCGCGCGCTTGGGCCGTGCGACCCGAGGTCGCCGCGGCCGAGCCCGACGTGTTGTTACCTCACCGTCGTCACGCGTTTAACGATCCAGAGTATGCGAGCCAATGGTACCTCGAATCGCTCGGGATGCCCGCGCTCTTCGCCGTGACTCTGGGTGATCCCAAGACGCGGGTCGCGGTCATCGACTCGGGCATCGACATCGGCTGCCAGGACCTCACGCTCGCGGTCTTCAGCCCCTATGACGCGCTCGGCCACGACGACGACCCATCGCCTGTGCCCGGCGACGACTGTCCGAGCGGCCAGACCGGCATCTGCGACCTCCATGGGACGGCCGTGAGCGGCATCGTCGCCGCGCGCGCCAACAACGGCGTCGGCATCGTCGGCCTCTGCGCGGCGTGCACGCTCGTGCCGATTCGGCTCATCTCCGACACGCAAACTGCGCTCTCCGACGACGTCCGCGCGTTCGAGCACGCAATCGCCGCCGACGTCGCCGTCATCAACAACTCGTGGGGCTTCAGCAAGCATGTCCCCGCGCCGCCGACGCTCGCAGCCGTCATCCACCGCGCCGCAACGGAGACGCGCGGCGGCAAGGGCGCGCTGGTCATATTCGCCGCGGGCAACGACGACCGCGTGCTGCTGGACGACGAGATCGAGGCGCTCGACGACGTCTTGTGCGTCTCCGCCGTGGACTCGTACGGCTACCCAACGGCCTACACCAATCGAGGGGCGACGGTCGACATCTCTGCACCCTCGGCGACCGTGAGCCTCGCCCCCGGAGACGGCATCACGAAGACCTTTGGCGGCACCTCCGCGGCCGCGCCGGTGGTCGCGGGCCTCGCGGCGTGGGCGGTGAGCGTCGATCCCAGCCTGACGGCCAAAGCGCTGCGCGAGCTGCTCGTCACGACCGCCCTGCCCTCCCCGCTCGTGACCCGCGACGCCAAGGGTCATCACGACACCTACGGCTATGGCATCGTCGACCCGGGAGCCCTGCTGAAGACGCTGGTCCCAGCGGCGACGGCGGAGGTCGCGACGGAGGCCACTCCGGAGCCGACTCCAGAAGCTGGCGCTGAGCCGGCATCCGCTGGGGCGACGGAGCCAGCCACGATCGCCGAGCCACCGCTGGTGACGACCGCGGCCGCCAACGGGAGCGCAGCGTCGGGCTGTGGCGCAGCTCACCAATCGCAGGAGGGCCCGCTGGGCCTCGCGAGCACGCTCCTGGCGCTCCTGTGGGCTGCCCGCACCGGGTTACGGCGTCGCAGCGCCTAGGACCACCCGGATGCGGTGATTGTTGGTATCGGCGATGTACAGGTCTCCGTTGGCAGCGAGCGCGACGCCATAGGGCTTCTTGAGCAGCGCCTCACTGGGCGGTCCGCCGTCCCCTGTGTCGCCCCGCACTCGACACCGACCCGCGAACGTCGAGATGACCCCCTGCGGATCCACGCGCCGCACGCAATGGTTGTAGGTGTCGGCGATGAAGATCGTTCCGTCGTGCGCGACGGCCACATCGCTAGGAAAGTTGAGGTCGGCGTCGGTCGCGGGCCCGCCATCACCGGAGTACCCCCCGGAGGCCATCCGCACGTCACCGCGCCCCGCCACCGTGGTGATGACACCTGACCTAGCGTCGATACGACGAATACGACTATTGCCAGTATCCGCGAGGAAGATGTGATCGTCATGATCGAGCACGAACCGGTCGCCCGGATCGGCCGAGCTCGAGGCGATGCGCGCCGACGTCGCCGGGCCGCCGTCCCCACCAAATGCCGCACTACACGGATTCTCGCATACGCTCGACACGTCCTTTGGCGCCACGGTCCCGCAGTAGCGCTTGTCGCTGGCGATGGGCCTTCCCGCCGCGTCCAGGCCGTCCGAGCAGCGGCGCGGCACCTCGGCGGCCTCGCAGTGTGCAGCACCGAGTCCCTCGCCATCAGGAGTCAGCGACTGCTCGACGATGCACTGCCCCGCGATCGTCTCGAGCGTGCCGTCGAGCCGAATCCGCCGAATGACGTGGTTGCCCTGCTCCGCGAACACGAGCCGCCCCTGCCGGTCGTAGGCGAGCGAGGATGGCAGGTCCAGGTCAGCCTCGCGTGCCGGTCGCCCGTCCCCGAAGTAGGCACGCCGGCCACTCCCGCAGAAGTCCAGGAGCAATCCCTCCGAGCGTTTGAGCCGCTTGATCTTGCTGTTGTGCCACGCAGCGACCATCAGGTCACCGGCCGCGTCGAGCGCGAGCCCGACCGGATGATTGAGGTGATGCGTCAGCGCCGGACCGTCGGGTCCATCGCCCAGCCCGTCGGTGCCCGCTATCGTCGTGATGGTCCCGTGCCCGTCGACCTGTCGGACCCGGTGGTTGGACCAGTCCAGGACGAACAGCAGGCCCTCGGGGCCCGGGAGGACCTCGAGCGGCTGATAGAGCGCAGCACGGAGGGCCCTCCCACCGTCGCCATAGAAGGCCGGATCGCCATTGCCAACGACAGTGCAGATCGTGCCTTTGGAGGGAGTGCAGGCGGGAGGCTCCTCCCGGTCTGCGCAGCCGAGCAACGCCATGACGGCGAGCCCGGCAGCGACCGGGAGGCGGACGGTCACGGGGCGGCGGCGCCCTTGATCATGCGGATGCGGTGATTGTTGGTGTCGGCGATGAGCAGGTCCCCCGCCTTCGTCAACGCGATCCCGTAGGGACGATTGATCCGCGCGTCGGTGGGCTTGCCGCCATCGCCCTCGTCACCCTTCTTGCCGCACTGGCCCGCAAAGGTTGTAATCACGCCATCGGTCCCAACCTTGCGAATACAGTGGTTGTACGTGTCCGCAATGAACAACGTGCCATCCTTCGCGACCTCCAGATCCGTGGGGTAGTTGAGATCGGCGTCGGTGGCCTTTCCGCCATCTCCCGAGTAGCTGCCCCCGGTGACACCAAACTGGCCCTTGCCTGCGACCGTCGTCACGATGTTCGTCTTGGCGTCGATCCGGCGAATGCGGTGGTTGAGCGTGTCGGCCACGAGGATGTTGTCGTTGGCGTCGAGCACCATCCGTCCGCCCGGATCGGCCGACTGCGACGTTGGTTGGGCAAAGCGCGCCTCGGTCGCCGGCCCGCCGTCGCCCTTGAAGCCCGCCGTGCACAGGGCCTGACAGATGGGGTTGACCATCGCTGGGTCGGTCACGTTGCCGCAGAATCGCTTCTGGCTGGCGATGGGCTTGCCGTCGGGACCGTTGAAGTCACTGCACTTCTTGGGGACCTCACCCTCGGCGCACTTCGTCGCGCCCCAGTCTTTGCCTTCGGGCGTCATCGCCTGCTCGACGATACACTGGCCCGCGACGCTCTCGATGGTCCCGTCTTGCTTGATGCGCCGAATCAGGTGATTGGCCTGATCGGTGAACAAGAGGTTCCCCGCCTTGTCGTAGGCCGCAGACGACGGCAAATCCAGGTCGGCCTTGACCGCCGGTCCCCCGTCTCCCGCGTAGGCGCGCTTGCCCGTCCCACAGAAGTCCTTGATGGTGCCCGCCTTGAGGTCCAGGAGCTTCATCTTGCTGTTGTGCCACGCGGAGATGACGATGTTGTCCACCGAGTCGAAGGTGAGGTGCGTCGGGTGATTGAAGTGGTGCTTGAGCGCGGGGCCATCGGGCCCGTCGCCCAGGCCGTCGATGCCACCGACCGTGGTGATGATGCCGGCCTTGTCGATCTGGCGGATCTTGTGGTTGGACCAGTCAACGACGTACATGGCGCCGTCCTTGTGCGAGAGAATGTCGACCGGCTGATAGATGGCGGCCTCGAGGGCGCTCTTGTTGTCGCCGTAGAACGCCGGATCGCCGTTGCCGACGACGGTGCAGATCGTACCCGGCGCCGGAGTGCACTGCGTCGGGGCCGGAGTGGACTTCTCGGCAGCGCAGCCGACGACCGCGGCAGCCCCGGTGGCCACGATGAGCTTGATGGTGTGGTTCATATGAGGCCTCTCCTTACTTCGCGATGACCAGGAAGCGGTTGTTGAACGTGTCGGCCACGTAGAGGTTGCCCTTCGCGTCGAACGCGAGGCCGAACGGCCGCCGGAGCTGAATCTCAGCCGCGGGCTTGCCTTCACCGTCGCTGCCCTCGACGCCCGAGCCGACGACCGTCCGGATGATGCCCGAGGTCAGGTCGATGGCGCGGATGCGGTGGTTCTCCGTATCGGCGAGATAGAGGTGGCCATCAGGCCCGATCTCCAGGTCGCGCGGCTTGTTGAGCTTGGCTGCCGTCGCTGCGGCGCCGTCACCGGAGTAGCCGCCCTCGCCGGTGCCGGCGATGGTCTCGATGAGGTCTGTGGCGAAGTCCACGCGCCGAATCCGGTGATTCTCGGAGTCTGCGATGTAGAGCCGATCGGACGCGTCGACGACCAGTCCACCGGAGGGCTCCGGATTGCCGCCGGCCTCGAAGTTGAGCTCCGCCTCAAGGGGCTTTCCGCCATCACCCGAATAGCCCTTCGTGCCCTTGCCAACGACCGTCGAGGTCTTGCCATCGGGCGTGAACTTGCGCACGCGGAAGTTGCGCTGGTCGGACACAAAGAGGTCGCCGCCCTTCGAGAGCGCCAGGGCCTTGGGCTGGTTGAACTTGGCCGACTTGCCGCTGCCGCCGTCCCCAGCAAAGCCCGGACCACTGCCGTAGATGGTCTGAATCATGCCCGTCGCAGGGTCCCAGCGGCGGATCTTGTGGTTGTGCCACGCGGCGATATAGATGGCACCGTCTGGCGCATTGAGCAGCTGCGTGGGATGGTTCACGGCGCAGTCGACGCCCTTGATGGGCGCCTTGAGGTCAGCGCCGTCTCCCGGGAGCTCCGTGCCGATGATCGTCTCGATGGCGTCGCCCTCGGCGACCTCGCGGATCTTGTGGTTGTTCCAGTCGATGAGGTACGGCACGCCGTTCTTGCCGAAGTGGAGATCCACGGGCCAGTAGAACCGGGTGAGCAGGGCCTTGTCGCCATCGACGGACAGCCCACCGATTTGTGTCCCCGCGTAGCGGCACGCGATGCCGGACCCCGAGCAAGGCGGTGGCAGGGTCGCCGTTTGCTTGCCGTTCGTCGTCTTGGCGGTCTCGGACTCCTCGGCCGCGCAGCCGAGCGCGGCGCCACCCGCCGTGATGAGCCCGGACGCCAGGGCAAGGCACCCGAGTGCCGATTGTAGCTTGTCACCAAAGTGCATGTTGGGTCTCCTCCACCGCGAGCAGAGTCGCGGGCGATTGCATCGGGCGAAGCCTACGCCGCAGTGTGCTCACTTTGCAAGTAGGCTTGGTACGACAGACGTCGCGTAACGTAGCACGAGACCGCCCTTTAGCGGTTCGACAGTGATGTCGCCGCCCACGATCCAGCGGGCACCCGTCGGGTCGATGTACCCCGCGTGCAACGTCTCGTTGGATGGCGCCGCGTCGTCGCCCAAGGCCTTGTACATCGATTCACTGTGGTCGCTCCATTGGCCGGTCGTGGGGTCACGGAATGCGACGCCGCCAAATTGTGCTGTCGCGATCCCGACGACACCGCCCTGGGACATATTCGACTCTTGTAGGAAAACTCCGACAAACCCCGGCGCGCCCTTGGGTCCGACGCTCTTCCAGCCCGACCCGGTGTTCTCGAAGATCAGGCCGTTGGAGCCGCCACCCACGGCCGCGGTGAGCCGCGTCTTGCCGCAGGTGTTGTGCACCGTGAACAGCGGCTCGCCCTGGCCGGTGTTGACGAACGTCATCGCGGTCCCGTCCCAATGCATCGTGGCGCCGAAGTTCTTGTTGGCGATGCCGGAGCCGACGAACCAGACGTCGTTTGGCCCGCACCCGTGCACCTTCCACCAAGCGGCCTGCTCCGCGAGCTCGGCTGGCAGGCCGCCCTGCACCTTCCAGCTCACACCGTCCGAGTGCCAGACGAAGGCCGCGCCGGTCCCGGAGTTGGCGCCGCCCACGGCCCACAGGTCCGTCGGTGACGCGCCCCAGAGGCCAAAGACCGTCGCCCCGCTCGGCGTAGGCATGGGCGTAAACGTCCCGCTGCCCGGCTCCCACTTGAGGATCCGCCCGCCGGCGCCGGCGAGGAAGACCGGCCCGCTCGGGAAGCCGTGCACCCACCAGAGCGCGCCGGGTGAGCCGACCTTCTCACGCTTCCAGAGCGCGCCGTCGAAGCGGAGGACCATCGGTCCATCGGGATCCACGCTCGGGACGTCCCCGCCTACGGCCCACAGGTCACGCTCACTGGCTCCCCAAATCGAGATCACCGCGCCCGCGAGCGGCTTCGGGGACACGCGCTGCCAGCGCGCCGGGTCGCTCGTGGGGGTCGCCTCCGTGGCGCAGGAGGCACCGAGCCAGGAGAGGGCGAGGAGCATCGACGAAATTCGCAGGTGTGTCGAAGTGGGCCGCATTGCGGCGAGGATACGGATGCCGGGGCCCGGCCTCAAGGGCCTCGGCTGACAAGATCGTGCGGTCGAGCCCCGAAGCTGCTTCCGGCGCGCGCGCGGCTTACGTATACTCGCTGTCCGGCGTGGTCTCGCCCGGAGCCCCGGTGGGCACTCCGTTCGAGCCGCGCTCATCCCGAGGAGTTGGCCCATGCCGCAGGTTCCCGTTGCAGTCGCCCTTCGGGGCGCGTTCGAAGTGAGGGCCGGGCGCTGGCTGCGCACGGCGATGCTGGCGTTGGGCCTCTCCGCCGCTGCGTGCGCGGTCGACCCGAGCCCCGACGCGGGCGCGCCCGTCTCGACGCTGTCGACGGTGACGGCGGAGGCGAGCGGCCCGGCGATCACGTGCGTGTGGTCGGACACGACCTCGCCACAGCTCACCCAGGTGACGGTCGACGTGACGACCAACGTCGCGGCGGATCTCGCCTCGGGGCAGTTCGTGCTCGCCTGGTACGACGAGGCCAACACACCGCTCGGGACGACCAAGGTCGCCGGCAAGCTCACCATCGCCGTCGGACCGGGTCGCCACGCTCTGGCGGTCGCCATCGCACTCCCGTCCGGCTACCCGTTGGCCTCGGCCGCAGCGCGCTGCGTCCTCCCCGCGTTCGCGGTTCCCAAGCCCTGCCAGAGCGCCACGGACTGCGAGACGGCCTTCGTGTGTGATGCGCCGACATGCTCCGCCGAAGGCCAATGCGTCTTCGGCCCGGCGGCAGACGCGACGTGTTGCGGTGGCGAGTTCCAGTGCGCGCCGGGCGAGCACTGCAACCTCACGTCCCACACCTGCTCGCCGGCCTGCCAGCTCGACATCCAGTGCAATGACGGCAACCCGTGCACCAAGAACGTCTGCACGGGCGGCTCCTGCGTGACGACCCCGGACTCGGCCAAGCCAGGCTGCTGCGACTGCGGCGCCGCGAACGCCGGGGAGTCCCAGTGCAACGACGGCAAGAGCTGCACCTCCGACCTGTGCCTGTGCGGAACCTACACCTGCCTCAACCAGCCCATCGACACGCCGACCGGCGTCTGCTGCGAGGGCAACGGGGACCCGGCGTGCGACGACAAGAACGCGTGCACCATCGACCTGTGTGACGCGGCGACCCACGGCTGCTCGCACACGAAGGACCCCCAGAAGCCGACGTGCTGCGACTGCGCCGCGGGCACCGCGGTCACGACGCAGTGCGACGACGGCAAGTCCTGTACGACGGACGGCTGCGACTGCGGCACCGAGACGTGCACCCACGCCCCCGTCCAGAACGCCGAGGGCGCCTGCTGCGAGACCGGCAAGCACGACCAGTGCGACGACGCGGACCCATGCACGACCGACCTGTGCGTCGCCAACGTCTGCCGTCACCCGCTCCAGCTCCCCGGGATGACCGCGTGCTGTAACGCCGACCCCGACTGCAACGACGGCAACGCCTGCACCAACGACAAGTGCGACACGGTCGCGCACTCCTGCGTCTTTCAGGTCAAGACGGCGCAGACGGGCTGCTGCGCGGGCGACGACGCGTGCGACGACCTCGACCCGAGCACACTGGATCGGTGCACGGCCAACCAATGTGTGCACGTCCCGGACTCGGGCTATTGCGCCACCAAGCCGCAGAGCGCGATCGTCATCCACGAGCTGATGATCGACCCGGTGGCGGTCGCGGACGCCGATGGCGAGTGGATCGAGCTGTTCAACACGACGGGCTCCCCCGTGGATATCGGAGGCTGGATCCTCGCCGAGGAAGGCGCGACCGGCACGCAGGTGACCCTCTCGCCGGGCGGGCCGCTGTTCGTCCCCGCCAAGGGCGCGCTGGTGCTGTGCAAGAACGGCGACGCCGCCAAGAACGGCGGCATCTCGTGTGGCGCGGTGTACGGCACGGGCTTCACGCTGAACAACGGCGAGGACTCCGTCCTGCTCAAGGACAAGTCCGGAGCCACGCACGACGCTGTCCACTACGACGGCGGTCCCAACTTCCCCAACCCGTCTGGAGCGAGCATCGCGCTGACCAACGTCGAAGCGGACAACGATCTCGGCCAGAGCTGGAAGGCCTCGAGCGCGGCCATCCCCGGCGGGGCGGGCGATCTCGGTACACCCGGCAGCGCCAACACCGACGTGTACTCGCCGCTCGTGGCCCCGGAGTGTCACGAGAAGCCTGCCGACGACCCGTGCACGCTGGACGTCTGCCAGGCGAACGAGTGCGGCCATCTGCCGGTCGCAGGCTGCTGCAACGAGGCCGCCGACTGCGTGCGGCCAACGGCCTGTCATGTGCCGACCTGCCAGGGCAACGCCTGCACGTTTACCGTCACACCACCGCCGACCTGCTGCGTGGAGAGCGGACAGTGCGGAGACGCCGACACCTGCACGATGGACTTGTGCCTCGGCAATACGTGCCGCCATGGTCCGGACGTGGCGCAGTTCGGGAGCACCTGCTGCAACGTGGACAGCGACTGCGGCTCCCTCTCCGACCCGTGCGCGACGGTCGACTGCGATGAGGCCAAGCACGTGTGCAAGCCGCCGGTGCTCAAGGGCGGCGTGGGCTGCTGCTCGGTGAACACCTACCCCAAGGCCACGACCGACGCCATCTGCGACGACGGGCTCCCGGACACCGTCGACAGCTGCAAGGACTACCACTGCCTGTCGTATCCAGACCCGGCGTACTGCGACGGTCAGGTAGGCGAGTCGGGCAAGATCAACCACTGCGCGCTCGACGACAACCCGTGCACCGGCACGCAGTGCGACGTGGCCAAGAAGGCGTGTGTCTACGACGCCATCCCAAGCTGCTGTACGCTAAACACCGCCTGCGACGACGCCGACCCGTGCACCGACGACGTGTGCAACCTCAAGACCGGCAAGTGCAGCCAGTACGGCATCGCCGGATGCTGCACCATCGGCGGTCCGGCCTCGCATTGCGATGACACGGACGCCTGTACGCAGGACGGTTGCGTGGCCTCCGGCGGCAAGGTCATTCCGGGAGCCATCGGGAGCTGCCGGCATGTCCCTTCGGGCGCGGGCTGCTGCTCGGCCGACTCCGACTGCGACGATCAGAACACGTGCACGCTCGACGCCTGCAACGTCGCCACGCACCTGTGCACGCATGCGCCCATCGCGCCCTCGGGGGGCGGCACCTGTTGCGATCCGAACGCGCCGATCGCCATCAGCGTGCAGTGCGGTGACGGCAATCAGTGCACGGCCGAGACGTGCGTCAACGGCGTGTGCGCCTTCGTGCCGGTGCCCGCCACGGCGCTCGGCAAGTGCTGCGATCTCGCGACCGGGGCCACGGCCGAGGCGCAATGCGACGACGGCGACAGCTGCACGGCCGACGCATGCGTCTACGGGCGCTGCAAGAACCTCACGCTCGGCGCCACGTGCTGCAACGTCGCGGCCGACTGCGACGACGGCTTTGCCTGCACGAAGGACGCGTGCATCGCGCAAGGCGTCAACGCCGTCTGCGAGCACGTGCCCAATGACGCGCTGTGCGTCGATGCGAGCTACTGCAATGGCACCGAGCGCTGCGAGGTCGGCAAGGGCTGCGTCCTCGGAACGCCGCCGGCAGGAAGTGACGACGGCGTGCCCTGCACCGACGACGTCTGCGATGAGGGGACCAAGGCCTTCAAGCACATCCTCAACGACAGCAAGTGCGACGACGGCAAGTTCTGCAATGGCTACGAGTCGTGCCATCCGACGCTCGACTGCCAGCCTGGCGTCGGGCCGACCACGAACGACGACATCGCGTGTACCCTCGACCTGTGCGACGACGCGACGGGCCAGGTCCTGCACATCGCCGATCCGAAGGTCTGCGATGACGGGCTGTTCTGCACCGGCGAGACCTGCGATCCGGTCACGGGCTGCGGTCACGTCCTGCAGCCGGCCTTCTGCCTGATCGGCAACGTGTGCTACGTCGACGGAGCGACCAACCCCAAGAACGGGTGTCAGACCTGCGTCGCCGCAACGTCGCAGTCCACGTTTACGACGAAGGCCTCCTCGCCCGAGGTCTGCAATGGGCTCGACGACGACTGCGACGGCCTCATCGACGAAGATCCGGTCTTCAACCTGGCGCTCGTCCAGCCGTGCCAGAACGCGTGCGGCGTCCAGGGCACCGAGGTCTGCACCAATGGCTCCTTCCAGTCGTGCACCGCACCCAAGGTCAAGGAGCTGTGCGGCGACGGCAAGGACAATGACTGCAACGGCTCCATCGACGAGGCGAACTGCCTCGGTGACAAGCCGGCGGTCGCAGGCGCGGAGGTCCGCTTCCAGAGCTCGCTCGGTCAGGTCGAGAACCTGGTCATCGACAACGGCGATGGCACCTACGACACGGTCATCCAGGATCTCGCCAACCCCAACGAGGCTGGCTCCGTGTTCGTCGACGCCTACGGGGTGAAGTCCGCGCCGATGGGCTTCAACGTGCTCGCGCTGGCCCCCGGGGTGCTCGAGGTCGTGCTGATGCGGGATGTCCTGTACGCAGACGCATCGGCGACCAAGCTCGCAGTCCAGGTGCGTGACGCAGGCTATCGTCCGGTCAAGCCGGGCACCGTGGTCACCGCGGCGCTCTCGGGGGCCGGGCTGCCCGCGGCGACGCAGGCCACGTGCTCGACCGACGCGACCGGCCGCTGCGTCATCTCGTGGACCGCGCCTGCCAGCGTGTTCAATCAGAGCGGCAGCGTCACCGCAAGCGTCTCGGTCGGTGGCCTCCCACCGCAAGCCGTGACGATCGCCATCACCCCGCGACCCGTCGCGCTGGCCATCGCCTCACCCGGAGCCGGTCTCGAGCTCCCGCTGTCGCCGCAGTTCGTCAAGGACGTCTTCCAGGTGCCGGTCTACCTTGCCTCGCAGGCCGACGACATTGGTGCCTACGACATCAAGATCACCTTCGATCAGTCGAAGCTCGAGGTCATGTCGATCCAGAAGGGCAGCTGCGCCGACTTCGACGATCCGGTGAGCAACGTCACCACGAACGCCAATCAATCGGGGCAGATCAAGTTCAACGCGCTCGCCTCGCTGGGAGTCACGACGTGCACCAAGGGCAGCAAGATCCACGTCGCGACGCTCGGCTTCCGCGCGCTGGAGAGCCTCACTCCAGACAGCCCGATCGCCTTCGCGTCCATCTCCGGCACGCTTGAGGATCTCTACTCGAAGAACCTCTCGTCGCTCGCGGCAAACGCGCCGTTGGCCGTCGCGGACGCCTCGGGCTCGTCGGCGTCGGGCAAGGTCACGACCTGGTCGCGGGCGGTGCGCGGCGTGCTCCTGTCGCTGCCCGACGTCCAGCTCCTGAACTGGGCTCCCGTCACCGGCATCCCGGACACGTCCATCGTCGGCTTCACGCTCTTCCGCCGCGACTGTGCGCAGCTTCCGGGCGCCTCCGACGTGGGCACGACCCTCAGCTCGACCGATCCAACGATCGTCAAGGTCGGCGCCGGTGGCACCCTCACTGCGGCAGGCAAGGCCGGAACCGCGATCATCACGGGCGGCCACTCGGGCTTTGCCTCGAGCGGTCGTGTGCGCGTGCTCGTCCCCGGCACGGCGGAGCTCGAGCTGTCGGACTCCATCCTCCAGACGATCACCGGGACGACCAAGGTCCAGACCGCGGCGCTGCGCCTCAAGCTCCCGTGGTCGGACGGCAAGCAGACCCTCTGGAAGCAAGACATGACGCCGCTTCTGAAGGCCAAGGACTTCGACCTCCCGACGGGTGGCGTCTACGATCCGGCGAGTCGCGTGCTGACCGCGACGACGGCCGGGACGTTCACGCTCAACGCCCGCGGCGCGGCAGGGAATGTCCTGGCGTCACAGGCCATCTCGGTTCAGCCCGCGGCCACGGTCCAGTGCACGAGCCTCCAGGTCATCGCGCCGTGCGACGTCACGATGATGTCGCTGCTCCCCGCGCAGCCCACGGTTCAGGTCGGCCAGACGACGGCCGAGGCAGGCGTCTTCGCCTTTATGAAGCAGTACAACCAGACCTGCCAGGCGCAGGTGTACGCGCGCTTTGGCGACGGGGCCCGGATGAACATCACGGGCGCCGTGGGTCTGGCGGTCACTTCGCTGTCTCCGAGCATCGTCGGGAGCACGCCGGGTGGGCTCTTGACCGCGGTGGGTGGCGGCACGGCGACGGTCAGCGCGACCTGGACGGTCGGCGGCAAGGACCTGTGCACCGGCAGCACGCCGGTCAAGGTGGACCTGCCGGCCCCGAAGCAGCTCATCGTGACGCCAAAGGCGAGCACGATCGCGATCGCGGCCACGGACACCGCGGCGACCATCAAGGGCCTGCCGACCAGTCAGCAGCTCCAGGTCCAGGTGCTCTACCAGGATGGCTCCCTCATCGACTTTACGGCGCACGCCACGACGGCCTACGACGCCACGGTGCTCGACGCGGGTGACCTGATTCAAGCGACGACCACGGGCCTCGTCAGTGCGACGGGCAAGGCCACGGGCGACGCGAGCGTGCGCGTGTCCATCGGCCAGTATCCGGCCCTGGGCACCGCCGACGTGACCGTCAAGGTCGTCAAGGCGAGCGGCCTGACCGCGGATGTCTACGAGCCCTATACCCCCTTCCCGCCGCGGGTGAGCGACCACACGTTCTCGAAGATCGAGGGCACGCCCACGTGGCAGGATGGCACGTACGTCGTCATCCTCAACTATACGGACGGCACGTCAAGCGACGTGACCGCGCAGGCGCAGGTCAAGGTCTTCAACGCGGGGACACAGTCGCCAAACAACGCGGTGCTTCAGCTCGATCCTGCGCTGGGTACCGTCAAGGCGGGCGCCAACGGCGTTGTCGACCTTCAGTTCAGCCTCGGCTCGATGGTCAGCCAAATTGCCGGCTTCAAGGTCGACACGTTCAACGAGGGCCTCGTCGCGCTCTACCCAAGCCTCGCCGCGGGCCCGACGTTCTCGGGCATCAAAGATCAGGGGACCTCGCAGCTCGAGCTGTGGGGCCTGTTCAACGACGGCACGCGCCGCAAGTTCGTCGGGCCGCACCTCGTTCCGACGCTGCTGGAGTTCAGCTCGACCGACACGGAGGGTGCGACCATCGACACCGCCGGACTCGCGACCATTCGCGGCAACAAGTCGACGGTGTTTCGCGTCGACGTGAACCTGGCCGTGGACAAGGGCGGCAACTTCAATCCGCCGGCAGAGACCTCGACGGACTGCAACCTGCTGCCCGACTGCGGCGACATCGATCTCGGCGACACGGTCGGTCTGGCGTTCAAGGATCGGGCACCGGGCACCACATTCACCCTCGACGGGCGCTTCAACACCTGCGACCTGCCGCTCGGCGCCATCGATGTACAGCTCGCCTTCGATCCGCAGGTACTCGACGCGCTGGACGTGCAGGCCGGCCCCGCGGCGCAAGGGGCGACGTTCAACGCGAACCCGTTCGTCGGTGGCGGCAAGATCCTGTTGAATGCGATCTTCAACCCGCTGGCAGGGATCAAGAAGGGCCCGGACCTGCATCTGTTCACCGTCTCGTACAAGGCCCTCAAGGGCGGCGACCTGGTCTCGACGATGGGGGGCACCGTCATCAAAGCGGTCTCCATCGACGCGGTGACGCCCATCGGGCCGAACGGCTCGCACGCGATCGTGGCCGGTCTCGGCGATCTCGACCCCGCGTGCAGCGGCGTGGCGGGCCCGATGGACCTCGATGGCGATTGCGAGCTCACGCTGCGTGACGTGATGGCCTATCGCCACGGGCTGCTGTCAGGGAAGACTCTGCCGGATCTTGACGGCGACGGACGCGCCACGGCTCGGGACGTGCTTCGACTGCGTCGCGCGGTGCGCTAGCGCTGGAGTTGTCGGGCGCGCTCAGCCGTCGATGCGCTTCGCCGGCGCGGTCGCGGAGGGCTCGCGCTCAGCCGTCGATGCGCTTTGCCGGCGCGTCGTTCTCGAGGACCAACGCCTCATTGGCGCCGAGCACACGCCAGCCGGGGCCCGGCGGCATGTAGCTCGCCTCGCCCGACACGACGGCCGCGCCACGCAGGTGGGGATGATTTACGCCGTCGAAGTCCCGCGCGCCATCGGGTGAGCACTGGACGCAGCGCCGCACGCGCTCCACGGTGCGAAAGTGCACCGCGCCGCCCCGGTTGATGACCACGCCGATCGTCTCGCTGGTCAGGACCGCGACCCAGCGGCCAAAGCTCGCGCTCTCGAGCGGACGGAGGACGCCGTTGACCATCTCGACGAGCGCGGCGGCCGAAAGCGCCCGTTGGCTCGCGCTGCGATAGACGCGCGAGATGATGAGGTGCGCCACGGCCTCGGGGCCCGTGTGGGCGCGGAGGTTGCGTTGGAGGAGGGCGTGCTCCTCGCTGCCCTCGGGGACCTGCGGCAGCGGCGGGACGTCGCCGGTCATCGCCATGACCCAGCCCTTGTGACGGAACGGCGGCACCGTCTCGGAGCGCGGCGGCGTGCCGCTGTCGGAGCGCACGAGGCAGCCGACCTGCCGCACCGCGCGCACCTCCGGGCCAAGCAGCGGTCCAAGCGCGGCGCCGGCCTCGACGGGCCGCTTGACCTGCAAGACCTCGCCCCCGGCGGCGAACAAGGCCGAGCCGAAGCCGCTGGCCTCGTGAGCAACGAGAACGTCGTCAGTCAATCCCGCCGCCGGGAGGACGCAGCGCAACAGCTTGCGATCGTTGGCCGTGGCCATCCAGAGGGTCGGCCCACTCGACGTCGTGGGTAGGTCCTGCGCTGCTTCTGTCATGGTCCACCTCGTTTTCGCGAACGCGCGTTCGCGCCCAGCCGCCCCGGCAGTGTAGTCGGCTGCATGCGCCGGCTCAACGGGTTGCGCGCTCAAAGCGTTCAACCGTCCGAAAGCGCGCGAAATTTCACGATGGGAAAGAACGCGCACCCGAAACCGACTCCATCACTGCGGACGTCGTGCGTGGCGAGCGAGGCCGGCCACGGGACCAAGAGCCGGTGTTGGTATCGGAGAGTCTGCTCGCCGAAGCGCAAGCGCCGCACTGCAGTAGAGCGTCAGGGCCAGACGCCGAGCTGCATGTAGGAGGTGGCCACCTTGTCGATCGCGACGATGTAGGCGGCGGTGCGCAGGTCGATTCCCGGGAAGCGGCGCTGTGCCGTGCGAATCTCGGCGTAGGACGTCCGCATCGTGTCATCGAGGCCGGCACGCACGCGGTCGATCTCGTCGGCGCCGCGCGCGACGTTGGTGAACTCGTCGTCGCCGAAGCGGCGGTCGGTGAGCCGCTCGATGGCCTGCATGAGCCGATGCGTGCGGCCCTCCTCGAGGCGCTTCTCGAGCCGACCGAACCGGATGTGCGCCAGGTTCTTCGACCACTCGAAGTACGACACGGTCACGCCACCCGCGTTGAGGTAGAGGTCGGGGATGACGATGACGCCGCGCTGGAACAGCCGCTCCGACGCCGCCGCCGTGGTCGGGCCGTTGGCCGCCTCGGCGATGATGCGCGCCTGGATGCGGTCGGCGTTGGCCTCCGTGATCTGGTTCTCGAGAGCCGCGGGGACGAGGATGTCACAGGGCCCGCAGAGCACCTTGTCTCCGTCCTCGAAGTAGGTCGCGCCTGGAAAGCCTTTGACGCCTCCGTTCGTCTCATCCATGTGCCGTCTCACGGCGTCGACGTCCAGCCCCGCGTCATTCCAGATGGCGCCGTCGCGCTCGCAGATGCCGACGATACGGCAGCCGTCCTCCTCCGCGAGGAACTTGGCCGCGTGGTAGCCAACGTTGCCGAGGCCCTGAACCACGACGCGCTTGCCGCCGAGGCCCGCCGAGAGACCGCACCCCTTGACGTCGTCGGCACTGCGAAACAGCTCGCGAATGCCGAACTGCACGCCGCGTCCGGTCGCCTCCTTGCGACCGCTGATGCCGCCCTGCGCGACGGGCTTGCCGGTGACACACGCCAGATGGTCGACGTCGTGGTGGGCCAGGGTCGCGTAGGTGTCCGCGATCCACGCCATCTCGCGCTCGCCGCAGCCCATGTCGGGCGCCGGGACGTCGACGCCCGGGCCGATGAAGTTCTTGTAGTACAGCTCGGCCGTGTAGCGGCGGGTCGCCCGCTCGATGAACTCGGCGCTTTCCTTGCGCGGATCGATGCGAATGCCGCCCTTGGCGCCACCGAAGGGCACGTTGACGACCGCGCACTTGAGCGTCATCAACGTGGCCAGAGCGACGACCTCGTCGGCGTTGACGTGCACTTCGTAGCGGATGCCGCCCTTTGTCGGCCGCTTGTGAACCGAGTGCTCCGCCCGATAGGCGTTGACGATGCGAAAGCCGTCCCCGTCCCGAACGGGGAAGCTGAACTGGATCATGGAGTTGCAAACCTTGATCTTTTCCGCGAGGCCGCGCGGGAGGTTCAGTCGAGCAATGGCACGATCGAAGTTCTTGTAAACGTTCTCGGTAAACGTCAAATTCTCGCTCATGATAACTCTCTCCAGTCCGGCCTGCACGGCGCTCAACGCAACGGCCGTCGCGCGACGTCGCCGTTCTTCACGGCCACGGGGCCCTTACTACTTCGAGTCGACCGCTTCAAGACGCAGCGCGTCAGAAGCGATGCGCGGTTGAACCCAGCCGCGCTCGTCAGTAGGGTGACGACTGGAGGGTGATCGACTATGCCTCGTAGACGCAGGGACGCGCGACGGATTCCGAGCGCAATCGGGCTCGTGCTGGGACTTGCCCTGGGCGGCTGCGCGGCGGACCCCGACGACGGCGGGGCGGCCACGCCCGTCCATGACGCCACGGGCGAGTTCGTGTGGAGCGGACAGGACGCGGTGGTCGACGTGGGGAGCATCGCCGAGGTGGGGCCGCAAGCCGAACTCGGTGTGGAGACGACCGCGGACGTCGGGCCAGCACTGGGCGCGTGTTGCGCGTCTACGGGGTGCAAGGTCGCAACCGCGAACGACTGCGGCGCCGCCGGCGGGATCTTTCGTGGCGGCGGGTCGAGCTGCGCGACGGTGAATTGCTCGACTGGTCCGTGTTGTTCGGGGACCGGACTCGCCACCTGCTCGGAGCGGACGCCACCGGCCTGTGCGTTGCTCGGGGGTCTCTTCGGCGGTCTGGGACGCGCCTGCGACGCCGCGACGTGCAAGGACGGCGGGCTAGGTGCCTGCTGCGCTACGGATGGCACCTGCACGAGCGTGACCCCGCTCGAATGCCAATCGAAGGGTGGCCAGTCGCAGGCGCCGGGCTCGACGTGTGACGCGAAGGTCTGCGCCCCGGCGCCAGTCGCCTGCTGCGTCGGTGGGGCCGGCGGGTGCGTCTCCGCGACGACCGAGGCTGCGTGCGCGAGCGTCGATGGCAAGGTCGCTACCGGCGGGCAGACGTGCGCAGCCGGCGCCTGTGGGGCCCCGGCGGAGGCCTGCTGCCTCAACCTCGGCCTCTGCGCGCTCTTGTCCAAGGCCGACTGCACGGCGGCGGGAGGCACGGCGCCAGCGGCGGGTGCGACGACCTGTGTCCCTGCACCGTGCGGCGCGGCCACGGGCGCGTGCTGCCTCGGTGGCTCGGGTTGCGCGATGCTGCCCGAAGCCGTCTGCAGCGCAGCCGGTGGCTTTTACGTTGACGACGGCGTCGCCTGCGCCACAGCGAATTGTGCCCCGAGCTATGGCGCCTGTTGTCTGCCGCAAGGCGACTGCGACGTCCGCTCGAGTTCGGAGTGCGCCGCGGACTCCGGCACCTATCAGGGGGACTCCGTGGCGTGCACTGCCGTCAAGTGCGACTCGGTCGGGCTGCCCGGGGCGTGCTGCCGGAAGAGCGGCGCCTGCGACTTTGCAACCAAGGCGACCTGCGTCGACACGGGCGGCACATGGATGTCGACCCAGGGCGAGATCCTGGGCTGCAAGGACGTGACCTGTCCTGAGCCCGAAGGCGGCTGCTGTCTCGCGGACGGTGCGTGCGCCGGCCCGAAGACGCCAACGACCTGCGCCAAGGAGGGCGGCGCCTTCCAAGGAGGCGGGACCTCGTGTTCAGCCGTCTCGTGTCCAGCACCTCAGAACGCGGCCTGCTGCGCCGCCGACGGCACCTGCGCGCTGAAGCCGCTCGTGACCTGCGTCGGCTCGGGCGGCGCGCCCCAGCCGGGCTCCCTGTCGTGCATCGACGTCGACTGCGCCAAGGTGGCCGCGTGTTGCGTCGACGGCGCCTGCTCCATGGAGAGCGGCGGAAGCTGCGCCACGCTGGGGGGGACGTTGCACAAGGGTGAGGCGTCGTGCTCGACGGTCACGTGCGCCGCGCCGACGAGCGCCTGCTGCATGGTGGATGGGAGCTGCGGGAACCTGACGCAAGAGGAGTGCAAGGCGAACCAGGGGACGGTCCAAGGGCCGACCTTGTCGTGTGCGGACGTCGCCTGCACGGGCGGTCAGGTCGCGCCCTGCTGCTTGACCTCGGGGGCTTGCGAGGAGAAGACCCTCTTTGCCTGCCTTGGCGTTGGCGGCTCACCGCTGGCCTCGGGCTCGACGTGTAGCGAAGCGGCGTGCGCAGAGCTGGCCGCAGGCGCCTGCTGCGTGAAGGAGACCTGCGTCTCGGTGACTGTGGCCGCGTGCGCTGCGAGCGGCGGCGCCTATCAGGGCGCGGGGATCGCTTGCTCCACCAAGCCGTGCGAACCCAAGGAGACCGAGGGAGGCTGCTGTCTACCGAACTTGTCGTGCCAGCTGCTCACGGCCGCGCTCTGCAAGACCGCCGGCGGCAGCTTCCTGGGCGAGGACACCGTCTGTTCTGTCAGTGTCTGCGCGCCCAAGGGGGCATGCTGCACCGACACCGGCTGCAAGGAGCTCAACGGCGCCGACTGCGATGCCGCCGCGGGAGTCTTTGCCGACCCAGGGACGACCTGTGCCGCGACGTCGTGTACCGCGCCAGTCGCGTGCTGCGAGGCCGGCGATGCCTGCACGCTCACCGCGCCGCTCGCGTGCCTGAAGAAGGGCGGCGCGATGAGCTTCAAGATCACCGACTGCGCGACACTCGCGTGTGGCGTCAGCGGTGCTTGTTGTGGGAGCAGCCTCACGTGCACGACCAAGACCCTCAACGCGTGCGTCCAGTCGGGCGGCCAGTTCTCGGGTCCCGGCTCGACGTGCAATGCCGGGACCTGCGAGCTGCCCAAAGTCGCGTGCTGTGTCTCCGGGACGTGCAAGGAGATCGACGCAAACGCGTGCCTCAAGGCCGGCGGGGTCTCGGCGGGCAAGGACGTCACGTGCTCGACCGGGACGTGCACGCTGATCGCGCTCGGCGCCTGCTGTGCCCCCGGTGGCAACTGTACGAGCCTCAACGAGCCGGCATGCCTGAAGGCCGGAGGGACCTTCGCGGGCCAAGGGAGCGCGTGTGGCTCCGGTACGTGCGACCCGGGCCCGCTTCCGGGAGCATGCTGTAAGGAGGCGACGTGCACCTTCGGGGCCCCAGCAGCGTGCTCGGGCTCGGGGGGTACCTTCATGGGCGCCGTCAGCTCGTGCACATTCAACCCCTGCGGGACGGCCGCAACGGGCGCGTGTTGCCTCGACGGAGAGTGCTCCGAGGTCGACCAGGTGACGTGCATCGGCGCAGGCGGGACCTACTCGGGCGTGGGAGCCAGCTGCGCCAATGTCATCTGCGCCGGCTCGAAGAAAGGCGGCTGTTGCTCGGGCCCGCATGGCATCTGCACGCTCCGCACGGAGGCACAATGCGCCGAACTCGGCCACGAGTTCGAGGGGCCGAACTCCACGTGCCCGAGCGTGAACGCCTGTGACTACGATCTCACCGGAGCTTGCTGTACTCCGTCCGCGCAGTGCCAGATCATCACCAAGCTGGAGTGCGAGGCGCTCGGCGGAGGCTACCAAGGGGACAACAAGGCCTGCGCGGACGTGAAGTGCACCGGGGGACCACCGAAGGGCTCGGGCGCCTGCTGCGGAAACGACGGCCAGTGCTCGCCGGAGACTGAGGCGGAGTGCATCGGCAAGTTCGGGTCCTACGCCGGCGACGGCACGACCTGTAACGGCGTCATGTGCGATCCGGCCGGAGCGTGCTGCAACACCAGTGACTACAGCTGCAAGAAGTCCACGTACCAGTCGTGCATCCAGGGCTTTGGCTCCTTCCTCGGGGTCGGCGTCGACTGCTCCATCGAGGCGTGCGGCGCACCGGGCGCCTGCTGCTCGAGTGATCACTTCTGCACCGAGATTGGGAAGTCGGCGTGCCTCAGCGGAACCGGCACCTTCCAGGGTGTCGCGACGACGTGCGCAGACACGTGCCTGAAGGACGTCGGCGCCTGCTGCCTCCCTGGAAGTCCCCTGTGCCTATCGCGGACGGCGGAGGAGTGCGAGAAGTCTGGGGGCGCGTTCTCAGGGGCCGGGTCGCAGTGCACGCCGATGCTCTGCGCTGGCGACCAGCCTTGGGCCTGTTGCCTGCTGTCGGGCGTCTGCACCATGGGTTCGTCGGCGGAGTGCGCGGTGAAGGAGGGCGTCTATCACGACCAGCTGGACTGCACCCAGGTGCAGTGCCCGACGACACCCAAGGGAGCCTGCTGCCTGCCGAGTGGCTGCGCCAACCTCGAGGCGTGGGCCTGTCAGGCGCTCGGCGGACAGTATGCGGGCAATGGTGTCGCCTGCGTAGCGGTCCAATGCAGCGGCTCGAATGGCACCGCCTGCTGCCATCCGGACGCCTCGTGCACGACCGAGCCGACGCCGGGCTCTTGCGTTATCGGCGGGGGCGTCTTCATGGGCGCGTCGACGAAGTGCGCTACGACCGAGTGCGTCGGGACGGGCGCCTGCTGCCTCCCCGACCACACGTGCGCGCAGAAGACGGCGCTCGAGTGCTCACTGGCGGGAGGCTCCATCTCGCTCGGCTTCACCTGCGAGCAGGTCGACTGTACCGGATCTGGGGAGCTCGGCGCCTGTTGCATCGGCACGACGACGTGCTTCATGGCCAACTCGGGCATCTGCCAACCCATCGGCGGCGTGTTCTCCCCTGGCCTCGGCTGCCCCGCGACCCAGTGCAAGCCCAAGGGGCTCGGCGCGTGCTGCGCCAACAACACGTGTAGTAACACCGATGAGGCCGACTGCGACGCCATGAACGGCGCGTGGAACGGTACCGGCAGCTCGTGTCTCTCAGCGAAGTGCAAGGTCGCGACAGGCGCGTGCTGCATCGGCGACGGCTGCGCGGGCGGGATCGCGTTGACCAAGTGCGCGACCGCGGGCGGAACGTCTGGCGCGGAGGGGTCCACATGTGCGACGACGACCTGCCCGTGAGGCCTGCCGCGCGCGCGAATGCGGCTTGACAGCCCGATCGGAATCGGGTTCAGTCCGCGCCCATGTACGAGACCAGTGACATTCGTAAAGGTTTGAAGTTCGAAGCTGATGGCGTGCCGTGGACCATCGTGGACTTCCAGTTCGTCAAGCCCGGCAAGGGCACGGCGTTTACGCGAACCAAGGCCAAGAACCTGATCACGGGCCGCGTGGTGGAGCGCACCTACAAGACCGGCGAGCAGCTCAAGCCTGCCGACGTCGAAGAGCGCGACATGACGTACCTGTACAACGATGGGACGGCCTACTCCTTCATGGACAAGGAGTCCTACGAGCAGGTCGACATTCAGAAGACCGCCATGGAGGACGCCGCGCAGTGGCTCATCGAGCAGGCGACGGTGCAGGTACTGTTCTTCGACGGGCGGCCCATCAACGTCGAGCCGCCCACGTTCGTGGATCTCAAGATCACCTACTGCGAGCCGGGCATTCGAGGCGACACCGCGACCGGCACGACCAAGCCGGCCACGCTCGAGACGGGCGCCATTGTCCGCGTGCCTCTGTTCATCGATGACGGTGAGACCATCCGCATCGACACTCGCACCGGCGAGTACATGAGCCGGGCCAAGGCGTAGACGTGCATTGCCGAGGCATGACCTCGGTTCCCTCCCAATGACGTTCCCCACGGGTCGGGTCGTGCGTGTGCGGCCGGAAGCGGTCGTCGTCTCCACGCTCAGCGGCCTGCGCGAGCTGCCCATGGGCTCGAGCACGGAGACGGCAGCCCTCGGCGATCTCGTCACGTGGGCGAACGGTCACGTGCACGTCGTGGCGCGCAATCGCTCAGCGCGCGACCTGGAGGCGCAAGACTGGTGGCGGCTGCACCGGATCTGGCCCAACCTCGTGCGCCGCTGTGAGCTCATGTCGGAGCTCCGCGCGTGGTTTCGAGACCGCGGCTTCGTGGAGCTCGAAACCCCGGTCATGGCGCGGTCCCCTGGGCTCGAGGTGCATCTCCGCGCGATCGAGGCGCGCTCCACCCGCGAGTCACGCTGGCTCATCACCAGTCCGGAGTACTACCTCAAGCGCGTGCTATCGGCGGGAGCCGAGCGCGTCTTCTACCTCGGCCGCGCGTTTCGCGACGACGAGGACGGGCACCTCCACCACGGCGAGTTCACGATGCTCGAGTGGTACCGCGCTGGCGAACCGCCGCGCGCGATTCAAGACGACGTCGAGGCCATCGTCGCGTTGGCGACGGGCCAGCCCCGGGCCTGGACCCGCTTCACGGTGGCGGAGGCCCTCGAGCGCTTCGGCCGCCCATCGCAGGACCCAGATGACGTCATCACGCAGCTCGTCGAGCGCATCGAGCCCGCCCTGGCACCGCTGGGGGCGACGTGGCTCGAGCGCTGGCCCATTGCTCTGGCCTCGCTGGCGCGACCGTGTGACGACGACCCGACCGTCGCGGAGCGATTCGAGGCCTATGTCGACGGCGTCGAGCTCTGCAACGGCTTCGGAGAGCTCACCGATCCGGTCGAGCAGCGGGCCCGATGCGAGCGCGACGCCGCAGAGCGGGCGCGCCTGGGGCTACCGGCCTACCCCATCGACGCGTCCTTCCTGGATGCGCTCGAGGCGGGGCTCCCGCCGTGCTCCGGCGTCGCGCTGGGGGTCGATCGGCTCATCATGCTCGCCACCGGCGCGCGCCACCTCGACGACGTGGTCGCGATACCGCCGCGGCTGGGTTGAGCGCGGGCGCGTACTGGGAAAAATCTGCCGAGCGCGGCCGCGGAGACCTTAACTTCGCGCGCCCGGGCCCGTTGATTCCAGGTGAGCCCGCCGCCGCACGAAGCGGTTCGGGCCACGGGCGGCCGGGACGTTCATCGGCTGCCATGGCAAATCGTTCGAAGCGCGAATATGACGTTCGTGCTGGCCCGTGAGCACAGGAGTCCATCATGCACGAGCCCATTCGACCCGCACGTCACCCCGCGTTCGGGTCCGAGAAGTACCTGGGAGCGACGGCCGTCACCGACGACGTCCGGCGCATCTCCGAGCTGCTGGAGACCGCGAGCTTCGCCTGGGAGACCGCTCAGATGGCGCTGTCGTTCGGTGCCCGCATCGCGGCGCCGACGCGCACGCTGGAACGCCAGCTGCGTGCGGCGGACCGCGAGGACCGGGAGGCCGGTCGGGTCGCTTGCGAAGCGTTGGAGACCGTCCGTTGCGCCTTCGATGAGCTCACCGCGCTCTTCGACGGTGAGGAGCTCGAGGCCCTGAGCTACGAGGTCGGCTTCTGGACCACCTACGATTGGGCGCGCTCGCGCCTGTTTGGCGAATCGCCCATGACCAGCGCGCGTGTGACACTCCACCACGAGCTGGGCGAGGCGCGGCATCGCATCGACGTCATGCGTTCACGCCTGTCCGGGCGGCTCGGGCCCGAGCGGTGTTGGCACTAGGCCCGGGTTCGGGGTCAGCAGCGGCCGACAAGCGGCCACGCAGGCCTCAAAGACCGCATCCGGATGGGCTCCGGCGTCGATGACCGTGGCCGGGAACTCCGCAGGCCCGTCCGCGAGCCCGAAGACCGCGTCGTACGCAGCAGCGATGCGCGTGAGCTGCTCGCGCGTCTCGAACAGCTCGCGACGCTCGCCATCGCGCGCGGCGATCCGGGCGAGGGCGATCTCCGGATCAACCTTGAAGTACAGCGTAATTACCGGCCGCAACGCGCGAGCGTTGGCGGCTCGCACGAACTCCGGAGCCGAGCCCAGGCCCTGATACGCAAAGCTCGACGCAAGATAACGATCGCAGAGCACCACCTCGCCGCGCGCAAGAGCGGGCTGCACCTCGCGCGCGAGGTGCTCGAGGCGGTCAGCGGCAAAGAGGAGCGCCAGCGCGTCGGGCGGCGCAGCGACGGGCTCCTCACCGCGAAGATAGCGGCGAATCAGCTGACCGATTGCACCGGTCGATGGCTCGAAGGTCGCCAGTGTTGGGATGCCGTGGGCTCGGAACCACGCGGCGAGCCGATGGAGCTGCGTCGAGCGACCCGAGCCGTCGATCCCCTCCATCACCAGGAACAGGCCGCGCGTCACTGGCACGGGAGCTCACGCGCCGGCACGTTCGGCGGGCACTTCGGTGCAAAGAGTGCGTCCTCCTTGGGCGCGTTCAGGTGCACCTCGCGCACGCGCAGCTCCAGGTCGACGTCGGCGGCCTTGGACACGTAGCGGATCGTGCGCGGAACGCGGTGCGGTGTCCCGTCGACGGGCGCGTCCTCGTCGAAGCTCAGCACGTAGGTCGGGGTCGCGTCCGTGCCACTGCGGAGCGTCACGCGAATAGGGGCGAAGGTGTCTGGACGCACGAGGAGCTCCTGCTCGGACTGCGCACCGCGGACGACGAGCCGGTAGGCGCCCTCGCAGTCGTCCCAGTCCGCCGCGACGGGCTCGCCGTCGATGAGCGGCGCACCGCCGACCAGAAGATCGAACAACGCCTCGCCCGCGACGCCGAGCGGCAGGAAGCGCGCAACGTTCTCCACGCAGGAGCGTCCCGTGAGACACTCGGGGCTGCCGCGCTCGTGGCTGGCGAAGCGGTCGCCGTCGCTGACCAGGAAGGCCAGCGTGTCATCGGTCGGCGTCAGCGCCTCGAAGCGAAAGCAGGCCGGACGGCGACCCAGGAGATCGACGTCGCCCTTACGGGCCGACGCGTCACCGAAATACGAGGCGCGGGCGTTGAGCTCGAACGTCGTGATCCCACGCTTGGCGCCGCGGACGCGTGTGAGGAGCTCGGAGCCGGTCGGCAGCGGGCCCGCCGGACGGGTGAAGCGGTGAGGGCAGCACCCGAGCGCGACGAGCGCCACGGCGCACCACACAGGCCTGAAACAGGAGGACCACACAGCCTTCGGACCCTAGCACAGGCCCGGAATATTGCGACCAACGTGGGACCTTGGCTAAAGTATCAAAGCGAATGCCCGTTCTTATGAACAGGGCACTGGAACTCTCGACGGAACGAAAGGCACCATGAGCAACCGAGGCGAACACCACGAACAGGGCGGCGACGGCGATCGCACCGACACGGCGATGGTCACTTCTCGCAGCCTCTACGACTACTTTCAGGCGGAGGTCGCGCAGGTCGCGACCGACTTGAGGAGTCGCGCTCCCGCGGACGCACAGGTCTACGTGGCGGACCTGCTGGCGCGCTTTGGGAGCTCCGATCGACTCTTCGTGGTCATGGAGGGCCGGCGCGAGACCGAACCGCTCGCGCTCATCTTGAAGCGCGCGATGGAGGCCGACGAGGCCGGTCGCGTCCAGGAGCTGCGACGTCTGGGTGACGTCGCGCTCTACACGACCGGCCTCTTCCCCGAGCGCCTCCAGCGGCGCGGCATGGAGCTGGACTACTTCATTCGCATGGGCGGCACCGCCTATTCCAGCGTCGCCGACCTCTCCGGGCGCCGCTCCCGCGGGCCGATGCTGCGCGAGCTGTATCAAAACCTGGCCGCGCACTTCCGCGACCTGGTCGATCTCCTGGCCGAGCTTGCCGAGCGGACGCACCTCGCGACGGAGCGCGGGATCCTGTCGATGGTCGATGCCTGGCACGCCAAGGGCGACGCGCGCGCCGGCCAGAAGCTCACGGAGCTCGGCGTCATCCTGGCTCCCGGCGGACGCGCGTGCGTCTCCTGACGGCGATACAGGAGCGCTTGAGTTCGATCTACGCACTCGAACCGCGCTTGGAGCTGTCGGATTTCGTGGCGCGCCGCTCGGAGGTGCCGGGCGCGCCGCTAGACCGCCCCGAGCAGCTCCTGGTGCGCGAGTCCGACGGCGAACTGGAGCTCTTGCTCGTCTTGGAGGACCAGCTCGTCGATGGCACCTCTGCGAAGGCGGCCAACCTCGATACGTTCTGCGTCTGCGCCGAGGGGGTCAGCCACCTCCTGTACGTCGCGCGCGCGGCACGGGAGGATGCGTCGGTCAGCCAGCTCGAGCTCGAGGTGCAGGCCGAGGTCGACAAGTTCGCGCTGCTCCTGTTGCACGCGCGTGGCGGCCTGACGACGTCACCCCGCGGCGTCGCCGGTCTCATCGGACGGCTCTTCGGGGCGTTCGAGCTGCGGCGCTCGGTCGTCGATCCCGAGGAGCAGACGCGCTACGCGGAGGCCAACCGACTGGCGTCTGCGTACTGCCGCTGGCTTGCGGCCCAGTTCGTAGTCACGGCGCGACTCGAGGCGATGATTGGAGAGCTGCGGCGCCTCTATCGACTGAGAGGCGCCGGAAAGCTGGCGTATCTCAGCGGATACCGTCGCGAAGCAGGTCGATGACGGAGCGGTCGAAGCCGACCGAGCCATTGGCGATCTCGCGCAGCGCCGTGACGGCCGGCTTGTTCTTGGACGAGACGGTCGAGTCGTCACCCGTCATGAGCTGACGCGCGCGACGCGTCGCCAGGATGACGAGCGCGAACCGGTTCTCACAGTGATCGAGACAATCTTCAACGGTAACTCGGGCCATGGACACCTCCCGCAAGAGCGGCGCGCATGATAGGGTCGCGCGCTGCGATGTCAAGCCGTTCCTGCGCGTGGGTGCTGTTGTTCGGGATGACGGCCTGCGCGCTTCCGCCGGGGATGACGGTGATGCGCACGGCGGGCAAGGCGGGCCCCGCGCTCGAGCTTGAGGCGATCGCGGTCGCCGAACCCGAGGTCACGCTCCTGGGCGTCGAGCCGTGGCATCGGTGGCAGCGAGCGCGCGACGTCCTACGGGTCGTCGAGCAGCGGCCCGCCGTCGATGCGGTGGCGCCATGGGAGTTCGACGCGGTCACGCGCCCGACGACACCGGGCGGCTACGCGACGCGGACGACGCTGCTGCGGCGCGCCCGGGAGCTCGGCATCGACCCGAAGAAGGTCGCGGTCCTGGAGATCCAGGCGATGGAGGGTGCCACGGGCCAGGTCGTCGAGGCCACGCGCAAGGCCGAGCTGCGACTTCATCGGGAGTACCGCTCCGACGTCCAGCTGACCGTGCGGCTCGTGCATCCGGCCACCGACGCGATCATCGCGCGCTATGAGCTCGAGCTGCCCGAGGACCGCTTCGTCGACGTCCCCGAGAGCGATCCGCGACCTCAGATCTCCGCCGCGATCACGGAAGCGACCGGTCGACTGTTGGACGTCCTGCTAGCCCGCGACGCAATCGCATTCTGTGCCCCACCGCTGCTTCAAGAGGGCGCCGAGACCGCGCCACAGGTGCGTGAAAACCCCCGCCTGGCGTTGGAGGGCACGGACGTCGCCGCCGCACTCGAGCGCCGGCTCAAGGGGCTCGACACGCTGGAGCATGACGCGTTCACGTACGCGGTCATGCGCGCGTCGGAGCCGGATCTCACGCTGCGCGACTTGAGAGCGCTGCGCTCGACGCCGTTGGGGGTGCGCGTGGTGATGAGCGCGGGCCCACCAACCGTACAGGAAACGTGGGTCGAGGCGCTCCGTCGGCCCGATGGCAGCGGCGCCTGGCCGACCCAGACGTCGTTTGCGTTCCGTCGCGCCTGGCGGCGGGGCGCGCGTCAGGCCGCTGTGTGGCGTGCCGGTGAGCGGGCGCTGGTCGACCTCCGCACCGTGCGTTAGCGGCCTGACGCAGTGCTGCCGCATGCGCTCGTGGGACCTGGCTCAGCTGCCGAACGGATACTTCTTTCCTGAGCTACAGAAGTAGCGGAGATCGTTGTTCGAGATGCTCCCGCAACTGCCCTGACACAGGTACCGCAAGTCATTGGACGAGATGCTCCCGCACGAGCCCTGGCAGTAGTAGCGGAGGTCGTTGTTCGAGATGCTCCCACACGACTTCTGGCAGAAGTAGCGGGTGTCGTTGTTCGAGATGCTCCCGCACGACCCCTGGCACATGTAGCGCATGTCGTTGTTCGAGATGCTCCCGCACGACCCCTGGCAGTAGTAGCGCATGTCGTTGTTCGAGATGCTACCGCACGAGTTGGCGGTGATGGGCGCGTCATCGCTGGGCTCGCCCACGCTTGGCGGCTCGACGACTCCTCCGATGACCAGGGCGGCAGCGACTGCGCCGACGAAAATGGACTCAAGAAACACGTTTCGCTCCTCTCGGACCCGCTCGTGGGTCGTGGCGAGCGTGCCCCAGCGATGTCGGGGGCGCAAGGTGGGCGTTGCCGTTGGGCCCGGCAAGGAGTAGAGTACGGGCGCTCCGGAGGAAGAATGACGGGCATGCGTGGTCAGCACGGCGGCCAAGAGGGCGGCCAAAGCAGTAGCGCCTATCGCGGCGAGCAGCGGAGTCGTGCGGGTGAACCTTCGCACGCCGAGGCCGGTCGCGCGACTGATGCGCCAGCGGGCGCGGCGCCGAACCACGAGGTCACGGTCGCCGACGGTGCGGCGATCGATCGCCTCACGCCGACGACGCTTCTGCGCGTCACACGCGACACGCTGCGCAAGCGCGATGAGCAGCTCGAGCAGTCCCGCGCGGCGCTCCGCGAGCAGACGCGCATCCTCCAGGCGGTGCTCGACGGCATGACCGACGGCGTCGTCGTCGTCGCTCCAGACGGGCGCCTCGTCCTATGTAATCCGGCGGCCACGCGGCTCGTCGGCCTCGAGCATCTCGCCTTCTTGTCGACCAACCCGCTGGCTGAGCGCCCCGCCGATCTGCGCCATCCGGGCTCGTACGGAACCTTTCGCGCCGACGGAGACACGCCGTGCCCCCGCGATGAGCTGCCGCTCGTGCGTGCGCTGCGCGGGCTGCCGGTCGAGGAGGTCGACGTGCTCCTGCGTACCGCACGACGACCGGAGGGCTCGTGGCTGCGCTTCAATGCGCGTCCACTCTCCGATGTCGACGGTCGACCCATTGGCGCGCTCGCCGTGTTTCGAGACGTCACGGAGCGCCGACGCGCCGAGCAGGACCTGGCGCGCTCGAACGCGGAGCTCGAACAGTTCGCCTACGCGGTGAGCCATGACCTCAAGGAGCCGGTGCGCGTCGTCTCCAGTTATGCGCAGCTCTTGGCGCGGCGGTACCGGGGCCAGCTTGGCGCCGACGCAGACGAGTACATTGGCGCCATTGTACAGGGCGTGACGCGGGCCTACCGGCTCATCGACGGGTTGCTGGACTACTCCCGTGTGGGTCGTGAGAGCGGCGCATCGCGCCCGACGGACGCCTCTCTGGCCCTCGACAACGCGGTCGCCAACCTGGAGACGCTCGTGCTCGAGACGCACGCTGAGCTTCGCCGCGGGCCTCTGCCCCCGGTCATGGCAGACCCGGCCGAGCTCGTGCGTGTGTTTCAGAACCTGCTCAGCAACGCGCTCAAGTTTCACGGTGACAGCGCCCCGGTGGTGACGATTTCGGGCGAGGCGCGAGGGGACGACGTCGTCTACTCGGTCACGGACAACGGCATCGGGATCGCGCCGGAGCACTTCGAGCGCATCTTCGTGATCTTTCAGAGACTCCACCCCCGCGCCAAGTACCCCGGCACGGGCCTCGGCCTCGCCATCTGCAAGCGCATCGTCGAGCGCCACAGCGGGACGATCTGGGTCGAGTCGCGACCGGGAGAGGGCGCGACCTTCCGATTCACGCTGGCCGCCGCGCGAACGTAGCCATCGCGTGCTATAACGCCGGCCGAATGGGCGTGCGCTGTGCTCTGATGCTCCTCGTCTCGTTGGCCTCGCTGGTCCCAGCCACGGCGCTTGCCGTGCCGCTGCGCGTGCTGAGCCGCACGACGCTGGACGTCGAGGTCTCATCACGGTGGAACGGGCTGGCGCTCACCGGCCGCCTCTCAGACGACGACGGTCAGGCCGTCTCCGCCGCAGAGCTGGTCGTGTCGGTGCCCGGTGTCGGTGACAAGGCTGTGACGACCGACCGCTCCGGCCGCTACCGGGTGCGCATCGAGGGTGCCGAACACGAAGCGCTGGCCAAAGCGACGCCGGCGGGCGCGGCGGTGACGCTCCGCGCGCGTTTTGCGGGAGATGCCTCGCGCGGTCCGGCGTTGACTGAGGCCCGGCTTCATCTCGATCGCGAGATCCTGGACCTCGACGTCGTAGTCAGCCCCTCTCGTGTCACAGCGGGTCAAGCGCCGCGCGTGCTGTGCGCGCTACGCCACGGTGCGGAGCCGGCGCCAGGAATGCCTCTGGAGCTCATCTTGGGTCCAGAGCCGGAGCAGCGCCTGCTCACGCGCACCGATGCCGAAGGCCGGGCCACGTTTCGGGCGCTGCCTGGCTTGCCCGCCGGCCCGCATCGGCTCCAGGTCGTGTTTCCGGGCACGGACGTCATCAACCGCGCCAGCGCCACGCGGACGGTGCTCGCGATGCGCCGCGTTCGACCAACGCTCGACTCGGTGCAGGTCGATGACACGTGGCTCACCGTGAGCGGTCGGCTGGAAGGACCCGGTGGCGGTGGCGGCCTTCGGCTCGACCTCACGGTCGAAGACATCCTCGTCGGGAACGTCATCTCCGACGCCTGGGGCGGCTTTGTCGCCCGGGTGTCCATGCCAGAGATCTCCGAACGCATGGGGCCAACGCGCGCGGCCGTCCGCGCGACGTTTCATGCGTTGGCACCGTGGGAGACTGCCGCGCAGTCAGCGCCTTGGGAGATCGACGTCCCTGCCCCGCCGCGGCTGCCACTGGCGCAGTACGCAGTGCCGGCACTGGCCGCGTTCGCGCTGGTGGGGGCGGCGATCGCGTGGCGGCGCGGTGCCGGGCGCCGAGTGGCCGATTTGCTTGCAGCGCTCGCGACGCGGTGGCAACGGCGGCAGCGACGCGCCACGGCGACCGCACATCGGAGCGCGGCCGTGCCGCAAAACGCCAGCCCGCCGCCGCTCCCCGCGGGTTCGGGGGAGCCACGACAGGCGCCTGGGTGGGTCCGCCTCGTGGATCTGCTCACGCGGCGGCCGTTGGCGGACGTCGACGTGCGGGTCGACGAACGATGGGCTCGCACGGCGGATGACGGCTCCCTCGACCTGAGCGACGTGCTCCTCGCCCCGACGATCGCGCTGAGCTGTCCTGGCTACGCGCCGGTCATTCTCTCCGGCGTCCGGGGGCTTCCAACCGAGGTGCTCCTGACCCCAAAGCGCGTGTTGGCCGCGCGTGCCTTCGACGGCCTCTTGGCTGCGCTCGGCTCCGCCTCGGACGCACGGCGTGTCCGCCGTTTTGGGACCCGAACGCCGCGCGAGGTCGCCATGCTCCTCGAGTCGGCCGGGGGTCCGATGCGCTCGGGCGCGGCCGCGGCACGCACGGTGCTCGCGTTCGAGCGGCTCTACTTTGGCGCTCCGAGCGCCGCGGGCGCGCCGGACGCCGAGGCGGTGCGTACGGCCCTCGACGCCTTGGCCCGGGATACGTTGGCCCGCGACGCAGGCGAGAGCGACACCTCGCGCGACCCGCCATCGAGTGCCCAATGACGTCCGGACTGTGGCTCGTCTCGTGGACGATTGGCGCCACGCTCCTCGGGCCCCCGCCGACGGAGGAGCCGTGGTTCTCGGCGAGCGACGGACAGTGGAACGCCTTGGGCTACCTCGGGGTCACTGCGACCGAGGCACGGGTGGAGCTCGTGACGTTGGTTCCCGGCAAGGATCGGTTCGACTGGAGCACCCTGCCGAGCGGCGGTGACGAGCGGCCCGTGCTCCTCTTTCTCGGGTCGCGGCGCATCGACGCAGACGCGCTGACGGACTTCCTCGACGACGGCGGAGACGTCATCGTGGCCGTCGACGTCGCGCCACCGGACGCGGCGCTCGAGGCCCTGGGCCTCCGCGTCTCACCGGAGGGCGTCGCACACGACCGGTTTCACCGCGAGCACCCGGCCTTCCCCGAGCTGACGCGGCCCCGAGAGCTCACGTCCGACGAGCAACGGTTTCTGTGGTACAATGTCGAGTCGATCGTTCTGAATCACCCCGTCGCGCTCGTCATCGACACGGCGCGTGACGCACGCCGGAGAGGGGGCCCTGCGACCCCTCTCGCGTCGTACTCGGAGCCGGAGCGTCACGCGGCCGTCGAAGTGCGCCGCGGCGCTGGCATCGCGCTCATCCTGGCGGACGCGAGCCTGTTCATCGACGAGATGCAGCAGCGCTCCTACGGCGACAAGCAGCTCGTCGCCAACGCCCTCCGGTATCACTGCGCCGAGCCCCCGTGCCGCGGCGCGCAGCCGTGCCCGCCGCGTCCATGTCGGGTCATCGTGATCCCCGAGGGGGTCGCCCACATCGGACAATACGCCGGCACGCGAGTGACGTCGGTCGCGTCATTCGAGCGGTTCTTTGGTCGCGCAGTCGACGCGCTCCACGCGCTCGCCGTGGACGGCAACAGTCAAGTCGGCATCCCGCTGGTGCTGCGATGGACGACACGCGCCCTGACGCTGGCGCTCGCGGTGACCGTCCTCGGGGTGCTCTTCGTCTTCGCCTCCCCGAAGGCGCGCGCTCGGCCCAGCGTGCGGCTGTGGGGCGGCGAGCCTCTCGATCGTGCGGCAGCGCTTCTTCGGGATCGCCACTCGGCGGACTATTCGCGCCCAGCCCGCGCCCTCCTCGAATCACTCGCGCGCCTCGCCAGTGGAGGCTCTGCCGCGGCGTTCGAGACCGATCGGGCACCGCTCGATGCGCTGCCCCTCCGCGTCAGGGACGCACCTGAACCCGTCCGCGACGCCGCCTTGAGGTGCGTCGAGGCGTCGCATAGGCTGGGTGGGTCCGTCGCGTCGGCGCGTGACCTGCCAGGCGCGACGGCAGCCATGGGCCACGACGCCTACCAGCGCTTGCTGGTCGACGTTCGGCGCGTCTCCGATCATGTGCGTCGCGCGCGTCAGCCCGGCCCGCGCAGCGCCACCCCATCGACTCCTGGAGTGCACCCGTGACGTCCCAAGCCCTTCGACACGCCGCCGCTGACGTGCCCTTCGACGACACCGCTCTGGCCCGCGCCGCGGAGCTGCGAGAGGCCGTTCTTCGTGAGATCTCGCGGGTCTACATTGGCCCGACGGGCACCGTAGAGCTGTTGCTCATCGCGCTCCTGGCGCGCGGTCACGTCCTGCTGGAGGGCGTGCCTGGCATCGCGAAGACCACGCTCGTCAAGGCGTTTGCGGCCACGCTCGGATGCACGTTTCGCCGCATTCAGTTCACTCCGGATCTCCTGCCTGCGGACATCACTGGCACGTTCGTGCTGGACCTCGAGTCGCGGCGCTTCGAGCTGCGGCGAGGGCCGGTCTTTGCAAACGTCATCTTGGGCGACGAGATCAACCGCGCGCCCGCCAAGACCCAGAGCGCGCTGCTCGAGGCGATGCAGGAGGGACAGGTCACCATCGACGGGCAGACGGAGCGGCTGGACCCGCCGTTCATGGTGCTCGCCACTCAGAACCCCATGGACCACGAGGGCGTCTACTTGCTGCCCGAGGCGCAGCTCGATCGCTTCATGTTCCGGCTGACGCTCGGCTACCCCACCGAGACCGACGAGCGGCGGCTGCTGCGGACCTACAGTGCGCCCGTCGAGCCTGTGCGTGCGCTGATCGAGGGGCCCACCATCATGGAGCTGGCCGACGCTGCTGCCCGCGTCTACGTCGACGATGAGCTCATCGCGTACATCGTTCGCTTGGTGTCGGCCACCCGAGCGCACCCTCGGGTGCGCGTCGGGGCCTCGCCACGCGCGAGCCTGCTGCTCATGAACTCGGCCAAGGTCCACGCCATGCTGCGGGGCCGGAGCTACGTGATCCCTGACGACGTCCAGGCAATCGCGGGTTACGTCCTGGAGCATCGCGTGCGCCTCCTGCCGGAGGCGGAGCTCGATGGACCATCACCCGAAGCGGTCGTCGCTCAGGTCGTGGCCGAGATCGTCGCGGATACCGTGTACGCAACCCTGCCGTGAGCCTTGTCGCTGCCACTGGCTCTGCCCCTGGAGATGCCCGTTCTGCGGGCGTCACCGCATCGCCTCGGCGGTTCGAGCTCGGGATCGAGGCGCAGACCGTACTCGGCCTCGGCGCGCTCATCGCGGCGGTCGGCCTGGCGGCCACGTCGCCGATCCTCATCGCCTGGGGCGCCACCCTGCTCGCCGCGGTCGCGCTCGTCCTCGCCTGGGCGCGGCACGTCTCGCTACCGCGCTTCGCGGGCGGTCTCCGGGTCAGCGTGGCGCGCGCGTCGCGAGATGGCTCGATCCCCGTCGGGGGCCGGGTCCCGCTCCGAGTCGCCCTCCGCTGGTGCGTTCACGGCACGGCTCCCCGGGTTGTGCGGGTGCGGGTCGAGCTGAGCGCTGGACTGCGGCACGTCCGCGAGCCTGCACCGCTGGGCGTGGACGAGGCTGGCGACGACGCCGACGAAGGCTCGGAGACCGTCGTCCTCGGCGGCGAGGTCGAGGGGCTGCGCGTGGGCCCCGGCTTCGTCAAGCGCGTCGTCCTCGAGGTCGCCCTCGTCGGCGCCCGTGTGCATCTCGAGGCTCCCGTCGATCTCGCGGTCCTCGTCCTTCCCCGTTCCGCTCGCCATCGCCCTCGCTGGGCGCTCTTGGCACCCCGCGGGCTGAGTCCGGATGCCGTGACGGCCTCGCTTCCACGGCGTGGCATGGGGTCGGATCTGCGCGAGCTGCGTGACCACGTCCCGGGCGACGCGTTCAAGCAGATTGCGTGGAAGGCGACCGCGCGCCGCGCCGACGGAAAGCTCATCGTGCGAGAGGTCGAGGGCGAGTCTACCTATGGCGTCGTCTTCGTGATGGACGTCGGGGAGGCGATGCGGGAAGGCGCTCCGGGGCAGCGCGCGTTGGACGCGGCCGTCGCGCTCGTGGCGGGCTTTGCGGAGGCGGCGCTGGCGCGACGTCAGGGCCACCGCGTGGGACTCGTGACCTACGGCGACGTCGTCTTTGGCACGACGCAGGCGGCGTCGGGTCCCGACACGCGCCGTCGCATCCTCGAGCACCTCGTCGAGGTCGAGGCCATCGTCCACGACCCCCATGTCGCCATCGAGGACGGCGAGCTCGCGCTGTGGGTGCAGGAGCACTTGGATCAGCGCGAGGGATCACGCTCGGCTGAGCTGAGCGACGGTCAGGCGGGTCCGATCGCGGCGAGCGTCGATGACCCGTTCCTCGTCGAGGTCACCGCCGAACGCGCACGCCACGCGCTGTCGACGCAGGCCACGGCCATCAAGCGGTGGCGGCAGGTGCTGGGCGCTCCGGCGACAGACACCGCGCGGGCGTGGCTGCTGACCTACTGTCGTTTTCACGGGATCGAGCTGCCTCGCGCGCTGGGGGCGCCGTTCGCGCGGCGCTGGACCGGCCTCGTCCTAGCGGCTCAGCGGGCCGTACGCGACGCGGGTCAGGGGCGAGACCGCGCTCGTCTCCGGGCCCCGATGACGCTGGTCGTGGTGACCCGCATGGACTCGGTGGGCGAGGCGAGCGAGATCGAAGCCGCCGTTCGGGTGGCAGCCGGGGAGCGACACCGGATCGTCTTTGCTGACGCCACGCCCGAGACGTCGCGCACCAAGGCTCCGCCACGCGTCGACAACGAGCGCGAGGCCGTCGAGGCCGGCCTCGACGCGGAGCGACGGTTGCGTGCCGAGAGCGCGGTCCGAGCCATTCGCCGCGCGGGAGGCGACACGGTGCCTCTGCGCTCCCTGACGCAGCGGGGCGCATAGGTTCGTTGGGGGTATGGCAATATAGTAAACAACGCATTTCACTTTACCCCTTCGCGTCCGGGCAAAGCCTGCTAGACTGCCCGGGGGCTCCAGGTGCACGGGCAGCGACCGGAGGCAGGCGTCGTGCAAGACGTCCTCAAAGGCAAGTACCGCATCCTCCATGAGGTCGGTCAGGGAGGCATGGCCGTCGTCTATAAAGGCGTCGACCTCGCCCTCGATCGGGAGGTCGCAGTCAAAGTGCTGCACCCGCACCTCGCGAGCCGCGCGGATAGCCGCATGCGATTTCAGCGCGAGGCCAAGGCCGTCGCCAAGCTGCGGCATTCCAACATCGTCGAGATATACGACTACTCGGGTCTCGAGTCGGAGGAGAGCTTCATCGTCACGGAGTACATCCGCGGCGAGACGCTCAAGGACTTCACCGATCGGACGTGCCCCACGCTCCCAGAGATAGGGGCCATGATCTCCCATCAAGTCGCATCGGCGCTGGCGCATGCCCACTCGCAGGGCATCATTCATCGAGACGTCAAGCCCGAGAACGTCATGATCCGCGACGACGGCGTCGTGAAGCTCATGGACTTTGGCATCGCCCAGATCGTCGACATGCAGCAGATGACTGTCACGGGCGCGCTCGTCGGCTCTCCGGCGTACATGTCACCGGAGCACGTCGAAGGGCGCCCGCTCGACTATCGCGCCGACGTCTTCAGCATGGGCACGATGCTCTACTTCCTCACGACGGGGAAGCTCCCCTTCGATGCGACCTCGCCCCATGCGCTGCTGCGCCAGATCCTGGAGGTCCGCTGTGACGATCCCAGGACGCGCAACCCGGCCATCAGCCGCGGGCTGCAGCTCATCATTCGCCGGTGCCACGAGCGCGAGGCGGAGGCGCGCTTTCCCACCATGGTCGAGCTCGAGGACGCGCTGCTGAGCTACCTGCGCGAGCTGGACCTGGGCGATCCGGCGCGTGAGCTCACGGCGTACTTCGACGACCCCAAGTCGGTCGAGGCCAGCCTCACGCGTCGGGTCATCGATAGGCTGATGGCGCGGGCGCGCGTCCAGGCCGATGCGGGGTCCGTCCCGGCAGCGTTGGAGGCCTACAATCAGGTCCTCGCGCTCGCGGGCGACGAGACGGACGCGATGACCCAAGTGCAGCGCCTGACGACCGCGCGCTCGCGACAGACGGCCGTGCGGCGTCTTCTGATGGCCGCCGCCGCCGTCGGTGCCATTGGCGGCGTCCTGACCGCGACGCGACCTTGGCGCACGGCCACGACCGAGCCGGAGGACGGCCCGGAGCCGGCGGTCGTCGAGTCCGTACCCGCCGCGACCCCGATCGCGGTGGCTCCCGCACCCGCACCCGTCGTTCCGGTCGCGACCGCGCCGACGAGTCCGGAGATCCCATCGACGGTCTGGGCCGCCCTGCGACGTTCCACGGTCATGGGCGAGCGCCAGGACCGCCGGAGCATCACCACTGAGGCTCCTCCACGGCCGGTCGCCGCGCTCGACTCGGTTCCAGTGCGGCCGGCAGTCCCTGGCAAGAAGGACGTGACCCTGGTGCCGACGCGCCCCGCCGGAGACGGGACGAAGGCGGTGGCGAGCGGCGTGACGTTCTCCATTCGGGCCAACCCGCCGGCCGCGGAGATTCACTTCGACGGGCAGACGTTCAGCGACGGTCGCACGCCGAAGCTGACCCGTCAGAAGGGCACTTACAGCGTTCGGATTCACCATCCGAGCTGCGACTACTGCGAGGATCGCACCTATCGCCTGACCATCGACCCCGCGGCGCCGCCGCCGTCGGAGCTGGTCTACGAGGTCGGGTTCAAGCCCGCGCTCGTCACGGTCGAGGCGCCGTCGGACGCGCTCATCGAGGTTGGCGGCCGGCGCACGCGCCCGGGGCAGGCCGTCGAGATCAAGATGCGCCGACCCAAGGAGACCATCCCGATCCACGTTCACGGCGCGAGCTATGAGGACGTCGTGCGCAACGTTACCGCCGAGTCGGGTCGACCGACGACGGTGACCGTCAATCCGCCGCGGCTGGGTGCGCCGTAGCGTCCGTCCTCACCGACCACCGCCCCTCGTGCTCGGCGGCGCGCGCGTCGTCGACGAGCTTGCGGAGGTGCGCAAGCGCTTGGCGCTCCGCCAGCCAATGCACCGACGGCGCGACATCGCTGTAAGCCCGCGTCACGAGCTGCGCCAGCGACGTCGGCTCGTGGGAGAGCGCCTCCAGGATCCGGGCCTCACGCCAGAGGCGATGGGCGATCGTGGCTCGGAGCCGCTCGGCTCCGCCGACGATTGGAGCGCCGTGCGCAGGAACGACGACGCGCGGCTGTAGCCCCGCGAGACGTGCGAGGCTCGACAGGTAGGGCCCCATCGCACCATCCGGAGGGTCGATGACGATCGTGCCCACACTCGCAATCATGTCTCCCGCGACCAAGACGCGCCGCGCGGCGTGCCATGCACACAGGTGTCCCGGAGCGTGCCCCGGCGTGTGCAGCAGCGACCAACCCGCGGGACCGGCATCGCCCTCACCCAGCGTGCGGGCGACCGGCACATCCGACAGACGCGCCGCCGTCCATGGATGCGCCAGGATGGGCACACCGAGGCGGTCGGCTAGGCGCGCGGCGCCCGTCGTGTGGTCCCGATGGTGGTGCGTGAGCAGGATCGCGCTGACGCCACGGGCCACCGTTGCAACCCGCGAGAGCTCGAGCGCGTCGTCGGCGCCGGGGTCGACCAGCCATCGCTCGCCGTCATCGCCGTGGATCACGACGGCGTTGGTGTGCGTCGCTGGCGGCAAGGTCGCGGTGCGCAAGGGCGTGACCCATGCGGCCGACGAGAGCGCCTCGGAGCCGGCCGGAGCTCGCCCCGGAGCGAGCACGGCGAGAGTCGCGGGGTCCAACAGCTCGGCTCCGGCGCTCCATGCGTCGACTAGGGCGCGCGGTTCGGCCCATGCGCTCGAAGCGGCCGGCGACGCGCCCTGAACCACCGACGTACGAAAGCGCCGCTCGAAACCGGCGGGGGTCTCGTGCACGACCCGGTCGCCCACCGGCGCCGCAACCAGGGGCAATGTGGTCACGCCCGAGGCGTCACGCGTGACCGCGACTCGTCCCTGAGCGTCGTCGGTGAGCGCGAGCGTCCGCGGCGCGACCGGGACCGCGAAGGCCATCGGGTCCGAGACCGCGTTGGCGAGGCGCTGTGGGAGCTCGGACATGGCAGGGGCGAGAGTAGCAGAATCGCCGCCCCCGGGCTGATCGTGCAACGCTGCGGCAGGTGCACTGGAGACCCGGCCCCGCGAGGCGTACACTGCGGGGCATGTACGCCCTCATCGCTACCCTGCTTGCCCTCGCCTCCGCGCCACCGAAGGACGCCTTCCCCGGCAAGCCCTTCTCCGCGGTGCGCGCGTTCGTCATGAACGAGGACGTCACGGGCCCACCGCCGTGCCTCGTGGCCGTCGACGCCAAGGGGACGCTCTGCAAGTCCGTACGGGGTCCCGGCCGGGTCCTCACGCCGTCGCAGGCGGCGACGCTCCAGTCCACGCTGAACGCGCCGACGTCGTTCGGCGAGCCGGAGTCGAAGTGCTTCATCCCGCACCACGCCTTCGTCTACTACGACGCCCACGGTCAGGTCGTCGGACAGGCGGCCGTCTGTTTCATGTGCGACGCCGTCCGCGGCGAGCCCGACGTCCCCGCTCAGGGCAAGGATCCGTCCAAGACGTCGCTGTCCAAGGACGGCAAGGCCGCGCTTCAATCGCTGTGCCGCGACCTGGGCCTGGCGCACTGTGCTGGCGAGCCGCCCCGACCGTGATTCGCGCGGCGACGATGGCGCTCGCGCTGACGGTGTCCGTCGGCTGCAAGGCCAAGCCTCCCGAGCCGGCGCCCCCTGCGGCCTACTGCCCGGCCTCCAAGGCGATTCAGGTGGCCACGTGGAACCTCGAGTGGCTCAACAGGCGCTCCGACCATGGGATCGTCAAGCGCGCCGACGAGGACTACCGGCGTCTCGGTCGCTACGCGGGTCGGCTCAATGCGGAGGTCATCGCGTTTCAAGAGGTCGACGGTCCCGAGGCGGCCGAGCGCGTGTTCGACCCGAAGGAGTGGCGCATTCACACGACGCGCCAGAAGAGCCCCCAGCGCGCGGGTTTCGCGGTGCGGCGCGCGGTGCCGTTCACGGCCAACCCGGACGTCGAGTCGCTCGATGTGGGCGGCCTCCGCACGGGCGCCGACATCACGGTCACCGCCTGCGGGCAGCGGCTGCGGCTCTTGTCGGTGCACCTCAAGTCGGGCTGCTTCGATGACCCGTTGGACCGCCCGAACAAGGCCTGCTCGCGGCTCCGCCAACAGCTTGGGCCGCTGGAGGACTGGATCGACGCCCGTGCGCGCGAGGACGTGCCCTTCGCCGTGCTCGGGGACTTCAACCGGCGCTTCGGTCGGACCGACACGTTCTGGCCCGAGATCGACGACAGCGACCCCCCGAACGCGGACCTGACCGACGCGGGCGCGGGCCGAACGTCGCCCTGCTGGAACGCCAAGTACCCGGAGTTCATCGACCACATCGTGCTGGACAAGCGGGCGAGGCGGTGGTTTCGGCCCGAGTCCTTCGATGTGATGACGTTCGACCCGGCGGACGCACCCCACAAGCGTGTGCTCTCGGACCACTGTCCGCTCAAGCTTACGCTGGAGCTCGAGCGCGGCGCTCCGTAACGTGAGCCTCGACCGCGTCGAGGACCATGGCCTGAACCCGGACGCCGTCTAGGGCATACGCCTCGTGGATCCCCGTGGGGCTCGTGACGTTCACCTCGGTCAGGTGCTCGCCGATGACGTCGATCCCGACGAATAGGTGCCCGTCCGCACGCAGGCGCGGCCCGAGCTGAGCCAGGAGCGCCTGCTCACGCTCGGTGAGCGTGGTCTTGTGGACGACCGCGCCCACGTGGATGTTGCCGCGCGGGTCGTCGCCCCCGGGGACGCGGAGCACCGCGCCGGCGAAGTGGCCATCGACCAGCAGGATGCGCTTGTCGCCGAGCCGGGCCTCCGGCAGATACCGCTGCGCGAGCACCGGCCGACGGCCATGGCGCGTGGACTGTTCGAGGATGACGTTGCGGTTCGGATCCTCGCGACGCACCTGGAAGATGCCCTCGCCGCCGTTGCCGTCGAGCGGCTTGACCACGATGGGCACGCCTAGCTCTTCCATGAAGTCGCGGATGCGGCGGGCGCTGGAGGTCACGAGGCTGCGCGGGCAGAACTCCGGAAACTGGAGCGCGTACAGCTTCTCATTGTGGTTGCGCAGGTTCCCTGCGCGATTGACGACGAGCGCCTGGGGCTCGGCAGCCTCCAGCAGGTACGTGGAGAAGATGTACTCCATGTCGAATGGCGGGTCCTTGCGCATGAAGATCGCGTCCAGCGTGCGGAGGTTCACCTCGCTCGGCGGGCCGAGGACGGCGTGCTCTCCCTGGACCGTCCCGACGCGACAAGGCCGCGCCGTCGCCCACGGGACGCCGTGCAGCAGGGCGAGATCGGTCACGAGGCAGTAGAGCACCTCGTGTCCGCGGTCCTGAGCCTCGAGCATGAGCGCGTAGGTGGAGTCGCGGTCGATTCGGATGCTGTCGATGGGATCCATGACGAAGAGCAGGCGCATAGGGTCCCAATGATAGTCGTCTCGCGCGGCGCGCCAAGGGTTGCCGGCCGCGACGCGTTTGCTTATGTTTCCGCGCGTGTCAGCTCCCCAACCGAGAGCGGCATCCGCCGCGGCACATGCAGGCCCCGATGAGCAGGCGCTCGTTCGGTTCGTCACGGACTCGGCGCTGTACGAGGCCGATGGATCGGTGCTCAGCTGGGTCTACGGTCAGCGGGACGGGTTCGCTTACGACGAGGCCACGGCCATCTTCGCGCGCCTCTTCGCGTGGCTCGGTCACGCGCGCCGGGCCGCGTCGCTGGGCGAGCGCGTCGAGGCGCTCGTGCAAGAGCAAGGCGCGCTGGGTCGCGAGGGCGTCTGCTACGCGTTCGACACGGCGCTGGCCCTCCCGTCACTTGCACGACCGGACGCTGCGGCGCGACGGGTCGCAGCGCTGATGACGTCGGGAGTAGCCTGCGAACCCATCACGCGGCCAGGCTGGTGGTCGCAGTCATATGGACCCCACTTGCTCAAGGCGCTGGTACCGCTCGCTGCGACGGGGCGCCGCGCCCTGGTCGATGAGCTCGCCGCGGACCTGGTCGCGCGCACCTTCGACGGCGCGCGCTTTCGGATTCACGCCGAGAGCCCGTGGTGCTACCTGCACTCGCACTGTTACGCGGTCGAAGGGCTGCTGGGGCTCGGTCGCTCACTCGAGGTCGTCGCCGCGTCCGTGGACTGGCTCGCGCGGCAGCAGCGAGACGACGGCAGCTTTCCAGCGTGGGAGGGACGCCCAGGCGCGCCGCGGGTCTCTCCCATGGACGTCACGGCGCAGGCCGTGCGGCTATTCGCGGCGGTCGCACCGGACCGGCACGCGGAGGCCCGGCATCGCGCGCTCGAGCGCCTCGCGCAGGCGCAGGATCCGCGCACGGGTGGCATTCGCTATGACGACACCATCCCCGATCAGGCCACCTGGGTCGCCGCCTTCGCGCTTCAGGCCGTGCGCTGGTCGGCCTCGCCGCCCTCGCAGGGCGAGCTCGCTTGGCTCCTCTGACCGCGGTCCCAGATGCTGTGCCGCCGGCACCGCTCCGACGCGCGGGTGTCGTGCTGGGCGTCTGGGACGGACACGACGCGGGCGCGGCGGTGCTCGTCGACGGCGTGGTCCGTGGCGCGCTCTCCGAAGAGCGGCTCACGCGGCGGAAGCGTCAGTCCGGCTTCCCGTCCCTGGCGCTCCAGGCGGTGCTCGACGACGCAGGCGTCCGAGGCGAAGACCTCGACGCGGTCGCGGTCGCGGGCCAACATGGCCGGTTGCTGCATCGCGCGCTCGACTCACGCTACGCAGCCTCGGACGCCGACCGCGATCCACTCGCCCTGTCGTCGCGCGTGGTGCGCCGCCTCGAGACCGCGGCCGCTCGCCTGCCGCAGGTCGTGCGGAGCGCCGAGACCAACGCAAGTCACCGCGTGCTGTCCGCCCGCCTGCGCTCGCACGGCATCGTGGCGCCGCTGCACCTCGTCGACCATCACCACGCGCACGCGCAGTGTGCCCGCCTCGCGGGGCCATGGCGCGACGCGCTCGTGGTCACCGCCGACGGCTATGGCGACGGACTCGCCATGACCGTCTCGGATGAAAATGGTTGCGGGACCAACCGCTCGACACGGGCAACATTTCCGAGCCCGGGCTGGTCGGCCGCGCTCGTCTATGGCGCCGCGACGCGGGTGCTGGGCTTCCAGGAGGGTGACGAGGGCAAGCTCATGGGCCTCGCCGCCCACGGTGACGCCTCAGTGCTTCGAGCGTACTTCGATCGACTGCTGACGCTCGGCGCGTGTGACCCCCGGCTCGGCGGAACGTCCTTGCGCCGCACGTTGGAGGGCCATCGACGCGAGGACGTGGCCGCTGCGCTCCAGACGTCGCTGGAGGCGGCGATGGTCGCCTTCGTCGCAGCACGGCGCGGCGCTCACCGTCGCGTGCTCCTGGCAGGAGGACTGTTTGCGAACGCGGTCTTGAACGCGCGCCTCATGGCGCTGTTCCCCGACGGCGGCGACGCGTTTCCCCACATGGGCGACGGCGGCTTGTGCGTCGGCGCCGCCGCCGCGCTCTTCGAACCCGAGCTCGCGCGCCCGCTCCCCCTGCCCTTCCTTGGGCCGAGGCGCACGCTCGACGACGGCCTGCTCGGGGGCACCGGGCTCCACGTCACGCGCCATGAGCACGCGGAGGACGCACTCCTGACCACAATCCTCGCTGGCGGATACGCGGCCCGTTGGCTCGGTCGGTCGGAGTTCGGACCGCGCGCGCTCGGTCACCGGTCGATCTTGCTGCTCGGTGACGACCCCAGACGAACGGCGGAGCTCAATGCGCGGCTCGACCGCGACGGCTTCATGCCCTTTGCGCCCATCCGACGGACGGGAGCCGGCACGCCGACCATGACGGCCGTCGTCGCCGCCGACGCGCTCCTGCGCGAGCGCTGCCCTGCGGCGGTACACGCCGACGGCACGGCGCGCACGCAGTTGGTCGACGCCGCGGAGGACCCCGCCCTCGACCGCCTCCTCGCCGGTGCCGAGGCCCACGGGCACCCGGCGCTCATCAATACGAGCTTCAATCGGCACGGTGAGCCCATCGTCGAGACGGCCGCAGACGCAATCGTGACGTTCCTGAACGCGCGCCTCGATGCGCTCCAGCTTGGGCCGAACCTCGTCGCCACACGCGTGGCTGCATGAGGGGCACGACGTGATCGGCAAGAACGATCTGCACCTCGTCTCGCGCGCCGCGCTGTCGCCGCTGCGTGGGGGACCCGCGCCGTTCAAGCTCACGGTCGCCGTGACCTACGAGTGCCACCAGCGCTGCACCCACTGCCGCATCTGGAAGCGTGGCCGGACCGACGAGCTCGACGTAGGCCAATGGCGCCGCGTCTGGCGCAGCGCCGCGGACACGCTGGCCTGGCTCGACCTGACTGGGGGCGAGCTCACGAGCCGGCCCGACGCGGCGGAGATCGCCATCGCGGCGCTCGAGGAGGTGCCCCGCCTCGCGCTGCTGCACTTTCCGACCAACGGGACCGACCCGGACGCCGTGGTGCGCCTCGCTACGGCCGTACTCACGGCGCGGCCGCATCGCCTCATCGTGAGCATCAGCCTGGACGGCCCGCCGGCGCTCCACGACCGCCTGCGTGGGGACCTGGGCAGCTTCGACCGGGCGATCGAGACCTACCGGCGCCTACGTGCGCTGAACGTCGAGGCCTACTTCGGAATGACGCTGTCTTCCTGGAACCTGGACGCACTCGACGCCACCGCCGAGGCGCTCGCGGCGCGGTCTCCCGGCTTTCTGTGGTCGGATCTGCACGTCAACCTGCTCCATGAGTCGCCACACTACTTCGGTAACGACGGCATCAAGCACGCCGATCCGGCGGCGACCCGCGCCGCCATTCAGACGCTGCTCGAGCGGCGCGGGGCCCCTCGGCGCCTGACGCACGTCCTCGAGCACCTGTTCCTACAGCGGCTCGACGAGTACACCCGCACAGGCCGCTCCCCCCTGCCCTGCGGTGCGCTCAAGGGTCACGCGTTCATCGATCCCACAGGCACCGTGTTCCCCTGTCACATCTGGGAGCGACCGGTCGGCCTTCTGCGCGACCACGCCTTCTCGCTCCCGGCGGTGCTCGGGACGGCAGCGTCGGTCGAGGCGCGCGCGCGCGTCACCGCCGACCTGTGCCCCGGCTGCTGGACGCCCTGCGAGGCCTATCCCACGATTCTGGAGAACCTGCTTCTCGTGTAGTCTCCGTGCGTGCCCTGGATCGCCGCCGTCGCTCAACGTCTCTCGATCGTCCGCGCCCGTCACGGGCTGTGGCTGGCGCAGCTCGCGCTGCTGCCGTTCGGGGTCCTGCTGGTCGCGTGGTTCTCGGTCCACACGAGTTCGGTGCGCGACCGCGCGCAGGACGAGCTCGACCTGGCCCTGCGGCCGGGCGGAGTCATCGACTTCGACCACGTCGAGGTCGCGTGGGGCCCACCGTTGGAGGTCACCGTGTACGGCCTCGTGGTGCGCAGCCGCGATGGTGAGGCGCTCATCGACGCGGGCCGAGTGCGCGTCGTCGTGGATCTCTCGACCCTCGCCGTGGCCGACGATCGCGTGGTCCTGCACGTCGAGAGCGTCGACATCAGCGACTTGGACCTCTGGCTCGCCTGGGACAACGACTGGTGCCTGACGCTCACCGACCAGTTCACGAACAAGGCCTTCGGACTCGCCCTCGAGAAGCCGCCGCCGAAAACCGTCGAGGTGTCACTCGACGCGATTCGGGTCACGCGCAGCACGCTGCGGCTCACGTTTCCAGGCTTTGGCTTCGCATTTCATGGGATTCGCGGCGCCGGCACCCTCGGCGTGCGTGACGGCGAGCTGACGGTTCAGGTGCCTACGCTCGCGGCGGACAGCTCCGTCGTGTGGCTCGAGGGCTTGCCAGGGTTCAAGCGGCGGGTGGAGGGCTTGCCACGGCCCGGACAGCTCGAGGCACGGGACCATCCCGCGGAGGCGACGCTCTTGCCGCTCACGAGCGTCCACTTTCAGGACTTTCGCTGGCATGGCGATGGCTTGTCGTCGCAGTTGAAGCTGAGCCTGTCAGAAGGCTCAACGCTGTCTGTCGATGGTGCGCTACGGTTTCCGGACGAGGGCACCGTGCACGACCTCTCGCTGGAGGCCTCGCTGCAACCGGACCTCGTCTCACGCCTGTCGGGCGGTCAGGCGACCGGGCCGGCGCACCTGAAGCTGCACGGCCTTGGAACTGATCTCGACGCCCACCTCTCCGCCGGGCCCATTTCGCTTGCCGGTCTCGACACGCTAGGGCTCCGACTCGTCAAGCTCGAGCTCATGCGGCTGGAGCTGGATGCGACGGGTGAGCGAGTACTGGCCTCGCTCGACGGCCGAGCCGCGAGCGTCAAGGCCGGCCCCTTCACGGCGACGGACGCCGCGGCGCGCGCGGACCTGCGCATCGGCTGGGGCGGCTTCCGTCTATCGTCGGTATTGGCCACTCTCGCCGACGACCCGCGCCTGCTGGCCGTGCCTGTCCTCCGCGACTGGAAGGAGCGCGTCATCGCCGATATCGCGCTTGGTCCCGGTACCGCCTCGCAAATCGCGCTCGACGACGGAGCGGCGCTCGCCAACGTCATTCTCGACCGTAGTGTGCTGCGGGTCGGTCGAGGCAAGGTCGTCGGCAACCTGGTCGCGCACGCCAACGGCGGCGCGACGCGGGTCACGGCTCAGCTCGGAGGGAAGCCCGAGGTGTCGGTCTTCTCCGGACTCAAGGGCACCCTGCGCCTTGGCTTGTCGCTCGTCGGCGTCCCCCGACAGCTGCTTGGTGGAGGCCTCAGTACCGTCTTCGGGACCCAAGGCGGCCCGGTCTCGGGCGAGGTACTGATCGAGGCTCCATTCTCCGACCCCATGGACCTGACGTTTCGCCGCCAGTGACTGTCGCGCGGCGAGCCGCCTCGACTGTCAGTGCGACGCGTCAACCTCCAGGACGCGGGCGGTGCTGGACTCTTTGAGTGCACGGCGGAGCCAGCGCTCCAGCATGGCGTCGTCGGTGGTCCCAAGAATGGTGGCGCACTCGGCGTCCGTGGGATCGAGCCCGCGCTCTTCGAGGATCGCGATCACGCTCCGCGCACGACCCGCACACCAGCCCTCGGTGCGACCTTCCTCCTCCGGATTGACGGCCGCGACCACGGGATCCGCGACCCGGGGCACCGCCTCGGGGCCAAGGATCAGCACGTCGAAGGCGCTGGTGCGCCCGCCGCGCGAGATATGACGGCGTGCCCAGGTAGCCGGTCAGCGGCTCAAGGTGCCATGGGACCGTCCTCGTTTTGGCACCGCGGGTGCCATCGGGGCACGGTCACGGTCATTCGGGGAGAGTCGGCGTTGGGGCCGGGACCGACTTCAACACGTGCCGCCCGATTGCGTGTGGGCGACGGCGGAGCCCTCGCAGCCAGGCCTCGACGGTGTCGGTCGAGCGCTTGCAGACCACCCACGGGCGCTCCCGTGTCGCCACGATGCGCCAGTGTTCGACGCCGAATGGAGGGACGATGACGGCGTTGAGCTGCAGCGCGACAATCTTGCCAGCGGGCACCGGGCTCGTCGAGACCGAGATGTGCACGGCGCCTTCGGCTCCGACCCAGAACCACGTGAGGTAGGCATCGCGTGTGGAGCGCGTGTAGACCTCCACGGGGGAACCATACTCGAGGACCTTCGCCGCGTGGAGCGGCAGCGCGCGAGCGCGACCACGACCCGCCAACGCAAGGACTCGCGCACGCAGCGCGGGCGCATCGAGCCACCCGCAGAGATTGGGCGCGAACGGGACGGCCGGCGCCAGGTCAGATGAGACATACGCGTCCGGCCGCGACTCGTGGACTGAACGCCTCACGGCGGTCTCCGCGATCGCGGTGTGTGGCTGCCGCAGTGCTTCGGCGAACATCGTCGTGAGCGACTGCGTCGCTGGGCACGCGGGGCTCAACGCGACCTTCGTAAATAAGACAATGTAATGATCCTGGCCAGCCGTGTCGAGCTCCCGAGCCTCAACGGTCAGCTCGGTCGGCCTTCGGGCAACGACCGGGACATTGCGAAACGGCAAGGCGACCGTCCCGTCAGACCGTTGCCACAGCAGGGTGACGAACCCGTCGCGGTCGGTCTCGACGATGACATGCGGCGCCCGCTCGTTTGGGGATGGACTGGCGCTGAGGACCCGCAGGCCACCGTCTCCAATGAGGCGCTGGAGTGCTTCGATCCGCCCGCGAAGCGCCGCGGGCGCTCCCGTCACACATCCGGCACGGGCGACGACGCGCTGCGGTCGGAGCCGTTCAGGGACCGGATTGCGGTCGACCTCGAGCATCGCGTCGAGTGTGGCCCGCGGTTGGGCGCGCGCGCGCTTCCGCAGCCGCGCCAGGTGCTGGTCACAGGTCGCCGAGCACGGCAATCCCCATCGCGGCGCGGTGGCAACGACGCGCACACGGTAAGGAGACTTGGCGACCTCCGCCGCCATGCCCGTCACCACGCGGACCGGAACGCCCGCGCGGAGCTCGAGGCCGCCGCTGACGACGGTGACGACGCCGTCATTCGAGACGACCAGGACTGACACGGTGGCGGGCCTCTCGGCGGAGACCGCGAAGCGAAGCGGTTGGCCTGGGCCGAGGCCCTGAGGCACCACGAGCTGAATCCCGAAGCTGTCCGCTGGCGACGCCTCGAAGAGCGCCGCGAGCAGCTTCGGCTCCCGTTGCAGCGCGCACGGCGCCAGCGCGTGCAGGCCGACCGACCGCGCCTGCTCGGGCTCAGCGGCGCGCGTGAAGCCGGCTGGCGCCCCCGCGGAGACGCACCCCGGGGCACTGAAGAGCAGCGCTCCGGTCACAGCGAGCACCGCGCGCCACGCAGGCCATCGCACCATGTCGAGACAATACGACGCTGTTCAACGAATGCAACGCGTGTTCACCGCGCGGCCTTCCTTGACCGGTCTGCCCGAGACCGCATACCGTGGCTCTCATGCACCACCGAGCCCTGCGTCTTCTGGTCCTGTTTGTCTCCGTGACGATCTCCTCTGTCGCGGTTGCCAAGCCGGACCTCGTCGTCACGAACATCACGATCAGCCCGGCGAGCCCCGGCGCCGGGAGCGGAACCATCACCGCGACCATCAAGAACCAAGGCGACGAGGGAACGTGCACGTTCTGCAACATCGACATGAAGATGTACCTCGACGGCAAACAGTGCGACACGGGCATCATCATCGCCGGCCTGGGCAAGGGCAGCACGGCGACCGAGGACACCACGAGCTGCAACCCGGCGACCCCAGGGGCGCACGTGTTCAAGATCGTCGTGGACACCGAACCTGACGTCGACGAGAGCAACGAGAGCAACAACAGCCTGGAGAAGACCTTCACCTGGGCCGGTCCGGACCTCGTCGTGACGAACATCACCGTGGACCCGGCGACGCCGACCGTCGGCGAGGGGACAGTGACGGCGACCATCAAGAACCAGGGGCCGGTCGGGACGTCGACATTTCTGAATATCGACATGAACATGTTCATCGACGGCGTAAAGTGTGACACGGGCATCATCATCGCCGGTCTGGGCGCCGGCAGCACGGCAACGGAGGACACGACGAGCTGCAACCCCAAGACCCCGGGCCCCCATACCGTGCGCTTCGAGGTGGACACCAATGGCGAGGTCGCCGAGATGAATGAGGCCAACAACGCCCTCGAGAAGACCTTGACGTGGGCCGGTGGGCCCGATCTGGTCGTGACGAGCGTGACCATCGATCCGGCGACGCCAAAGGTTGGCTCGGGGACGATTACAGCGACCATCAAGAATCAGGGGGACCTCGGTACGGGGTTCTTCGTGAACGTGAACCTCAAGATGTTCGTGGACGGCAAGCAGTGCGACACGGGCTTCATTGTCGGCGGGCTCGGCGCGGGCAGCACGACGACCGAGGACACGACGAGCTGCAACGTGGCTTCGGCTGGGCCCCACACGTTTCGCATCGAGGTGGACACCGACGGCGACGTATTGGAATCCAACGAGAACAACAACGCCTTCGAGACCACGCTCTCGTGGTACGGCGGGCCGGACCTGGTCATCACCGACATCACGCTCGACCCGGCCGTCCCGACCATCAAGAACGGGACGCTCACCGCCAAGGTCAAGAACCAGGGCGACCAGGGCACGGGCGTTCTGGTCAACATCAACCTCAAGATGTTCCTCGATGGCAAGGAGTGTGACACGGGGCTCATCGTCGCCGGCCTCGGCAAGGGCAGCACGACCACCGAGGACACCTCGGCCTGCAACCCCAAGACGCCGGGGCCGCACGTCATTCGGTTCGAAGTGGACACTGAGGGCGACGTTCCAGAGTCGAATGAGGCCAACAACGCGCTCGAGAAGACCTTCACGTGGGAGGGAGGGCCGGATCTGGTCATAACGAAGGTCGTCATCGATCCCGGAACGCCGAAGGTCACCGAGGGCACGATCACCGCGACCGTGGCCAACGTGGGCCAGGACGGCACCGGCGCCTTCGTGAACGTGAACCTCACGATGTACTTGGACGGCGCGCCGTGTGACACGGGGCTCGTCATCGGCGGACTGGGCGCGGGCAGCACGACGACGGAGACGACGACGAGCTGCAACGCCTCGTCGATTGGTCCCCACGTCTTTCGCATCGACGTGGACACCGCGCACGACGTCGACGAGGCGAACGAGGCGAACAACACGTTCGAGACGACGCTGGCGTGGTATGGCGGCCCCGATCTCATCGTGAAGGACCTGACGCTCGATCCGGCCATGCCCAAAGTCGGCGAGGGCACGCTGACGGGGACCATCCTGAATCAGGGCGACGCGGGCACGGGACTGTTCGTCAATGTGAACGTCCGCATGCTCCTCGACGGCGTCGAGTGCGATACGGGGCTCGTCATCGGCGGACTCGGCGCGGGGAGCAAGACCACCGAGGACACCACGAGCTGCAACCCCACGACGCCGGGCCCGCACGTGATTCGCTACGAGGTCGACACCGAGAAAGACGTCGCGGAGTCCAACGAAGCCAACAACGCGCTCGAGAAGACGTTGACTTGGACTGCCCCCAACCTGGTCGTCTCGAGCATCGCGCTCGACCCGAAGAAGCCCGAGCCCGGCGGCGCGCTCACGGCGACGGCGACCCTCAAGAACGTGGGCACGGTGGACACGGATAACGCGGTCATCGTGAACGTGTCGTTCTTCCTGGACAACGAGAGCGAGCCGTGTGCGACGGGGCTCGTGTTCTTCGGGCTCGACGCGGGCGCGGAGACCACCGAGGTCACGAGCGCGTGCGTGCCCGCGACGGTGGGCCCGCATGCGCTCAAGGTGGTCGTGGACACCAAGCAGGACGTCGTCGAGACCGACGAGAGCGACAACAGCCTCAGCGTGTCGTTCTCGGCGTGCACGAAAGCCGAGCTGTGCAACGGCATCGACGACACCTGCGAAGGGACGACCGACGAGGGCTTCGGGGACCTTGGCTTCGAGTGCGACGGGCCGGACGCCGATCTCTGCGCGGGCGGCAAGCGCGTCTGCACGGCGGATGGTACCGCGGCCGAGTGCGTCGGAGACGGGCCGGCCAAGGTCGAGACCTGTAACGGCAAAGACGACGACTGCGACACCGAGACCGACGAGGGCTTCACGGGCCTGGGCGAGGCGTGCGATGGGCCCGACACCGACCTGTGCGTCAAGGGGAAGCGCGGCTGCTCGGACGACGGCACCTCCGTGGTGTGCGTGGAGCCCGGCGAGGGCAAGATCGAGGCGTGCAACGGCAAGGACGAGACCTGCGACGGCAAGACCGATGAGGGCTTCGACGTCGGGACGGCGTGCGTGGTCAAGGTCGGGGACTGCGAAGCGCCGGGCACGCGCGCGTGCAGCGACGACGGCCTGAGCACCACCTGCCAGCTGGACACGGCGGCGAGCGTGGAGAGCTGTGACGGCAAGGACAACGACTGCAACGGCAAGACGGACGACGGGATCGCAGGCCTGGGTGCGCCGTGCGTCGCTGGAAGCGGCGCCTGCCGCGCGGTGGGCAAGCTTGCCTGCGGGACCGGCGCACTCGCGTGTGACGCGGTGCCCGGGATCCCCGCAGGGACGGATGCGTGCGGCGATGGGCTCGACGACGACTGCGACGGCCTGACCGACGAAGGGTGCGAGTGCTCCGAAGGCGCCTTCCTCCCGTGCGGCTCGAGCGTGGGCGCGTGCGCGCTCGGCGTGCAGCACTGTCTCGGGACCAACACGTACGCCACCGAGTGCACGGGCGGGGTCGGACCGCAGACCGAGGCCTGTGGCAATGCCGCTGACGACGACTGCGACGGCAGCACCGACGAGGGGTGCACCTGCACGGGCGAGGACACGCTGCCGTGCGGCGTCGGCGCGTGTGATGGGGGGGCACAGCACTGCATCGCCGGAGCGTGGAGCGTGTGCGCAGCGGCCGAGACGGCGATCGTCTCGGTGGAGCAATGCAACGCGATCGACGACGACTGCGACGGCGTGATGGATCCGGGCTGCCCGTGCACTCCGGCCTCGACCGTCCCCTGCCCTGCCGCGCCGGACGCCTGCGCGACCTACGTGCGCATCTGCGGCGCGAACGCGAAGTGGCTCCCCTGCAAGGCGAGCCCGGGCTCGGCCATCCCTGGCTGCGGTCAGACCACGGTCGAGGACGCGGGCTCGACTCCGGAGACGCCACCGGTCGTGGAGGAGGCGACGAGCGTCGTCGAACAGCCCGTCGTGGCCGAGCCACCGCCGGGATCGGACGTCGCGACCGGGGTCGAGGACGCCGTACCCGCGAAGGCCGAGCCGAGCGCGACGCCCGACCCCACGACGAGCGGCACCGACGTGAGCGTCAAGAGCGACCTCGCCGCGAGCGCGGAGTCGGATTCCCCCCCGGCCCAGAGCGGTGAGACACCCAGCGGTTGCGCGACGACGACCGCGGCGGTGCGTGCTCCGCCCATCACCCTGACGCTCGTGCTCCTCGCTCTCCTGGCCCTGCTGCGGCCGCGTCGAGCTGCGCGCGGCCGGCACGTGACAGACGCGTGCGATCTAGGCTAGGTTGCGCGCCAAAGCGGTCCGCAGTCCGGGATCGCGAAGGGGACGACCATGCGACATCTTGGCCTCATTGGATTCCTTGCGGCAACGCTGTTGGGCTGCTTCGGCAAGAGCACGACGAGCGCGTTCACCAACCCCGGTGTCCTGACCGAGCCCGACACCTTCGCCGCACCACCCGGCAAGGGCATCGGTGAAGACTGCGGCACGGCGACCGACTGCCGCTCGGGCCTCATCTGTGGGACCAAGGGCACGTGTGAGCCGGGTGCGAGCCAGGTCAACGGCCAGAACTGCATTGTGACAGCGGAGTGCCAGGAGGGGAGCTACTGTAATGGGCTCACCTTCGCGTGCGTCAACGCCCTGGCGCAGAGCGAGGGGAAGGAGTGCGCGACGACCGGCGACTGCAAGTCCGGCGAGCTCTGCCTGCCGGTCAAGCCGCGCTGCGCCAAGGCGGGGACGGCCAAGGCCGACGCGCCGTGCTCGCGCGACGCCGACTGTGAGCGCGGCCTCTACTGCAGCTACGCCGCCGGCTTCGCGGGCGTGTGCACGACGGCGGGCCAGCTGGACCTCACGAAGAAGTGCACCAAGACGGGAGACTGCCTCGCCGGGCTCGTGTGCGGCCCCGGGGACACCTGCCAGACGCTCGCCACCGCGCTCGTCGCGGGCGCGTGGGCCGGCGAGAAGTGCGAGGACGTGAGCAAGGGCACCGAGGCCAAGGCCTACTTCGAGGTGCCGGACACTGATGGCAAGCTGGCACACGACTTCTACCGTTTGCCCTTTCCGAACGACATTCGATTGAAGTCGGGCCACATCACGACGGGGCACCCGACGCCGGGGCGCCGGATCTTGGACTTCGACCCGCTGCAGAGGTTGTACGACGCGCTCAACTCGGGCCTCGACGGATGGAGCCCGGTCCCGACGGTCATGTTCCGCTTTTCGAAGTCGGTCGACTTTGGCACGGTGGACACCGACGGAGACGATCTCAACTTCGCGGTCTACGACATCGACGCGAAGTCCCCGTCCTACAAGGCGCAGCGCAACTTCAACTGGTCGGCGGGGGACGGCGGCGGCAAGTATCACTGCGAGAACTGGGTGCGGGCCAAGATCTACCCCCAGATCGCGCTCGATCCGGGCCGGACCTACGCGGTCGTGATGAAGAAGGGCGTCCGAGCCCGCGGCAAGGACGACAAGACCCACGACGGTCCCGTCTTCGAGCCAGACAAGGACTTCGTAGCGATGGTCTCGCCGTCGGCCCCCACGGAGCCCCGGCTCGCGGCGGCGTATCCTGCCTATGCGCCGCTGCGTCAGTTCATGACGGACATGAAGATCGCGCCCGGTGACCTGCTCACGGCCGCCGTCTTCACCGTCGGCAACCCCACGGCGCTGATGGGCAAGGCCCGCGCCGCCGTGCGCGCCCTTGCCGCGCCCAAGCTCAAGGACGTCACCGTGTGCTCGCCGGGTGCCAAGAGCCCGTGCGACGACGGCACGGACCCGTCGCGCGCCTGCGGCTCGAACACGACGGTGACCGAGATCCACGGGAAGCTCTCGCTCCCCATCTTCCAGAAAGGCACGCCGCCGTATCTCACGCCCGAGCAAGGCGGCAACATCACCACCGACGCGCAGGGCATGCCGACGTACGTGCGTAACGAGGACGTCTGCTTCGCGATCGCCGTGCCGAAGGACACCCCGATGCCGACCAACGGCTGGCCCCTCACGTTCTACGCGCACGGCACGGGCGGCAACTTCCGTAGCTTCGTCGCCGATGGCGCGGGCGCCAACATCATCGGGCAGGCCAAGGCCGCGGGGACGCCGGTCGCGGTCATGGGCATCGACCTCGTTCAGCACGGCCCACGGCGCGGGGACTCGAAGCTCGAGCCCGAGACGCTGTTTTACAACTTCGCGAACGTCCCTGCTGCCAAGGGAAACGCACTACAGGGGGCCATCGACTTCTACTCGCTGGTGTTCTGGGCCGAGAGCTTCAACAGCACCTTGGGCGGGACCGAGCCGTGGAAGTTCGACGCGACCAAGCTGGCGGTCCTCGGCCACTCGCAGGGCGGCACGACCGGTCCGCTGTTCCTTGCGCATGAGCCCAAGATTGGGGCGATCGTCCTCTCGGGCGCTGGTGGGAGCCTCGTGCAGAGCCTGCTCAAGAAGACGAACCCGGTGAACATCCCGGCTGCGCTCAAGATCGTGCTCGCCGAGCTCGAGTCGGTGGGCGACGACCACCCGGTCATCCATCTGATCCAGACCTGGTTCGACGCCGCGGACACCATGCACTACGCGCCGATGATCACGAAGGAGCCGCCGAAGGAGACGCCGGGGCGGCATCTGCTGATGCTCTACGGCCAGGGGGACACCTACACGCCACCGGCGACCTCGCGCATCCTCGCCGATCGCCTCGGCCTGGAGGTCGTGGCACCCGCACTGGACACCGGCAAGGGTCAGGCCTACGACGGCATCACGGTGATTCCCGCGCCCGTCGCGCTGAATAAGATCGTCTCGGAGAACCCGGTCACGATCGCGATGACGCACTACGCGCCGACGGACTACGACGGGCACTTCGTGCTCTATCGCAATGACGCGGCCAAGGCCCACGTGGGGGCGTTCCTCACGGGCTTCTTCAAAGACGGCAAGCCCGAGATCAAGTAGCGGCGGGCCCCGTCGGCCCCTGAGGTGACCCATGGCTCACGGCAAGGCGATAGTGACGTGCGCGCTCACGGGCGTGCTGACGGATCCGGCGCAGCATGGCGTTCCGGTCACGCCCGAGGAGATGGCGCGAGAGGCGCGACGGGCCTACGACGCCGGCGCCTCGGCGGTGCACGTCCACTTCCGTCGTCAGGAGCCCGGCCAGGGTCGCTTTCCAAGCTGGGAGCCTGCGGTCGCCGGCGCCATCTGCGACGCGATTCGCGCGGAGGTGCCCGACCTGGTGCTCAATCTGTCGACGGGCGTCGTCGGTCCCGACATCTCGGGCCCCGTCGCGTGCCTCGAGCGCGTGCGGCCGGAGATGGCGGCGCTCAACGCCGGCAGCCTCAACTACCTCAAGGCGACGTCTGCGGGCACCTGGGCGTGGCCGCCGATGCCCTTCGACAATAGTGTGGACAAAATAAAGCGCTTCCTGGACGCGATGCGCGCGCTGAACATCGTGCCCGAGTGCGAGTGCTTCGATACGGGCATCCTGCGCAGCGTCGGCCTCTTCCAGCAGGTCGGGCTGCTGACGGGCGCCATTCATGTGTCGCTCGTCATGGGAGTCGCAAGCGGCATGCCCGCCAAGGCGAGCTGGCTCCCGCTGCTCCTCGAGGAGCTGCCGGCAGGCGCACATTGGCAGACCATCGCAATCGGGCGACAGGAGATCTGGAGCCTCCATCGACGCACGGCGGAGCTCGGCGGCCACCTGCGGACGGGCCTCGAGGACACGTTCTACCTGCCCGACGGCAGCAAGGCGACGGGCAACGGCCCGCTGGTAGAGGCGCTGGTCCGGGTTGCGCGTGAGGCCGGGCGCGAGCCGACGACACCCGCCGAGACACGCGCGATGCTGCACGAGGCCGCGGCGGCGTGAGCGCCCGCTGGGCCGCGCTGCTGTCGCTGCTGCTGGCAGGATGTCGCGAGGCACCGGCGCCGCTAGTGGAGCCCGAGCCGCCGCCGCTGCGAACGCCCGCTCAGATCGTGCCACCGCCCGAGCCCATCGACGCGTCGGCGCGCTTGCCGCCGCCGCGGCTGGTGCTCGAGCCGACGGCGACCGTCGTCAAGCCGCCGATCGTCCTCGCGCCCGCCAAGCCCGAGCCCGAGCCCACCCCCGCTCCGGAGCGGACGCCACCGACCGATCCCAGCGTCGAGGAGGCCGCCGCCCTGGCGTGGATCGAGGGGACCGCGCGCGTCGAGCCCGGCTGCTTGCTCTCGGAGGATCCGGTCACAGGTGTCGAGCTGCCCTCGGCCAAGACGCTCGCGCGGCTCTGGACGATGAAGCCCGTGGACTTCCCCAAGGCGGCGCGCGAGGTGCTCCTCTGCCTGCTGTCCGCGCCTCGCGTCGTCGGCGCCGCCCTCGATCCAGAGACGGCGTTCCTCCCGAACGTCGCCACGGGCGACCTCAAGCTCTCGGCGAGCGACCGGCCGCAGGGCGTCGTCGCAGGGCTCGTGATGGCCGCCGACGGTCGCTTCGGCGTGCTCGTCGTGGCGCTCGATCCCAAAGGGGATGCGTTCGTTGTACGAGGACTGACGTACGTCGCGTCCGCCGCGGGCTGGACGGCGCCGAAGCGCGCTGGCGATCACCGCGTCACGCTCCCATCGACGCGGCCCATGGTCTTGTTCCGGAAGGGCCGCGAGGTGCTGCTCGTGCGCGAGGAGACGGGCCGCGACAAGGCCTCGCGCCTCTCGCGAGAGCTCCTGTTTGCGCTCACTCCCGCCGACGAGCTGATGCACGTCCTCACCGTCGACACCGCGGGCCGACTCGACGATGGGCGCAGCTTCGTCACCCGCCTCTCCGTCGTGCGCTCGCACAAGGACTTCCCGCGCGGACTGATGTCCAAGCGCGTGCTCCTCGCGCCCGACGGCGCGCCCGAGGCGTGGTCGGTCGTGCGCTATACGGCAGAGATGGGCCGCCCCTACGTTGCACAAGATGAGCGCACGGGACCCCTCACCCTCGCTGAGGCGCAGAGGCTCGTGACCGAGGGCATGTTCGACGACGCCGATTGGCTCATCACCGAGCTGCCAAAGGCCGAGCAGCGCACGGCGCCGGCGCAGCTCGTGCGCGCCCGTGCCGCCGCCGGGCTGTCCAAGGTCAAGCTGTCGGAGGCCTACTTCAAGGCCGCGCTGGCTGCTGCCAAGGACGACCCCGAGCAGAAGCGCGACCTGGGCCTCTACCTCATCGAGCGCAAGCAAGGCACTCGCGCGAAGGACCTCCTGCGCGCCTATCTCGACGCGCGCCCCGAGGCCGCCGATCGCGCCGCAATCGAGGAGGCGCTCAAGGCGCTGGAGTCCTCGCCCTGAGACACCGGGTCCTGCGCCTCGTGGCCGCCGCACGCGAGGGATGGCGCCGCACGCTCGCCGCGAGCGGCCCACAGCACGCGGGAACCATCGCGTACTTCGGCCTGCTCTCGATGCTCCCGCTCACGCTGGTCTTTGCCACGCTCATCGCTCAGCTCGCCACGCGCGTCGGCCCTTCCGCCTCGGACCGTCCCGTCATCGACCAGATCCTCGAGCCCCTCAGCGCCGCGCTGCCGTTCCTGCCCAGCCAAATCAAGGACGCCCTTCACGCGCTCGCCGAGACTCACAACCCCATGGGTTTCCTCACCTACGCCATGGTGCTCTTCGGCGCGACGGCCGTCTTCGACGCCGCCGAGACCGGCGTCAACGCGGCGCTCGGGACGCAGCGCAAGCGCCACTTCCTGCTCACGAAGGTGCTGCTGGCGAGCGGGGTCGTCGGCGCAGGGGCGACCATCTTCCTATGGCAGCTCGTCAAGTCGCTCGTCGCGACCTGGTTCGAGCGCGCCGGCCTGGGCCTCCCCGGTTGGCTGCTGGACACCGCCCTCGTGCGCCTCGCCGTCGAGGCGGCGGTGCTGGCCGCAGGTTTCTTTGTCATCGTCAAGTTCCTCTCGCGCGACCCCTTTCATCGCCGAGATCGCTGGACGGCCGCGCTGGTGTTCGCGGTCGTTCTGGAGGTCACGCACTACGCGCTGGCGCTCTACCTCGAGCACGTCGCCGGCTACGAGAAGGTCTATGGCGCGGCGGGCGCCATCTTCGGCTTGCTCCTATGGCTCTACCTGGCGGCGTTCGGGCTGCTGTACGCCTGCGGCGTCACCGCGGCTCTCGCGGCGCAGCGCGTCGCTAAGACTGAAAACGCTTGACTCTGACCCGTGTCGTGGCCATGGTCAGGTCATTGCGGCAATGGTGCCCGCAGGGGAGAAGCCCATGAAGCGCCGGATTCAGGCTGCAGTTAGCCTGTCGCTCGTCTGCGCGGCCTGCGGAGAGACGCCCGCGAGCATGAGCACCGACACCCCCGGAGCCAAAGCCGGCGAGGCCATTCTCCTGGTCGAGCCGAAGACGGTCAGCTTCCCGTCCACGGCCATAGGGTCGAAAGCCGAGAAGCCCGTGACCCTGACCTGCCCCTACGCGTCTCCGGTCTCGGCGCACATCGCCTCGGTCACGCTCGATGCGACCTCGACTGAGCTCAGCGTGACCGCGGTCACCGAGACGGAGCTTGCGCCGGACGAGTCGGCCATGTTCCTCATCGTCTACGTGCCGACGAACTCCGCGCCCGATGCCGCTACGGTGACCATCACCTACGACGACGGACGGACGCGCGTGATCACCGTCAAGACCGAGGTCCTCGAGACTCCGCTCGAGAGCAAGAAGCCCCTGATGTCCGTCCAGTTCGACCATCCCAAGAGTCCGGCGGGCAAGGTCCCGGTCGCGACGAGCAGCGACGGCAAGTCCGTCGGACAGACCGTGACGATCTGGAACCAGGGCGACGCCGACCTGCAGTTGAGTTCGATCCTACTGGCGCCGACTGCGACGGGCTCAGACGGCGCGTTCCGCCTGTTGAGCGCGCAACAGGGAGGCTCCGAGGTCACGATTTCGGACGCGAAGGTGGTCCCGGTCACAATCTCACCGACGAGCAGCGGGCTGCCCTCGAGCGCGCCGCTGAAGCTCACTCTCGGCGCCTTGACCTCGATGCCCGGAGCCAAGGCTAGCCTCACCATTGCGAGCAACACGGAAATTGTCGCGCAGCAGGTGCTCGCGCTCGAACTCGAGCCTCGCTTGCCTCAGCCGCAAGTGAGCCTGGCACCGGTGACCGTCAGCTTCGGCAAGGTTCCGGTCAAAGTCGAGAAGTCCCGAGAGATCCGACTGTCCAACGCGGGCCCGGGAACGCTGGCCCTTTTAGGGCTGACGCTGACAGGGCATGCCGGGTTTCGGGTGCGCTACCCTACGTTGAGCGGCTTCGGGACGATGGAGGCCAGTTCGGGCCCGGTCGCGCTCCAGCCGGCAGTCGCCATCGAGCCTGGCCTCGAGGCGGTCTTCACAGTGCTATTTACGTCGAACGATGACCTTCCGGCGTCTGGCAACCTGACTCTGCAGACGAACGACCCCAAGGCGAGCACAGGTCTCGTCGTCCCGCTGTCCGCCAATGCGACCGCACCGGTACTGCGCGTTCTGCCGGCCCTGATGGACTTCGGCGTGTGGAAGGTCGGCGTTCCACAAGTTCGTTCTGCCGAGCTCTCGAACAAAGGCTCAGAACCGCTCGTGATCACGTCTATCAGGCTCTCGGATGACTCGTCACTAGCGTTCTCGCTCGACTTCAAGACACTGAAGGGCCACGACGACGGCGCAGCGGTCTCGCCCACCAACCCGGTGACACTCCCGAGCAACCACAAGACGACGTTCAAGGTGAGCTATACGCCGCCTAAGCCCGCAGCAAAGGATACGGGAGGAACACTCATTCCAGACACGGCCACGGTGGTCATCGAGTCGAATGGGGTCGAACCGAGCGTGTCGGTTCCCGTCAAGGGGTTCGGCTCCGACAACGCGTGTCCAAACGCGGTGATCCTTCTTCAAGAGGGCCAGGACGTCATTCCGCAGACAAACCTACACCTTCATGGGGATCAGAGCTTTGCGCCGATTCAGGCCATCACGCAGTGGAAGTGGACCGTTGAGCAGCCCTCGGGCTCGAAATCAGCCTTCGTCCCCCACAACGCCTTTCCGAACCCTACGTTCGAGGTCAACGTCGCGGGAACCTACGTGTTTCACCTCGACGTCACCGATGGAAACGGCACTCCGAATTGCGACCCCGTCGAGTCGACCGTGCACGTCATTCCGGACGAGGCCGTCCATATCGAGCTGCTGTGGACCACGCCACTCGATCCGGACGAGACCGACAGCGGCCTCAGTGCCGGCTCGGACCTCGACCTGCACTACGCCCATGCGCAACTCGCACCCTGGAACGAGGACCTCGACAAAGATGGCGAGAAGGATCCGTGGTTCTCGCCCGACTACGACGTCTTCTGGTACCACCCGAAGCCGGCATGGGGTTCGTTTGACCCGTCTATCGACGATGATCCGTCGTTGGACCGCGAGGACGACGACGGAGGCGGGCCCGAGAACCTCAACCACGCCGCCTTGGAGTCCGGGGCGAGCTATGTAGTTGGCGTACACTACTGGAAATCCAACGGTTTCGGGGTCGCCCAGGCGACGATCCGGGTCTATCACTTCGGGACCCTGACCTACGAGTCGCCGAGCGTTGAGCTCGCGCAGCTCGACCTGTGGTCCGTTGGAATGCTGGAGTGGCCCAGTGGGAAGTTCGTCCCCAAGGTGGCCACGGGGGGCTCAGGCCCTTACGTGACAAAGAGCTATATGACCAAGTACTTCAACCCCTGACGACAAATATTTACGCAAAGCACTGTACGCTTCGACCCCAGTCCCGTGACACTTCGCCAGCGGCAAGATTCATGCTAGCCTCCCGCTCGACGCACCGGGGGGCACCATGACGTCTCGACCTCGCCTGATCCTGTCGCTGTGGCTGCTGAGCACCGCCTGTACGGCCGAGCCGGGGAGCCGTCGCACCGACACGCAACCCGGGTCGAGCGACGGCGCGACGGTGGAGGGGCCGGAGACCGCGGGGTCCACAGGCACCGCCGACGTCACCCTGCCGGCGACCTGTCAGCCCGGCAAGAGCACGTGCCAGGGTAACGCGAAGGTGCTGTGCTCGCCGAGCGGCACGTGGGGCACGCCCACGACCTGCCCGGCGCCTCAGGTCTGCGACACGGGCGTCTGTCACGCCTGTCAGACCGGCCAGCGTATCTGTCAGGGCCAGGACGTCCTCGAGTGTGGTGCGGAGGGCCAAGGGCTCGTGCTCCAAGAGACCTGCGCCGATCACATCGCGTGTATCAAGGGCAACTGCGTCGAGTGTGCGCCCGGCGCGCGCGAGTGCCGAACCAGCGCCACTGGCGTGCAAGAGGCGTGGGAGTGTCAGGCGACCAGCGAGACGGCGGCGGCCTGGAAGAAGACTGCGACCTGCCCGGAGTCGGCGGAGTGTCAGCTCGGACTCTGCCTCGAGCCGTGCGCCGCGGACGTCAAGCTGAACACGAACCAGGGCTGCGACTACTACGCCGTGGACCTCGAGAACGTCGACGACGTCAAGGAAGGCTTCACGAGCATCGCGGCCGCCAACGCGCAGTTTGCCGTCGTGCTGTCGAACCCGTCGGCGACCAAGGAGCTGACGGTCACGGTGCACGAGACGGCGAAGGGCGTCGCGGTCCTGACGAAGACGGTGCCACCGAAGGGTATCGAGACCCTCAAGCTCGGCCCGCGGAACATCAAGGGCACGCTCAAGGCGGCGCTGGCGTGGCGACTCAAGGGCAATCGGCCGTTCGTGGCGTACCAGTTCAACCCCCTGGACAATGAGAATCCGGTGTATTCGAATGACGCGACGCTGTTGCTGCCGACCAACGCGATCGACTCGGAGTATCTGGTGATGACGGGCTCGGGCGGCGGCGCGTTCGTGACGATCGTCGGGACAAAGGCGGGGACCTCGGTGACGGTGGTGCCCACGGGCGCGATCGAGGCCGGTGGTGGCATTCCGGCGATCGCCAAGGGTGAGAGCTTCACGACGACGCTGGATGCGGGCGAGGTGCTGAACCTCAAGGCCGCTAAACCTGTGATTGTGCGCGAGAACCTGACAGGCACCCGCGTCACCGCCTCGGCCAATGTCTCGGTCTTTGCCGGAAACGTGTGCACGACGCCCGTCAAGAAGTGTTGCTGCGATCACCTGGAGATGCAGCTGTTTCCGACCAGCACCTGGGGGATGCGCTTCGTCGCGGGCCGGACTCAGCCGCGCGGCGCCGAGCCGGAGCACTGGCGCATCCTGGCTCTGGAGGACGACACGCACGTGAGCTTCTCGGGTGGGGTCGACAATCCGGTCACGCTGGCTCGCGGCACGTTTCACGATCTGGCGACGAAGGGCGACTTCCTCATCGAGGCCACTAAACCCGTCCTGGTCGGGGAGTTCATCGCGTCTTCGTATGAGACCCTGACCGAGGACGCCTTCTGCGCGACGGACGCCGAGTGTCCCTCCGGGGTGTGCTCGGGCCAGAACGGCACCGGCGAGTGCCTGGACACGTGCACGCCTCAGGTCCTGGGGTGCACGGCGAGCGAGTACTGCGTCGCCGGCACCATCGGCTCGACGACGCTCTCGCCCGAGATTGGCATCTGTAGTCGACGCATCTGCGGCGAGGGCTATGCCGCGTGCAGCGCCGGCGCCGTGTGTTCCGTGGCGGCCGGCCAAACCAAGGGGCAGTGCTACACGAAGTGCAAGGCCAACAACGACTGCGCCGCCGGGGCCGCCTGCACGACGACGAGCCTGGGGATGCTGTGCGCGCCGGCCAAGTGCGCGGCCACGCCGGACTGCGGTCCGGGAGCCCTCTGTGTTCCGTCCGCCGATCCTGCGAAGTCGGGAGCGTGCGCCAAGGTGTGTACGGCCAAGAGCAACTGCCTAAAGGCGGGCGCCCTCTGCGCCCCGCCGGGCTACACGGCCGGAGCCAACAAGACGAGTGGCGTCTGCTCGCAAGCGAGCTGTCTGACCGACGCGGACTGCGAGGTCGGGCGCGCGTGTTACGTCCGACCTGGCGCCAGCGGTGGCATCTGTAACGTCATTGGCGATCCCTCGTTCATCCTCGCCGTTCCCATCGAGCAGTGGCGCAAGGACTATGTGTTCCTGACACCGACGGCCTATTCGGTGAACTACGTGAACGTGCTCATCCCCAAGGACGCGACCGTCGACCTCGACGGAAAGCCTGTCGGCGCAGGCGCTTTCGTCGAAGTGCCGGGGGCGGAGTTCCGCGTGGCCCGGCTCCTGATCGGTGAGGGTACGCACACGCTGGTGGCGTCCGCGCCCGTGGGGATCATCGTCTACGGGTTCCACAAGGACGTCTCGTATGGTTATCCCGGTGGGGCCAACCTCACGGACCTGAAGACCTCCAAGTAGCCGGGCGCTACGGCCGCTCGATGTCGCCACTCGTACAGCTCGGGGGGGCACTGACTGGATTACATCGCGACGGCGTCCCACCCGGCAGCTCGAGCCAATAGTCGGTGCCCGGCACTTTCGCCGGAAAGTCGGTGCTCACGAGGTGCGCGCCGCTTTGCAGTGCGGCCTGCTGGACGGTCCGGTCGTTCGTGACCGCCTCGACGCCGTCGGTGTCGGCGCGCGTTCGGACGATGAAGCCCTGCGTCACGAGCGCCGTAATCTCCTTCGCCGCCGCTGGCGCGTCGTTGCGAATGACGAACGCGGCGTCGGGATCGGGCGGGTCGAGGTACGGAAAGACCACGAGGTCGGCGCGGCTCGCATGCGCCTTCACGTAGCCGCGGTTGGTCTCGTCACTGCCGTTCAGCGCGAACACCAGCTTGCCACGCGCTTCGCCGAGCGTGGGCCAGGCCGTCCCGGTGAGCACGGCCTCCCTCAGCGTAGGCGCGGACTTCTGCACGTCGGGTGGCCGCACGAGGCGGTCTGCGCCAAACACCGCGAGGATGGACGCGTCGAGCCGCAAGAGCCCTTGGCCACCCTTGCCGATGGCGTTCTTGGGCTCGATCTGGACGACGATCGGCGCATGATCGCGGTGCGCGTCCGACCAGGTTCGAATCTGCTTCAGGCAGGCGGCCAGCGTGTCGCACACCGTGCGGTCATCGAGGATCGCCACGTGGTAGACCCGCAGCCCCTCCTCGCCCGGCCCCTCGTCGGTCACATCGAGCTCGAAGGCGCGCACGCCTTGCGTCGCGAGCTGCTGATCGAGCGGGAGATGCGTGTAGGTCCACGGCCCGCCGGGTGCCGCCCCCTCGGGCGCGACGTGGTAGCTGTTGTGCGTCGCGCGATGCTGGAGCTGGTTCAGGCGCAGGACGCCATCGTTGGGGTACTTCGGCGGCGCGGGAAGCTCAACGGAGACGTCGACGCCAGCGTCCAGCGCCACGCTGCCGACCTCGGCCCCTAGATCCGGTCCGACGTCCACGCCCAGCGAGACGTCGCTCGGCGCGCTCTCCGCCGCGGTCGAGGCACATCCGATAGCACAGGCGAGCCAGGCGAGGTTGCGGCGCATCATCGACGCAGGCTGCGGCGAAGCCCTCGCGGAGTCAACGCGCGAAAGTTCCGCCCGCTCGGGAGCCGTGTTACGGTCGGCCCCCATGAGCACGACCTCAGCGCCTCCCCCGCCCGCCGATCCGCGCAAGTGGATGTGGCTCCCCCGCATCAACACGCCCGGCTACTACCTGCTGCTCGCCGCGCTGGCGATGTTCATCCTGGGCCCGCTCGGCGGCGTGACCGCGGCGTACATGAACTTCTCGCTCGGCTTCTTCGTCGGCGGGCAGGTGCTCGCGGGCATCCTCGGCAGCACCGTAACCTACGGCTACGGCGTCGAGGGTAAACACGGCGCCAACTATATGCAGACAATGGCAGCGTCTGTCGCCGGCATGGCCGGCATGTGCGTGCTCATTCAGGCCATGGTCTGGCTCGGCTTGCCACAACCGCCCACCTGGCAGCTCATCTTGTTCTTCCTCTGCATCGGCATGTACGGCTGCGGCGTCGGCATGCTGTATACGCCGATCGTCGTCGACAAGATGCAGCTCACCTTCCCGTCGGGCTTCGCGGTCGCCAACATCCTCCGCGCGTTGACGGACAAGCGCATCCTCGCCCAGTCGGTCAGCAAGCTCGGCACGGGTACGCTGGTGGGACTCATCGGCGGCCTCGCGGGCATGAAGGTCCCCGCGATCGAAGCGGTCGGCATGTCGACCTCCACGCTCGGCGCGGGCATGGTCGTCGGCGCACGCATTACCATCCCGGCAGTCGTCATTGGCGCGGTCGGCGAGATGCTCAAGCCGTATCTGGTCTCCATCGGCTGGCTCGACGAGGGGGCCCCGTTCCGCAAGATCGGCTTCATCCTGGCGCTCGGCACCATCATGGGCGCCGCCGCGGTCGACATCGTCCTCATTCTCATGAAGGCAGCGCAGACCTGGGGCGAGTCCAAGACCCGCGTCGTCGCGCCGGAGGACGACTGGAGCCGCACCAGCAACGCGCGCCTCTTCGCTTGGATCGCGTTCTGGGCCGTCGAGCTGTTCTTCGTCGCCACCCGGATCCTGGCGCTCCCGCCGCTGTACGTCGGCATTGCGATGGGCCTCGTGCTGCTGTTCGTGCTCATCAACGGCATCTCGACGGGCATCTCGGACAGCAACCCCATCTCGTCGGCCTTCGTGGTCAGCGTCTTCATCCTGGCCGCCATCGGCCTCAAGGACGCCGGAGTCGCGCTCATGTGCGGCGCCATCCTGCTCGTCGCCTGCTCCATCGGCGTCGACATGCAGCAGGACCGCTCGACCGGCTGGCGGCTCAAGACCAACCGCACGATTCAGTTTCGGTTCCAGGCCATTGGCATCGTCATGGGCGCCGTGATGACCGTCGCCTTCGCGCACGTGTTCATGGAGGCCTACCCGGTGCTGCGCGAGAACACGTTCGTCAACAAGGACGTCCCCGGCGCGGACAAGTGGCAGTCGGCGATGACCTACAAGTTCGTCGGCGCCATCAAGGGCATCACCGAGAGCAAGCCGCACGTGATGAAGGCGCTCTGGATTGGCCTCGCCATCGGGCTGACTGTCGAGATCCTACGCAAGCTGCTCAAGGCCTGGAAGGAGTACCAGGACTGGATCAAGAGCGGCAAGCTTGCTTACGGCGTGGGCTTCGTGGTGGACGCGGTGGTCTTGCCCTCCCCCTACGCCTCGTCGTTCGGCGGCTTCGTGGAGTTTACGACGAGCCTCTGGTTCGGCGTCGGCGGCGTCATGGCGTCCTACGCCGAGACCATCAAGAACGAGGCACTGAAGGACGCTCCGAAGGCCCCCGCGGGGACCGCGCCTGATATCCCGGAGGACATGAGCACGACCTCGCTCGTGGGCGGCGGCCTCATTGCCGGCGACTCGATCGCGGCGCTGTCCATCGGCGTCTACGGGTTGCTCTCACAGGTGTTTGGCTAGGAGCGTGTTGCGTATTGCCGGCGCGAAGCCGTTGGGCGGATCACGCGGCGATTCTCGCGAGGCGCGAAGCGCCGGTCAAACGGTGAAGGGCGGGCTGGATGCCCGTCCGAACCGTTTGGCGCGAGAAGCGCCCGTGAGGCGTCCAAAGGCGAGTGACGGTCAATCCGCAACACGCTCCTGGGAACCGACGACTCGAACGGTTGGGGCATCGGGAAGCCGAGCGGCCGCGGCCGCGAGCTTCTTGTCGAAGGTGGCAAAGTGCGTCACGTCACGCGGTGACGACAGGTGGAAGGCATCGGCGATATCCATGCCCTGGGAATGCCACGCGAGCGCACGAAGCACCGAGCCACGGTCTTCGATCGTCATGTTTGGATAGCCCACGAGCGCCGAGAGTGCCCTGCCAACGATAGCTCGCTCCAGCGCGTAGGTGTGGGTAAGCACCCAAGCCGTCTCGAGCAGCACAGTGCGGCTCACGAACAGCTGCGGCGACCGCATGACCTCGACGGCGGCGGCGTGTTGCGTGGCGTCATCCCGCGTGACGACTCGAACGATGATGTTCGTGTCGAGCGCGATCATGATTGAGGCAGCCGCGCACGCACTCCGGCGGCAATCCCCCGCTCCATGTCCTCGAGCGTCCTCGGAGGACCAGAGTAGCCAGTACAGCCCACGAGCTCCTCCAGAGTCGTCCGCCGAACCTCCGACGTCGGCCGCAAGATGATGCAACCCTCGACGGCTTCAACCTCGAACGTCATGCCCGGCATCAGCCCGTGTGTTTGGCGGACATGGGCAGGGATGACGATCTGCCCCTTGCTCGAGAGCGTCGTACTGGACATGAGGACCTCCACCGAGGAAACGTAAGACAGATGTAAGCGTAGCTTCTCAAACCGCTGAACGCAAGGAGGATGTCATCGTACCGCGGGATGGGCGCGACGCCGACCAACTGGCCGACGGCCGGTGAGTGAGCTATTCTCCTCCTCCAGCGCGCACGGCGCGGGAGCGGAGCGGAGCGGTGGCAGGCAAAGACAGCAACATCGAGGTCAAAGTCGGCCTCCTCATCGTCGTCTGCTTGGGGCTGCTGCTCGGCTTCTTGTTCCTGCTCGGGGACTTCCGCATGGCCGAGGCCCGCGAGGTCGTCGTCGACTTCGAGACCAGCGCGGCCCTCAAGGAGGGTGCGGCGGTCAAGGTCGCCGGCATCAGCGCCGGTCGCGTGGAGAAGATCGAGTTTTGGGGCGGTGAGGTGGACTCCAAGGTCGAACGTCCTGTCTGGGTGCGCGTGAAGCTCTCACTCAAGCCGGAGATCGCCGACACGCTACGGTCGGACGCCCGCTTCTATATTACGACGGTCGGCCTCCTCGGCGAGAAGTACGTCGAGGTCGATCCCGGTCGCGAGAAGCAGTCCTTGGGCGACGTCATCAAGGAGGGCGTCCCGCCCATGCGCATCGAGGTGATGGGCGCCAACGTCAACGCCTTCGTGGAGCGCGCCAACAAGCTGCTAAAGGACAACGAGCAGGCCATCACCGACACGGTGGCCGACATCCGCGCGCTGGCAAAGTCGGCTCGGACCCTCGTCGAGGACGGCAAGACGATGCTCACCGACGTCAATGGCCAGATCAAGACCATCGCTGACAAGGGCCTCAAGGTGCTCGACTCGGCGGATCTGGCCCTCGTCGAGTACACGCCGGGCAAGGGCGAGACCGGCAACGTCATCAAGAAGGCCATCGACCGTGGCGAGAGCGTGCTGCGCAAGGTCGACGACTCGATTGGAGACGGCGCCAAGATTCGCGCCATCGTGGATGACGTGAACGCTATCACCTCCAAGACGCGCGGCGTGGTCGACCAGCTCGCGCCCAAGGCCGCGGGCCTGGTCTCGCGCGTGGACACGCTGGCCGAGCAGGCCACCACGCTGGTCACCGAGGCGCGGGGCCAGGTCGACAAGATCGTCAGCAAGGTCACGGGCTTGCTAGACGACGGCAAGGGTATGCTCAAGCATCTCCGGGACGGGCACTCCACGGTGGGCGCGCTGATCTACGACCGCGAGATGTACGACGATGTTCGCGAGATGATGAAGGATCTCAAGCGGCACCCTTGGAAGTTCCTCTGGAAGGAATAATAACCTTGTAATCAGTTCAAGGATTGCCTTAAGTTTCGAATCCGATGGTCGATGTTTAACGGTTGACCGCAGGATGATCGGTCGAACAAGGGTGATCCCAATGCAAACGCCACTTCCTTTCGCACGGACGCACGGGGGCCACTCGAAAAAGGGCCACGTGATGCTGGTCGAGGACAACGCCTACCTCCGCACCGCGCTGGAGCGGACGCTGCGCAACGCAGGCTACGAGGTCACAGTTATCGACGACGGCGCCGTCGCGCTCGAGCGCATCAAGTCACAGAGGCCCGACGTGCTGCTCTCCGACCTCGATCTCCCTGGGCTCGACGGCGTCAGCTTGCTGCGCCACGTGCGCGAGATCGACCTGGACGTCCCCGTGCTGCTGATGACGGGCTCGCCGTCTCTCGACACCGCCATTCAGGCGCTCGAGCTCGGTGCGCTGAAGTACTTCGTCAAGCCGTGCGGGCCCGAGGAGATCCTGCGCGCCACTGAATACGCAGTAAACATGCACCGGATGACTCGACTCAAGCGCGAGGTGCTCATCCACATGGGCTTCGACGGCGCGGTCGCCGGTGATCGCGCGGGCCTCGAGGCGACGTTCGAGCGCGCGCTGCAGACGCTCTGGATGGCCTGGCAGCCCATCGTGTCCTGGTCGGAGAACCGCGTCTTTGCCTATGAGGGCCTCGTCCGAACGAAGGAGATGGCCCTCGCCAACCCGACGCTGCTCATTGGAGCAGCCGAGCGGCTTGGCGCCCTTTCCCGACTCGCCGCCGCGATTCACTCCAAGGTCGGCGAGGCCCTGCGCGCGGTGCCCACGGATCGGACGTTGTTCGTCAACCTGCACCCGCGCGACCTCGTGGACACGACGCTGTTCGGACCCGACTCGCCGCTATCCGACCACGCCGGTCGGCTCGTGTTGGAGCTCACCGAGCGCGCGGCGCTCGATCAGAGCCACGAGGCCATGGACCGGGTCGCGAGCCTGCGCCGGCGTGGCTTCCGAATCGCGGTCGATGACCTCGGCGCCGGCTTCGCGGGGCTCACGAGCGTGGCGCGGCTCGAGCCCGAGGTCGTCAAGATCGACATGAGCCTCGTTCGGGACATCGACAAGCACCCTCGAAGGCTCGAGCTTCTCGGCGGCGTCGTGCGTTCGCTCGACGGCCTGGGGATGCTGGTCGTCTGTGAGGGCATCGAGACGGACGCCGAGCGCGCCGCGGTCACGAGCGTCGGTGTGGATCTGCTCCAGGGCTATCTCATCGGGCGGCCCGGGCCCGAGCTCGTGAGCTGGTCCCGTACGTCGAACTAGCGCGACTTCACGTTTCTTCACTGACGCTGGCTTGCAGCGGCCCGGCACCGCCCCTATGTTTCGGCGCCATGACTGCCCCCTCCCCCGCCGCGCCTCCCATCGTCGACCTAGTCGATGTCTACAAAATCTATCAGCTCGGCAACACGGAGGTGCCGGCCGTCCAGGGCGTCTCCATACGCATCAATCGCGGCGAGTTCGCGACGATCGCCGGTCCCTCGGGCAGCGGCAAGACCACGCTGCTGAACTTGATTGGTTGCGTGGACACAGCCACGCGTGGAGATGTGATCGTCGCGGGGCAGAACACGGGTCGGCTCAAGGAGAAGGACCTCACCCGCCTGCGCCTGTTCAAGATTGGCTTCATCTTTCAGTCCTTCAATCTGGTGTCGGTGCTCACGGCCTATCAGAACGTCGAGTTCCCACTGCTGCTCCAGAAAAGCGTCGGCAAGGCGGAGCGCGACAGGCGCGTCCGTGAGGTGCTCGAGGCCGTCGGTCTCGGCACGCACGGCAAACACCGGCCCAACGAGCTCTCGGGCGGACAGCGACAGCGCGTGGCGGTCGCGCGCGCGCTGGTGACCAAGCCCGAGATCGTGCTTGCGGACGAGCCCACGGCCAATCTGGACTCCGTCACGGGCTCTCAGATCATCGATCTGATGAAGGAGCTCAATCATCGCGACGGGACGACCTTCATCTTCTCGACGCACGACGCCAAGGTCATGGAGGCCGCCGATCGCATCGTCCGGCTCAAGGACGGCCGCGTACAAGACGCCAGCGCGGGGCACGCCGGCGGCGCGGTCGCCCACGCATGATGCTGCTCCGGATCGCGTTTCGAAACCTGTGGCTCCACAAGGTCAAGACCCTGATTGTCGGGGCCATGCTGTTCTTTGGCACCCTGCTCGTGGTCCTCGGCGGCGCGGCCGTCTCGGCGCTCGAAGAGTCCATGGCCAAGAGCGTCGTCAACGCGGTCTCTGGTCACGTCCAGATTCAAGCGGCGGACGCGCAGGACGAGATCACGCTGTTCGACTTCGACAACAGCAGCAAGGACTTCGGCCACATCAAGGACTTCCCCAAGGTCAAGGCCGCGCTCGAGGCGCTACCCAGCGTCAAGACGGTCGTCCCCATGGGCGTCAACTTTGCCGTGGTCTTCACCGGCAACGTGCTCGACAAGAAGCTCACGGAGCTGCGTGAGGCGCTGCGGGACGGCAAGACCGAGCGCTCCGTGGCGCTCAAGGACCACATCCGCCGCATCGTCGCGGACCTGGAGAAGGACCTCAAGAACCTCCGCGATATCGCCAACATGGACAAAGTCATGTTGGAGATGAAGACCAACTTCGAGGCGCTAGCCGAGGCACGGAAGGACGCCTTCTGGGAGAAGCTCGACCGCGAGCCGGAGTCGGCCATCGAGTTCCTGGAGAACAAGGTCGCGCCCATCGCCATCGGCGAGGACCTCATCGGCCTCCAGTACCTGGGTACGGACACGGCGCGGTATCAGCAGACCTTCGACCGCTTCGAGATCGTCAAGGGCACGATGATCCCGGCCGGTCAGCGCGGCTTCGTCTTCAACAACCGCGCCTACGAAGACTGGGTCAAGAACAAGACGGCGCGGCGCCTCGACAAGATCAAGGAGCGGCTCGACAACGGCGAGACCATCGCCGAGTGCGAGGACTGCCAGACCTGGACCAAGCAGAACCAGAAACAGGCGGCGCTGCTGGTCTATCAGATGGACAAGGAGCATGAGGCGGCCGTGCGCTCGGCACTCGTGAAGCTCCTGGGTGACGACCAGAAGACCACGACCGAATTGCTCCAGTCGTTGCTCGACGTCAACGATAGCAACTTCGGCGAGCGCCACGCCTTCTTCTACGACGCCGTGGCGCCGCACATCGATCTGTACACGATCAAGATTGGCGACACGCTGGTCCTGACCGCCTACGGCAAGTCCGGCTTCATGCGCAAGGTGCCGGTCAAGGTCTATGGCACCTTCAACTTCAAGAGCCTGGAGAAGTCGTTTCTCGCCGGTGCCTACAGCGTCATGGACCTGATGACCTTCCGTGACCTTTACGGGTTCATGACCGACGAGCGCAAGAAGGAGAACGAGACGCTCAAGGCCAAGGTCCAGGTCAAGGACGTCTCGCGGGACAAGGCCGAAGACGAGCTCTTCGGCGCCGACGCCGGCGCGGGGGTGGAGTCCGCGGCGTCAGCCACCTTCGATGAGACGGCGGGCGTGGACATGCACGCGGCCGGCGAGAAGTACACCGACGAGATGCTCGCGCGGAAGTACTCGCAGCAGGAGATCGACGACGGGGTCGTCATCAACGCGGCGGTCATGCTCAAAGACGGCGTCGACATCGAGACGGCGCGCCAAGAGATCGAGGCGACCGGTCAGGCGCAGAACCTGGGCATCAAGGCCGTCCACTGGCAGAAGTCTGCGGGATTGGTCGGCAACCTCGTGCGCGTTATCAGCATCGTGCTGGTCGTCGCAATCTTCATCATCTTCGTCGTGGCGCTCGTCATCATCAACAACTCGCTGGTGATGGCCACGCTGGAGCGCACGCGTGAGATCGGCACCATGCGGGCCATTGGCGCCGGGCGCGGGACTGTCATGTGGATGTTCATGGTCGAGTCGCTCACGCTCGCCGCACTCTTTGGCACCGCGGGCGCGCTCACCGGAGCCACGACCGTGCTGGTCGCCGGCCAGGTCGGCGTGCCCGCCTGGAGCGACTTCGCCTACTTCTTGTTTGCGGGGCCGCGCCTGTTTCCCACGCTCCATGCCGTCCACGTCATCGTGGCGTTCGTCGTCATCGGCCTCGTCGGGTTGCTCTCCACCCTCTATCCGGCGCTCCTCGCCACCCGCATCGCCCCCGTGGTCGCGATGCAGAAGGACGACTGATGGGCCGCCTCGTCCTCATCGCTGTACGCAACCTGCTCCAGCACAAGCGGCGCACGTTCCTCGTCGGCGGCGCCACGGTCGCCGTCACGATCATGCTCATCCTGCTGCTCGGGCTCGCCAACGGGATCGAGCAGACCATGCTGCGCTCGGCCACGACGCTCTCGACCGGCCACGTGAACGTCGGCGGCTTCTTCAAGATCACGAGCGGCCAAGCGGCGCCGGTGGTCACGAAGTTCCAAGCCGTTCGGGACTTTGTACTTCAAAACGTCCCGGAGGTCCGCCTCGCGGTCGACCGCGCGCGCGGGTGGGGCAAGATCGTCAGCGACAAGTCGAGCAAGCAGGTGGGCATCGTCGGCGTCGACGTTCAGGCCGAGAAGGACTTCAAGGGCGTCCTGCAGCTCGTCTCGGGCAACCTGGACGACCTCGCCCAGCCCGCCACCTGCCTCATCTTCGAGTCGCAGGCCACGCGGCTCGCGCTTCAGGTCGGCGACGTCGCCACGCTGAGCACACCGACCTTCCGCGGCGCGTACAACTCCATGGACGTCAAGGTCGTCGCCATCGCCAAGGACGTCGGGCTCATCTCGAGCTTCAACATCATCGTGCAGAAGCAGACCGTCCGCGACCTGTACCTGCTCGACGACAACGCAACGGGCGCCATTCAGCTCTACCTCGAGGACCCGACCAAGACCGAGGAGGTCGCCGAGCGGCTCCGCAAGCTGCTGGCCGAGCACTACCCGGTCATCGACGCGCAAAGCACGCCGTTCTGGCAGAAGTTCCAGGTCGTCACCCGTGAGGACTGGACCGGCCAGAAGCTCGATGTGTCTACGTGGAAAGACGAGCTGAGCTTCGTGGCGTGGGTGCTCGACCTCGTGCGCGGCGTCACGACCGCGTTTACGTCGGTGCTCATGATCATCATCTTGATCGGCGTCATGAACAGCATGTGGATGTCCATCCGCGAGCGCACGCGCGAGATCGGCACCCTGCGCGCCATCGGCATGGGCAAGAGCCGCGTGTTGCTCATGTTCCTGATGGAGGCCAGCCTCCTGTCGGTCGTAGCCACGCTGGTCGGCGCCGGGCTCGGCATCGGGCTCGCGGGCATCATCAATGCCGCGCAGGTCAAGGTGCCGCAGGCCCTCATGCTCTTCCTCATGCGGGACACGCTGCACCTGGCAGTGACCCCGGCGGCCGTTGCCGTGAGCGTGCTGGTCATCTCGGGCGTCACGACGCTGTTTGCGCTCTATCCGGCGTATCGGGCCACGCGCCTGAAGCCCATCACCGCCATCCACGACGTCGGTTGAGGTTGTCCATGCGATCGTTGCTGCTTGCGCTCCTGCTTCTCCCCACGCTGGCCCGCGCGCTCGACGACGGGCAAGTGCTCGGCATCCTCAAGGAGGTCGACACCCAGCGACGCAACAACGGCGACTTCAAGGCGCGCATCTTCATGGAGGCGCACGAGAAGGACAAGAACGACCAGGTCTTCGACGCGGTCGTCTACCGGCGCGACGCCGACGACAAGCTCATGATCCTGTTCCTGGATCCCAAGACCGAGCGCGGCAAGGGCTATCTGCGGCTCGACAAGAACATGTGGTACTACGACCCGCGAGTCGGCAAGTGGGAGCGGCGCACCGAGCGCGAGCGCATCGGCGGGACCGACGGCAATCGCCGCGACTTCGACGAGTCCCGCCTCGCGGACGAGTACGCGGGTAAGTGGGTCCAGGACGGCAAGCTCGGCATCTTCGCGACCCATGAGCTGGAGCTCACGGCCAAGCCGGGCATCGATGTGGCGTTCCCGAAGATCAAGCTCTGGATCGACCAGGCGGCCCACACGGTGCTCAAGGAGCAGCGATTTGCCGCCAGCGGCAAGCTGCAGCAGACGGTGCTCTATCCCAAGTGGAAGAAGATCTACAGCGAGTCCAAGGGTGCAGACGTCTGGTTCCCCTATGAGATCCGGATCTTCGATGAGATCGAGAAGGCCAACCGCACGATCATCGTCATGCGCGAGGTGGACCTCAAGCCGCTGGAGTCCAACCTCTTCACGAAGGCCTGGCTCGAGTCCAAGAGCCGCTGATGCGCGCGTGCCTCGTCGTCGCGGCGCTTCTGTACGGTGGCGTAGCGTCTGCCCAGGAGAGGTCCGAAGAGGAGCTCTTCGGCAAGGAGTCCGACGAGAAGGCCAAGGAGCCCCAGAAGCCACCGGGCGCGCCTCCGGACGCTCGCGACGGCGAAGACCAGGACGGAAAGCGCCTGATGGAGACGTTCGTCCCGAAGGACATCCTCTCGGACAAGCTCCAGATTGGCGGGCTGGTGTACATGCAGCTCGGCTGGAGCTTCACCGACGGCGACTCGCTGGTCGATCATCCGCTGAGCTCGCCGAACTTCGTGGACCTCTACCTCGACGCCAACCCCACTGACCGTTTGCGCGCGTTCGTGCGGGGTCGGCTCAAGTACGACCCGACGATCGACACCGCAGTCACGAGCCCCATCCTCGCGGCGACAGGGAGCACGCCAAAGCAGGTCGACGTCTTGCTCGACGAGTTCTGGCTCAAGTTCGACGTCGGGCGGGCGATGTTCGTCACCCTGGGCCAGCAGAAGGTCAAGTATGGCGCCACGCGCATCTGGAACCCGGTGGACGTCATCAACGCGACGCGGCGCGACCCCTTCGCCCCCTTCGATTCGCGGCCGGGCGTGCCCATGCTCAAGCTCCATTTTCCGGTCGAGTCGCTCGGCTGGAACTTCTACCTGCTCGGACTGCTCGACAAGGTCACATCGCTCGATCGCGCGGGCGCGGCCGGGCGCGTCGAGATGCCCTGGTCCTGCGACACGTGCAAGACCGACTTCACCGGTGAGGCGGGCGTCGTGGGCGCCTATCGCAAGCTGGAGACCGGTCACTTCGGCAAGCTCGGGGTCGACCTGTCCATGGCGATCTGGGACATCGACCTGATGAGCGAGGTCGGCCTCACGTTCGACGACGCGTCGACGCCGACGGTCCAGGTATCGAGTGCTGTCTCCTATACGTGGAAGTACTCGGAGAAGGACTCCATGACCTTTGGGCTCGAGTACCTCTACAACGAGGTCGGCTTCCAGGGCGGCGACGGCCAGGCGCTCGCGGCACTCGTGAACCGCAAGGCGCAGTCGCTGTACCTCGGGCAGCATTACGTCGGGGGCTTTCTGTTGCTTCCGCGTCCCGGTAACGCCGATCTGTGGACATTTACGCTCACGGGCATCGGCAACTTGAGCGATCACAGCGGCATGATCCGGTTTGACGCCTCGGTGCAGGCGCTGACGTACCTCTCGGTGCAGCTGTACGTGGCGGGCCATCTGGGCGATCAGGGCGAGCTGCGCTTCGGGCCGGAGTCGTTCGGTCCGCCGGACAAGCTGCCGGCGCCGCTCAACGTCCTGTTTCCGACGTTCATCAAGAACACGCAGGTGCTCGACGTGGGCCTCTACCTGCGACTCGACATCTGACCCCCGCCTCGCCTATCGTGCGCGGCATGAAACCTGCTGCGCTCGTGTTGGTTCTCGTCAGTGTCGGATGTGGAAAGACGGAGACGCCGCCTGCGACTGCGGCACCGGATGCCGTCGTGGACGCCGGGACTGTAGCCGATAGCGGCCCGACGGCCGACGCCGGCAGCGACGGCGTGGGCGATCCCGACGTGCTGGATCCGGAGAACGGCGAGGGCACCTTCCCTCCCGGGTTTCTGTGGGGTACGGCGACCGCGGGGTTTCAAGTGGACATGGGGTGCCCAACGCTGCCGAAGGCCGAGTGCGAGGACCCGAACAGCGACTGGTACCAGTTCGTGATGTCGGATGCGATGCGCAAGGACAGCAGCAATCACCTGGCGGGCCACGACCTGAGCATGAGCCCCGGGCACTGGGAGCTGTTCGAGCAGGACTTCGATCGCGCGAAGAACGAGCTGCACAACAATGGCTTCCGCATGAGCCTCGAGTGGAGCCGCATCTTCCCCAAGCCGACCGACGGCGCGGAGGGCTATGAGGCGCTCTCCAAGCTCGCCAATGAGGCCGCAGTCATTCACTATCACGACGTCTTCGAGGCGCTGAAGAATCGCGGCATCAAGCCGCTCGTGACGCTCAACCACTACACGCTGCCGAGCTGGATCCACGACGGTGTCGCGTGTCATTTGGACCTCAAGACTTGCAAGAACAAGGGTTGGGTGGACCGCGAGCGCACCGTCAAGGAGATCGCGAAGTTCGCCGGGTTCTGCGCCCAGGAGTTCGGCGGCGAGGTCGATCTGTGGGCCACCGAGAACGAGCCGTTCGCCGTGCTATTTCCGGGGTACATCTTCCCGTCGCCCGACCGGGTCAACCCGCCGGCCATCAGCGCGCTCGTCGATGGCGGCGCGTCGGCCCGGATCGTCTTTCAGGCGCTCATCGAGGCGCACGCCCGGATGTATGACGCCATCAAGGCCGGGGACACGGCTGACGCCGACGCGGACGGCAAGGCCGCTGTCGTCGGAGTCGTGTACTCCATGGCGCCCGTCCGGCCCAAGGACCCGACGAAGGAGGCCGACAAGAAGGCGGCGGAGAACGTGTTCTACCTCTGGAACATGGCGTTTCTCAATGCCGTGGCCAAGGGCATATTCGATGGCGACCTGGACGGCAAGGGCGAGCTTCGAGCCGATCTGCAGGGTCGTATGGACTACATCGGCGTCAACTACTACACCCGTATCGGGGTCGAAGGCGCCGACACGGCCATCCTGCCCGGCCTGTCACCGCTCACGACCTTCAACCCTCTGACGCTCGAGCCCTGGGAGAACTACCCCAAGGGCATCTACGAGATGGTGATGAAGGTCAAGGAACTCGGGCTCCCAACCATTATTACCGAAAATGGGACTTCGGCTACTGACGACGAGGGCAAGGTGCTCGTCAAGTGGATCGTCGAGAACCTGACGTGGCTCTCGCGCGCCATCACCGACGGCGCCCAGGTGGACGGCTACTTCGTGTGGTCGCTGATGGACAACTACGAGTGGAACCACGGGATGTCGATGCAGTTCGGGCTGTACGGGGTCGACCCGAAGGATCCCAAGAAGCCGCGGGTCGCGCGCCAAGCGGCAACGGTGTACGGACGCATCGCCAAGGACGGACGCATCCCCAAAGACCTCCTCGACGCGTACCCGGTGCCGGACTGATCAGGGAAGGCGTTCGCGGCGCAGCCCCAAGAGCGCGAAGAGCAGCGACGCGAGGCCCAGCGGCGCGAGCGTGACGCCTTGCGTGACCTTGGCGCCGCTGCAGCCGGACTTGGCGTCATCGGGCCGCGGGGGCGGATGGAAGACGATGTCGCCACTCACGTAGTTGGCGGGCTCGGCTACGAGCATCGGCGTCGGAAAGCCGAACTTGGGCTCCGCGACCTCCGCCTCGGCGGCGGCGTCCGTGGCGTCGACGGCGTCATCTGCCGGCGCGGGGGTGTCGACCAGGCTGCCAAGGCCTTGCGCGTCGCTCGCGCTTCCGGCGTCCTCCAACGCGTACGCGTTCACCGCAGCCAACAGAGTCAGGAGTGCCAGCAGTCGCATGCCGCGGTTGTAGCCCTTCACTGACGGCCCGTCCAAGAATCGGCCATGGGCTGCTACCGCGGAAGTGGCAGGTCGTCGGCGCGAGCGACCGTGACACAGGCCACAATGACGCGGTCCAGTGTCGCCTCGTCACGGCAGGCCTCGAGGCGGCGCCGCAGGTCGTCGGAGATGGCGACTCCCCGGGTCGCGAGGACGGTCAACGCCGCGTGAACCTTGCCTGCCGCGCTGCCTTCGGCCTTGCCTTCGGCCTTGCCGAATTCGACGACGGCCTCGAGGCCGTCATAGCCCTCGCGGTTCAAGAGGTTCCGCAGCGTCGCCTGCGTGGCCGCCTTCGAATCGACCAGGGAGCGCGCCAGGACCGGATTCTTCAGCACCCCCGGCGCCGTGAGCACTTCGTCCAGGCCGACGACGCGCATCTTTCGGCGTGCCTCATAGACCTCCACGCGCTGGAGACCGGTGAGCCGGACGAGCCAGACCCAACGCGTTCCTGCGCCCAGGAGGTCCGCGATCTTGGCCTGCGACTCGCGCTCGTCTTGGCCGCGATCGGCGTACTCCAAGGCGAGCGGCGGAGCGGTCCGCGACCACCCAGGCGCGCGCTCGAGGGGCCCGACGCTGACGTCCGGCGCGCGCAGGGTCCGTCCGTCGTCGAGCTCGATGCCGGTGTCGAAGCCGACCTCCTCGACCCCCGGGTCCGACTTGAGCACGATCGCGCCATCGACGTTGCTAGCCAAGTGGCGACGACCCGCGGGCAAGCACTGAATTGGGTGCCCGTTGGAGAGCTCGTAGGCGTCACCATCGTGGAGCTGGTCCGCTCTGAGTGGACCGGGGAGAGCCTGGTTGCCGGGCGCGAGGTGCTCATCGGAGGTCGTTGTAGGCGTCGGGAGGGTGAGTGCCAAGAGTGTGTGCGGCGCCTCGCGGTGCGGCCCATTGCGCCGGCGCCTCTGCTACGCTCTCGGCGTGCGTCTCCGCCTCCTGCTCGGCCTCATGATCTCCGCCGTCGCATGCACGGCTGCGCCCCGCGTCGGCGGGTCGGAGCTGGCCGATACCCCCATCGCCGACAGCGCCAGCGCCGCCGACGCTGCGAAGGCGAACGACCTGGGACCGAGCGATCTCGCGGCGTCGGTCCAGGACGTGGCCAATGCGCCCGATGAGGTCACGCCGCTCGAAGTATCCGACACCCAAGACGCGCAGCTCTGCCCGTGCCAGTCGCACGCCGACTGCCCGGCCACCGCGTGCGCCGAAGCCGTCTGCGCCGCATGCGCGTGCACCCTCGCGCCCCGACCGGATGGAGCCACGTGCGACGACGGCGACCCGTGCACGACCCTGGACGCCTGCATGGCCGCAGCCTGCGTCGGCAAGCCCGATCCGTGCCTCGACGGCGATCCCTGCACGGCGGACACGTGCGTTGGTGGCTGTGTGCATACGCCGATCCCCGGCTGCGGTGCGGTCTACAACCCGTGCAAGCCCTCGCCGAGCGCCGGGACGCTCGACGCGACACTCGCGGCCTGCGTCTGCGGCAAGCTGCCCGAGTGCTGCACCGTCGTCTGGTCCTTTGCGTGCGCCGAGCTCGCCAAGACCGCGTGCGGCGCCGACTGCGACTGCGCCAAGGCGCCCGCGAAGAAGCTCAGCTGCACGACCAGCATCGACTGCGCGTGGTGCGAGGACCCGAACCTGTGCGACGGCACGTGGACCTGTGCGACCGGCACGTGCGTCCCTGTGCCTCCCGTCGACTGCTCGACGACGTTCACGTCGGGCTGTCAGTCGCTTGCCTGTGCGCCCGCGAGCGGGGCGTGCGTCCTTCAGGCGGTCCCCGCGAGCTGCGACGACCATGACGGCTGCACAGCCGACGCCTGCGAGGTCGCGACCGGCGCGTGCACCCACGCCACGGTCGCCGGCTGCGGCACGCAGCACCCGTGCAAGCCGTCGAAGCTCGCCAAATCGAAGGACCCGGTCGTGACGAGCTGCGTCTGCGCCCTGGAGCCCGCCTGCTGCGAGAGCGCCTGGTCCGCGGCCTGCGTGACGCTGGCCACGACGTCATGCGCGCTCGACTGCGAGTGCACCACGCTGCCTCCGGAGGACCTCGCCTGTACGGACGCCGCGGAGTGTACGTTCTGCGACGACGGCAACGCATGCAACGGCGTCTGGTCGTGCCCGAGTGGCCAGTGCGCGAAGTCGGGGACCGTCTTCTGCTTCGACGGCTTCGACAAGCCGTGCCTCAAGAACCGGTGCGACCCACTGGACGGCGCGTGCAAGCTCACGCCAGAGCCGGCCGCCTGCAACGACGGCGACCCCTGTACCAAGGACCTCTGCGTCGAGCCGGCGTGGCAGTGCAGCAACACGCCCTTCGCGGTGTGCAACGCGCAGCACCCGTGCTTGACCTCGGACGGCCCCGGGTCCTCGCAGACGACGGTGACGACGTGCGTGTGCGCCGCTGACCCGTTTTGCTGCAACGTCGTCTGGGACAAGGCCTGCGTCGCGCTCGCTCAAAGCGCCTGTGGCGTCGCCTGCAACTGCAGCAAGGCCCCTCCGACGTGCGTCGTCGACTCCGACTGCGGCTACTGCGACCCGGACCACGATCGCTGCAATGGGAGCTGGACCTGCGTCGAGGGCCTGTGCAGCGCGCTACCGCCCGTCACTTGCGACGCCACCCTGGCCGTCGGGTGCAACACGACCACGTGCGACCCAGCCACGGGCAGCTGCCCCATCACGCCGGACCCGAGCCTGTGTCCCGACGACGGCGACCCATGCACCCACGGCTTCTGTGATGGCGCCACCGGAGCCTGTCAGACCGTGAAGCAGCCCAACGCGTGCGGCACGCACCCGTGCGTCGCGTCACTGGATCCCGGGAGCACGAGCCCCAGCATCAACGCGTGCGTGTGCGCCAAGGACCCATTTTGCTGCACGACGTCATGGGATCCTGGGTGCGTCGACGCGGCGATCGTTTGCGGCGCGACCTGCGACTGCGCGGTGCTCGAGCCCATCAGCTGCACCTCAGGCAACGACTGCGCCTTCTGCAGCGCGGCCAACGCGTGCGAGGGCGTGTGGCTCTGTGTCGAGGGCCACTGCGTCGTCGGGACGCCGATGGTGTGCGATCCGTCGGGCGACATCGGCTGCAAGCAGGCCAAGTGCGAGCCCACGACGCTGCTGTGCCTTCCCACGCCCAACAACGCCGCATGCGACGATCAGAACCCCTGCACCGAGGACCTGTGCGACTTCGTCAGCGGCAAGTGCGACCACCTGCCGCTCAGTGGCTGCGGCGGCTGAGCCTCAGATCGCGCAGTCCCTTCGGAGGGAGCCGCACGACGACATCGCCGAGAGGACGCGCCCGACAGGCCAGGCGCTGATGCCGACCGAACACCTTCGGGTGCGCCAGGAGTAGCTCGCGCTCGTCGGGTGGCCGCTCGGAGAAGGCGCCCGACACGATCTCGACGCGACAGGTGCCGCACTCGGCCTGCCCTCCGCAGGCCTGGCGGTGCTTGCGCTCATGCATCGCGGCGTGCGCGAGGAGGTTCAGCTCCTCGTAGGCGTCCATGACGACGCCGTCGGGAAGCCACGTGAGGCTCCCGACGGGCTTCACTGCTGCTTCTTGCCGGTGATGTTCCAGACCACGCTACCGAGCGACTGCGGCCCGCCGCCCAAATCGGCCGTGACGTCCTCGATCAACGTCCCGGCATAGGACTCGAGCGAGAGGAACTGCACGCTCATGGAGTACTTGCTCGAGGTCCCCGTCGGCGAGCTGTAGGTCCCGGTCGCCTTCACGGTCTTGATTGACCAGTCGATCGTCCCGGTGAGCGAGTACGGGTCCGTGGCCGTCTTGTCGGTGACGGTGACGTTCGTGCCGTCGAACTTGAACTCGTAGGCCGTGGGCTGGAACGTGGCGGGGAAGATCCCGCCGAGCGTCTTGGAGGACGGGTCGGCCGTCGTCATCCAGATGCCGCTCAAGAACGCCTTGACGCAGTAGGCCTTCGTGTCCTCCTTGCAGAACTCCTCGCTCTGGCACGTCTGCGCGATGCTCCCCTTGGCGCCGCACGAGTCGAACCAGTAGATGTTGTTGTTCACACAGCCCTGCTTGGCCTTGGCCTGGCAGCCGACCTTGCACTCGCCGCCGACGCACGACTCCCCGGTCTTGCACGTGAGGTAGAGCTGACCCTTGGTGCCGCAGCTATCGACCCAGTAGAGCTCGTTGCCGACGCACGTCTTGCCGAAGTTGATGGTGCAGCCCACATCCCCTGGGCCGGTGTCGGCCGGAGCGCTCACGTCGGGCGTGGAGCCCGTGTCCGTCGCGCCGCTCGCGTCGTTGCCTCCGACACCGCAGATGCACTTCTCCCAGCGCGCGCCGTCATCGGCGCAGACGTGGACGCCGCTCTGCCCGTTGGTGCACAGGCACTGCTCGGTGTCACCCGGCGTGCAGGCCTTGGTCGTGTTGTTCGGATAAATGACCGGCTGCGTGCACGCCACGCCGATCCAGAGGACACAGGCCACGAGGCCGATGCGAACAGTCATGAACGAGGACCTCCCACGCACACGGCCCGAAGGCGCGCCGTGGCGCGAAGTATGCGTGCGCGCGCGCGGCCGTTCAAGGATCGGGGCTAATACATCGACTTGCGAATCGGGACGACCGTGGCGCCCTTCTTGTCCTTGGACTGGCCCGCGGTGCCGAGCACGATCGCGACCGACGCCGAGGCGCCGATACGCGTGGCGCCGGCCTCGATCATCTTGACCGCGTCGTCGGTGGTGCGAACACCGCCGGAGGCCTTGACCTCGACCTCGGGACCCACGACCGCCTTCATGAGCGCGACGTCCTCGGCGGTCGCCCCGCCCGAGCCAAAGCCCGTGCTCGTCTTGACGAACGCCGCGCCAGCGGTCTTGGACAGCGCGCACCCGATGACCTTCTCCTGCTGGGTGAGCGAGGAGGTCTCCAGGATGACCTTGACCGGCGTCGAGCCCGCCGCACCGACGACCTGCACGATGTCGTCGAGCACCGTCGCGTAGTCGCGGCTCTTCATCGCGCCGATGTTGATGACCATGTCGATCTCGCCGGCGCCGTTGCGAATGGCCTCCCGCGTCTCGAAGGCCTTGGACGAGCCCGTGGACGCGCCGAGCGGAAAGCCGACCACGGTGCACACCTTGACGGGCGTACCGCCGAGCTGGCTCGCGCAAAAGCGGACGTTGGCCGGATTGACGCAAACAGTCGCAAAGCTGTACTTCTTGGCCTCGTCGCAGAGCTTCTTGAGCTCGTCGCGCGAGGCGTCGGCCTTGAGCAGCGTGTGGTCGATGTAGCGCGCCAGGTCGGTCGGGACACCGCCGGTCTCGGCGACGTTGGGTGCTGCGCCGATGCGCGAAGCGCCGAGCGCGACGATGGTCTCGACGTCCTTCTGCCGCCGGCGCACCGACCAGCCGCAGCCCGTGCACTCGGCCTTGTTGGCGTGGCAGGGCTTGCGTACGTCGGTTCCGGTCGCGGCGACGGCCGAATGCGCGGCGGCGCCGGAGAGGCGCTCCCGGACGCGGGCAGCGACGACTTCAGCGAGACGATCGAGGTCACGGTCGTTCATGGGCGCTGAGTTTGGATCGCGAGGTCGCGAAGGTCAACGTGGCTGCGTATGATGCCGCTCATGCGCTCGACCCTCTCGCATTGGGCTCCACTGGGTTTGCTCCTCCTGGCGTGCTCCACGAGCGGCGGCGGCTCGCTCAAGTCGGTGGCCAAGTCCACGGACGCCTCAGACGCCACGGCGCTCGACCCGGGCCCTGCGCCTGCGGACACGGGGACCGTCGCGCAACCGGAGGTCGGAAAGCCCGGCAGTAACCAGCTCACCGCAGTGCCGGGCCCGGGCATGGCGTGCAACCCGGCGTGCCTCGCCGCAGTCGCGCAGGGCGCCATCGTGACGTTCACCGTGAAATACGCGCGGCCGGACGGGACCTCCAATGGGGCCCCCATCGCGGATGCGCTCGTGTCGTTCACCTCGAGCCACGCGGGCATGAAGCTGTCGGCCGGGAGCGTCCCCACGGGCCCAGAAGGCAAGGCCACCGTCAGCGTGACGGTCGGCACGGACGCCGACACGCCCGCGTCCATTACCGCAAGCGTGGCCGACGATCCGGACGCAGGCGCCGTATCGCTTCGGCTCGAGCCTCAGGTCGCCAAGAAGCCAGCGCTCGTCGTGACGCCCAAGTATCAGGGCAAGGCGAACGTCACGGCCTTCACCGTCCGTGCCTATCTCGAGGAGGGCGGGAAGCCCCTGTGCTCCGACCTGCACCCCGACGCGCTGGGCCCGAAGGCGGCTCCCGTGGCGAGCGCGGGGCCCGCAGCGCTGGGCCAGACGGCGACCATCGCCACGCTGCCCGTGCCGGAGGGTGGCACCGCGCGCTTCGTCGTTCAGATCGTGGCACCTCCCGACGGGAAGGCGCCGCTCGCGCACGGCTGCAAGGCGGGCGTCGAGATCGTCAAAGGTCAGACGACCGAGGTCACCGTGACCGCCGCCGATCTCCCGTGGCAGTACGAAGGCGACTACCTCCTCGAGACCACGATGGACCTCCACTCGGGGCTCTCGGGCACTGCGGGTGACGGGGTAAAGCTCCTCATCGATCTGTTCGCGGAGCCGGGTCAGACGGCCGTGCTCGCGGCGTGCAAGAACGCAAGCGGCGTGCTGAGCACGGTGTGTCCGTTCCTGGTCTCGGGCGGGCAGCTCACGTCCACGGGGATCGCCGTCGCGAGTGCGGCGGACAGCGCCTTCTATGCGCTCGTCGGCGCCACGCTCGGGTCTGGCACGATCGACGTCGGCAAGACCATCTCGGGGCTCCTCTCCAATCTCCGCTTTCAATCGACGCTCTCGCTGTCGAGTGAGCCGGGTGCCGTCGACGGCACGTTGGCGAAGTTTGCGCCCGGGACGGCCAACGAGAAGTGGGACACGCTGCGTTTTCCCTGGAAATTCGGGCAGTCCTGCGCGCCCGACGACGACACGTGCGGCTTTCAGGTCGTCAAGCTCGGCGACGTCTTCGGCGCGTCGCTCGAGGCCACGCTGGATGCGGGCGTGGACGCCGAGGATCGGTTGGCCATCGCCCAGCACCCGGTCTCCGGCTTTCGCTACGGCACGCTCCTGGACTTCCTCATCGAGAAGCGCGTCCTACCGCTCTTGTTCAATGACCCGGTGGAGCAGCTGCCGACCATCGACTCGTTCGAGAAGATCATCGCGACGCTCTTTGGCGACAAATACTGTTTGAAGTACAACGACTGCTGTGCGTACTTCGAGAGCAAGATCCAGAACAGCGTGCCCGCGTATGTGCTCTTGGTCGCCGAGCCGGCCTGCGAGCTGGCGATCCCGGCCGCCGCCTCGTGGATCCGGGGCAAGCTCACGGAGCTGACCGGCGAGCTGGTCATTGGAACCGCGGCGCCGGGGTGCCCTGCCCGGCTCGTCGATGATGACCGCAAGGTCGACGCCTTCGGCATGAAGACGGAGCCCTGCGCGTGGGACGCGAGCTTCGACTTCTCGGGCGAGCCGTTCCTGCCCAAGGCGACGTTCGTCGGAGAGCGGAAGTAGCGGTCAGCCCACGCCCTGCGTCTGCGTCTTGCCGCGCTCGGCGTTGCGCTCGACGAACGCGATGATGGCGCCCGCGACGTCCACGCCCGTGGCGAGCTCGATGCCCTCCAGGCCCGGCGAGCTGTTGACCTCGAGCACGAGCGGGCCCCGCGCAGAGCGGAGCAGGTCCACGCCCGCGACGTTGAGGCCCAGCGTCTTGGCCGCGCGCACGGCCGTCTCGCGCTCGGCGGTCGTCAGAGTGATGGGCTCCGCCGTCCCGCCGCGGTGCAGGGTCGAGCGGAACTCGCCCTCCTTCGCCTGCCGGCGCATCGAGGCGACGACCTCGCCTCCGACCACCAGCGCGCGCAGGTCGGCGCCGTTGGCTTCGCGAATGAACTCCTGGACGATCATGTGCGCATCGAGCTCTCGAAAGGCCGCGATGACCGACTCGGCCGCCTGGCGCGTCTCGCAGAGGACGACGCCCACGCCCTGCGTGCCTTCGATGAGCTTGACGACGAGCGGGGCGCCGCCCACGGTCTCGACGAGGCCGTCGATGTCCTTGGTCGAGTGCGAGCAGCCGGTGACGGGGAGGCCGATGCCCGCACGCGCGAGCAGCTGCATCGACCGCAACTTGTCCCGCGCACGCGAGATGGCGACGGACTCGTTGCACGGAAACGTGCCCATCATCTCGAACTGCCGCACGACGGCGGTGCCATAGAACGTGTGGCTCGCGCCGACGCGCGGGATGATGGCGTCGAAGTCGAGCGCCTGGCCGCGATGGACGACGTGAGGGTCGTTGGTTGTTATGTTCATCGTACAGCGCAGGTAGTCGATGATGCGGACCTGATGGCCTCGCGCCTCGCCTGCTTCTCGGAGGCGGCGCGTCGAGTACAGCGTCTTGTCGCGTGAGAGGATTCCAATGCGCATGCTACCTCAGGGAGTCGGGCGCGGGCGCTTCGACGCGCGACGCTGGCCCTCGGGCAGACCGGACCGATGGGAGCGGCCGGGATTGACGAAGAATCGGCCGCGGATCGCCTGACGACCGAGCAACATGCGAAAGCCCATGACGTCGCGCCGCGCCAAGGTGAGCTCGATGGGCCACTGGTCGCCGCCGAGGGCGACGTGCGCCTCGACGACGATGCGGCAGTCGCGATGTCCGCTCGTGGATTTGACCCAGCGCTCGTCTTTCACCTCGGCGACAACTTCGACGGTCTCGCGCGTCGTCCGCTGGATGGGATGGACCTTGAAGCGCACGAGGCGGCGGCCGTCAGGAGCGTCGAAGGGCTCGACGTCGAAGGCGTGGATGGCCGAGGAGCGCGCTCCGGTGTCGACTTTGGCGTGGATCCACGCAATGCCGAGGTCGGGCAGGCTCACCCACTCCCGCCAGCCGATGACCGGCAGCGGGCGACGCGGCGGTCGAATCGCGCTCACTCGACGCCGTGGAAGCCGAGCCCGACGACGGCACCGGCAAACCGCGCGCCGAGCACCTCGCGGTAGCTCGCCCCCAGGTAGACCGTCCAGCCGGCGTGCGAGCCGGGCCAGTACGTGGCGGCCTTGCCGAAGCCCAGCGTGAGGCGCGCGGAGAACTCGTCGATGCCCGGGATGGAGGTGCCCTGGGGACGGACGCCATCGCCGAAGGCCCATGCCATGGTCCACGCGATGGCGAGGCGCACCGGGCCGGCTTGGACATCGGCGCCCGCCTCGATCGGGACACGGCGCGCAACGACGGCCGCGTCGGTGGTGCCCGCGATCCCCGCTCCGGCGCAGAGGCGAAGCACGTGACCGCCCGAGAAGACGCCGCCGATTCCGGCCGCGAAGAGGTCCACGCGATAGTCGAAGCGGCCCGTGCCGCCGCCGAGGCTGAGGTCCACGCCGCCGCAGTAGCTCACGGGGCGAAAGACGAAGAGTCGGGCGGCGATCTCGGCGTCCATGACGTAGCCCAGGTCGCCGTGGCCACCGGCCTGGACGGCGTGGTCGTACCGCAGCCCGACCGAGGCGGTCATCGACGGGCCGGCAGCTGTGGCGCCGCCGGCGATTGCCAAGGCCGCGCAGGCGACCCAGAATGCGACACCATGACTCATGCGCTGACCTGCCGTTCGTGTCCTGACCATCGACTCGCGACCCTAGCACACCGGGTCGTCTGGCCCAACGCGCTCGCGGCGGTGCTGGTGCTGCTGAGCGGCTGCGGCGTGCAGTACGACCTGCGCATGCCGGAGACCGTCACGACCTCGGCCGCGGTGCGGCACACGGTCGGCTCGTTCGTGGGCGAGCGCGGTACGGCGCTCTTCGAGCAGAGCTGGCGGCCGGAAGCGGCTTCCAAGGCGGCGTTCGTGCTGATGCACGGCCTCAAGGACCACTCGAGCCGCTACGAGGCGCTCGCCACAGCGCTCGTCGGCAGTGGCGTTGCGGTCTACGCGTTCGACCTGCGAGGCCACGGGCGCTCCGCGGGACGTCGCGTCGCGGTCGAGGAGTTTGACGACTATGTGGCCGATCTCACGCGCTTCGTGGAGCTCGTCCGGGGACGCGAGCCGGGTCGGCCCATCTTCGTCTTCGGGCACAGCATGGGCGGCGTCATCGCGACGCTGTGGGCAGAGCGACACGGCCACGCGAGCGACGTCGCGGGCGTCGTCTTGAGCGCGCCGGCGCTGCGGCTGTCGGTCTGGCCCATCACGATGGGGGTCGGCGCACTAGCCGGCATCCTGCTGCCGTCGGCGCCGGCACTCAACCCGGCCAACGCGGACTTTTGCCAGGACCCGGCGGTCGTCAAGGCGATGGACGCCGACCCGCTCATTCATCAAGGCGGCGGTCCGGCGAGCACCGTGGCTGAGCTGGCGAAGGGAATCGCGGCGGCGTGGGAGGGGGGGCGACGGTTTATGGCACCGTTGCTCATCGTCCACGGCGACGCGGACACACTGACCGACCCGGAGGGCTCGATGGCCTTCAAGCGGCTCGCGGCCTCGAAGGACAAGGCGCTGCTGTTGCCTGCCGGACTGTGGCACGACCTCTGGCACGAGCCGGGTCGCGAACGCGTGATTGCGGATGTGGTGGCATGGACCGTGGCGCGAATCCCGGTCGGGACGGCGCCAACGGGTCCCTGAGAACGAGGACGCTCAGCCGGCCTTGCAGCCCGCGAGACACTCCTTGCGGGTGTCCTTGCACTTCTTGCCCTTGGCCTCGTCCTTGCCGGCCTTCTTGACGCAGGCCTTGAACTTCTTGCCACAGGCCTCGTTGCACTTGTCGACAGGGGCGGCAAATGCCGAGATGGACATGAGCATGGAAAGGGCCATTGCCGCGAAGATCGAATTCTTCATGTCTGGAACTCCGTCGTTCGAAGGTTGAGTACGGCGCCGTGCGTCGGAAGTGACGCCCTTCGCCGGAGCTGATGACGCTACGTGGCGGCCTTCAGGGTGTCAAGTAGGCCTGGGACGCCTCAATCCCGCGGCAAGGACGTTGCCTGTTGCTGGCTTCGGCCAGCCGCGGAGGATGGACGTCGGACATAGATTGTCGCGCTGTTGGATCGGCGGCAGATGTGAGGGGTGGGTCCGGAGGTCGTCCCGCGAGCGACGGGCTCGGACTTCGCGCACCGGTGGGACTCGGCGTATGGTCGCCGTGGTTTGGTTCGAGATCGGTATCGTTGGGCTGGTGCCCGTCGCGGTCAGGACATGGCCTTCGGCGGCGGAATGACGGCCAGCGTTCAGATGCGGCGGCGGGTGGCCAGCGCATCGATGCGCTGAATGACGATTTGTGTGACGTGAGCGACCAGACGGCGCGCCTCGCGTGCGATGCGGGCGGCCACGTTGAACATCCCATCACTGAGGCGCTTCGGCCGTGCGTCGTCGACTCGACGGGCAGCCCGACCATTTTCAGTGCCGACAGCACATTGTACGCTATCAGGCAGAGGCGCCACCGTCCGGGGGCAGGAGCCGGAGGACGCGGCCCCGCAGTGCGGGGTTGCCGCCACGACCCTGCTTGTAGTGGGGCTTCGCGTCGAGCTTGCGGCTTTCCGGCCTGTCACGACCCGGTTTCGTCCCGTTCCAGCGTCGCGACGCGGATCCGCTGATGCGACGCCAGACGGGACGCCAG
>SXOX01000044.1 GCA_005776585.1 Pseudomonadota bacterium | reverse complement strand
GACAAGAACAGCATCTTGAAGCCCTTGGCCTCGAGCGCCTTGTCCATCGCGGCCTGGACCTTGGGGTTGTCGAGCACCTTGTCCGCCTCGGCGTAGGTCCGCATGAGGTAGGGCAGGTCGAGCACGTTGAGCTCGGGCACCGCCGACGCCAGAGCCGCCGTCGACATGCCGCCGCCGTTGATGCGGTCGCGCTGCATGGCCTGGACGACGACGCCCTCCTCATCGTAGGCGCCGCTGAAGAAGAGCCGGACCTTGAGGCGACCAGCGGAGGCCTTTTCGACCGCCGCGGCGTACTCCTTGAGGGCCTTGCCCCACGGCGTGGACTCGAGCGCGACGGTCGCGATCTTGAGCACGTACTCGTCGGCGCTCGCGACGGCCGAGGACCCGAGGACGGCGCTGGCGACTGCGACGAGCGCCGCGCGGCGCGTAAACGTTGAGAGGGACTCCATCATCATCGACTTGGCTCCTGAGTTTGGTGGGCCTGGCACCTCGCCATGGCCGGTTCCTTCGACGCTCGGCGAGTTCACCTAATCCATTTTCGGCCTCGGTTCAACTCCGGCCGCGCCTCGCTGCGTGGGGAGCGGAAGTTTGCCGCTGCACGCGGAAACGTGATAGCTTTCGCGCGCTTGGAGGGAGACACCATGAATCGTATGCGCGCGGGTCAATCCAGTTGGAGGCGAGTACTGGTGGGACTCGGCGTGACTGTTGGGCTTCTTGGGAGCTCGGCGGCCGCTCAGGAGTGCCCCGAGGGTCAGCTTGGCTGCTTCGGCTTGTCGAAGCGCTGGGAGGTCAAAGGTTTTTACTTTGCCACCGGCGCGTCATTCACCGAGAAGCAGGGCAACATCGCGACCAAGCTGCGCCCGGACGCCACGGTCACGGTCCCGCCCGAGTCGTTTCCGCAGAAGTTCAAGCTCGTGCAGGCCTACATGTACTGGTCCGGGGCACGCGAGACACCCGACAAGCGCATGGACCTGCTCCTGCCCGGCACGGTCACGAACGTCACGGTCAACGCCGAGCGTTGCTACGCGGACTGGGACGGTCGCGCGGGCTCCATCTCGAAGCAGTTCTACACCTGCCGCGGGGACATCACCGAGGCGTTGTTGACCTCGCCGGGGACCATCCACGGCACCTACACCGCGTTCGACCGCGTGGACGCGACCTCGAGTGACCTGCCCATGGCGGTCATCCTCCCCGGCGGCTCGCCTTGTACCGACGAGACGCAGTGCGCGCAGCGCGCCAGCGAGGCGGCCGCCAAGCCCATCGCGTCCTGTCAGCTCGACGACCAGGTCATCTGCAAGTGCACGGGCGTCGGCGTCGGCAAGAGCTGCAGCTTCGACCAGAGCACCATCGGTCACGCCTCGTTTGGTCTTGTCTTCGTTTATGAAGACGGCGGAGACCAGACGCGCACCATCGTGCTCTACGACGGCATGAAGGCGTTCATCGAGCAGACCAAGGTCATCGACCTCCAGAACGTGCAGACGCCGCTAGCCAACACGTCGCTGGGTCGCGTCACCTACTACGTCGTCGAGGGCGACAACGACGACATGGTGCCGTACTTCAACCAGTCCATCGTCCCGGCGGACTCCAAAGGCAAGGCGCTCGACAACCCCGGCGAGAAGGTCACCCTCGTGTGGGACAGCGGCACGGGCTCGATCGATCCGGGCGTCGAGCTCGCGAGCCCCGAGAACCCGCTGTGGGACGATCCGTTCAACGGCACGACCGGCGCGGGCTCGGACATCGAGTCGTACGCCATCGACGTGCCGCCCGCCAAGATCGCTGCCCAACTGCGCGTCGCCTCGCCGCACCTGGCGGAGGTCACCGAGTACCCGAACGAGACGTGCATCGCGCCCAACGTCGCCAACCTGTGCGGCGTCAATCATGATTGCAAGTGCAAGACCTACAAGCCCAACACCAATGACTGCGAGAAGTACTCGTGCTTCGACCTGTTCAACAACGACGGCATCGGCGTCGCGTTCGTGATGATGGGCTTCGACTCGTTTGCGCCCGTGCTCGTGGGCTCCGAGAAGGAGGACGTGCTGTCGGCCAACGTGGGCGGCGTCGCGTTCGACTCGAAGCGGCTGACGACGGATGGCGCCGGCAAGCCCAAGATCCTGCCGGTCGAGACGGGAGCCAAGCTGCTCTACCGCTTCTCGACCAAGAACGACGGCTCGGCCGTCGCGGCCAAGTTCAAGCTCGTCGACCCGCTGCCGAAGGGGCTCGTCCCCGCGCCGTGGAACGGCAACGTCGGCAAGGCCTTTGCGGAGGTTGTGCTCAAGGGCGGGGCCAAGGGCCCCTCGGGCCTGGTCGACGCGGTCTTCGACACCACGACGCACACGGTCACCATCTCGCTCGAGGACCTGCCGGTCGGCGCGACGGTCGACGCCTACCTCTTCTGTGAGGTCCTGCGCACGTTTGCCTGGGCCGGGCCGGCCGATCAGATCGCCAACCAGGCGCGGTTCGAGACGGTCTCCTCCACTCCGGTCAACACCGATGATCCGAACTCGGTCGTCCCGGGTGACGCGACGGTCACCGCGGTCACCGTGGTCGACGGCGACAAGGACGGCATCCTCGACCACCTCGACAACTGCCCGACGGTCGCCAACCCCGATCAGGCCAACCTCGACGCGGAGGACGAGAAGACCAAGGGCCTGCCCGTCGAGGGCGACGCCTGCGACAGCGACATCGACGGCGACGACGTGCCCAACGACAAGGACTCCTGCCCGAAGAACAAGCTCTACAACCTGGAGAAGGACAAAGCGGAGTGCACTGACACCGATGGCGACACCGTCAGCGACGCCAAGGACAACTGCAAGGACGTCAAGAACCCCGACCAGAAGAACCACGACAACGACGTCAACGGCGACGAGTGCGATCCGGACGACGACAACGACGGCCTCGAGGACGAAGCGGAGAAGAAGGCCGGGAGCAACCCCTTTGATACCGACAGCGACAACGACGGCGCGACGGACGGTCAGGAGGTCAAGGGCATCGAGGTCACCCGGAAGGACGGCACCAAGGTCCGCTACACCTCCGATCCCACCGTGTGCGACACCGACAAGGACGGGCTCCCCGACGGGCTCGAGATGGGCATCACGACGCGGTTCGTGGTCGATGACACGCCCGTGGACGCCAAGGCCGAGGGCTGTCACTTCATCGCGGACTCCGATCCCACGACGACGACCAACCCCAAGCTCGCCGACACCGACGGCGGCGGCGTCAACGACGGCAACGAAGAGCGCGTGCACGAGAAGCGCGTGCCGAACGGCAAGCTCGACCCCGACGAGCTCAACCCGCTCGATCCGAGCGACGACGTCCTCGTGACCGGCGGCTCCGCGCTCATCAAGTGCTCGCCGTCGAGCGCGCCTCCGGGCAACGTCCCGTGGCTTGCGCTGCTCCTCGTGGCGCTCGTCGTGGCTGCGCTGCGTCGCGTTCGCCGCGCTCTGCTGCCGCTCCTCGTGGTGCTGTCGCTCCTGCCGGCGCTGCTGCCGGCGCAAGCGCAGGCGCAGGAGGCCAACTACAACCCGTTCCGGTGGAGCACGAACTCACGCGGCATCCTGCTCACCGACACCGGGGAGATCGAGTCCCCTTTTGAGTGGTACCTCGGTCTTGGACTCAATTACGCCGACAAGGCCGTTGTCACGCGTGACCCGTTTACCAACGAGATCATTGCAGGCAAGGAGGTCGTCAATCGCCGCCTCGGCGCCGACATCTTCTTCGCCATCGGCCTCGCGAGCTGGTTCGAGCTCGCGACCGATCTCCCGCTGATGATCTACCAGCAGGGTCGCAACCCCGTGACGGGAGATGACATCCCCGTCTTCGGCCTCGGCGATCTGACCATCATCCCCAAGTTCAAGCTGGCGGGGAGCACGCGCGGGGCCGGCTACGTCACCTTCTTGCTGCCATTCACGGTCCCGACCGGCAAGGCGACCAAGGGCTCGTTCGCGCAGGAGCCACTGATGATGGCGCGTCCGACGTTCGCGTTCAGCTACGGCGGTCCGACGGTCACCTGGGGCCTCGACATCGGCGCCGCGATCCGGATGCCGACCTCCGACGGTCCGGTCGTCTCGAGCATCGCCGAGCTCCAGGTCTCGACGGGCTTCAAGTTCGCGCCCATTCGCGACACCTCGTTCATCCTCTGGGACACCTACGCGGCGACGCAGTTCAAGGACACGGCCGACACGAACCTGGAGACGATGCTCGCGTATCGGCATCGCTTCGGGAAGGTCTACGCGACCCTGGGCGGCGGGCTCGGCATCTTGCGCGGTCGCGGCACACCGTCGTGGCGGGCGTTCCTCAGCGTGGCCTACGCGTCCGAGCGGCTCGATCGCGACGGGGACGGCATTGACGATGACAGCGACAAGTGTATCGACGATCCCGAGGACAAGGACGACTTCGAGGACACCGACGGCTGCCCTGAGCCCGACAACGACAAGGACGGGATCCTCGACGCGCGCGACCAGTGCAAGAACGACCCGGAGGACTTCGACGGCTTTCAGGACGAGGACGGCTGTCCCGAGGACGACAACGACAAGGACGGCATCAAAGACGACAAGGACAAGTGCAAGAACGATCCGGAGGACTTCGACAAGTTCGAGGACGAGGACGGCTGCCCCGAGCCCGACAACGACCGCGACGGCGTGCTCGACGTGAAGGACTCGTGCCCGAACGAGCCCGAGGATCTCGACGCGTTCGAGGACACTGACGGCTGTCCGGAGCCCGACAACGACAAGGACGGCCTGTGCGATCCGTGGGTCGAGCAGCGCGGAGAGCAGAAGAAGTACGCCGAGAAGTGCAAGGGCGTGGACAAGTGCCCGCTCGAGCCCGAGAACAAGAACGGCTACAACGACGACGACGGCTGTCCAGACGTCATGTTCACCTGCGACGAGTTCAAGATCGCCGACAAGGTCAACTTCGCGACCGGCTCGCACAAGATCCTGCCGAACAGCTTCAAGCTGCTGGATGTCGTGGCCGAGACGATGAAGGAGCACCCGGAGGCCGTCGAGATCGAGGTCCAGGGCCACACGGACATCCGCGGCAGCCGCGCGATGAACACGAAGCTCTCGGATCGGCGCGCCAACTCGGTCAAGGAGTTCCTCGTCAAGAAGGGTGTCGCGCCCGAGCGGCTCACCTCGCGCGGTTACGGTCCGGACGTGCCGCTCGAGCCGGGCAAGGTCGACAAGGCCTACTGGGATCAGAACCGCCGCGTGCAGTTCAAGATCCAGAAGATGGACGCGACCAAGTCAGAGAAGTGCCGCAAGTAGGCGCTGACCCCGATTTGCTGCGTACAATTTGACCTCTCCGGCGCGCGTAGACATGATCCTCGAGGATCCTCGAGGATTCGTGCGCCAACAGGGCGACGGGAGGTCGGGATGCGGCGTCAGCGACACATGAGGCGGGCAACCGCTGCGAGAGGGATGCGCCGGGTGGTCCTGCTCGGGGGCGCGGCTCTCGGGCTGCTATCGGCCTGCAAGACCGACACCGGAAGTGGCCCTGGTGCAGTCCAGGACGCAGGCGTCGAGGAGGTCGGCGATGTCGCGCCCAAGGGCGAGATCTGCAAGGCGTCCGGTCCGTGTCGCATCGAGCTGAAGTCGCCCGAGCCGGGGGCGCGCCTCAAGGGGAGCCTGACCTTCGTCGGCAAGGCCGACCACGCCGGCCTCCTGATGGACAAGGGTCGCATCACGGTCACGTGCGGCGAGACCACCAAGGCCTCGGCCGACATCCCGGTGAGCAAGTGGAAGGACGGCAGCTACTCGTGGACGGTCGACTCTGCGACGCTCGGCGAGGGCCCCTGCACGGCCACGGCGGTGGCCGAGACCGAGCCCGACGGCTGCATCAAGAAGCCCGTGCCCCTCTCCTGCGAGGCCACGGCCGACTTCATCATCGACAACGCCTGCCCCACGCTCACGCTCACCGAGCCGAAGGAGGGCGAAGTCTATCACCCGTCGCTGCCCATCGACGTCCTTGCGGCCGATGACTCGGGCATCAAGTCGCTGACCCTGACTGCGCCCGACGGCGCCGAGGTCTGGGCCTGCAAGCTCACCGACGACGGCTTTGGCGAGCAGCACTGCACCGGCCGCGTCGATCTCTCGAGCTACGATACCGGGACCGCAGCCTTCACGTTCAAGCTCGTCGATCGCATGGACAACGAGTGCACGCCCAAGGTCGTCACCATCATGACGGTGCGCAAGCCCGGCTTCGTGGAGGCCGAGCGCACCGCGGTCAACGTCGAGCGCGACGTGCTCGTCGACGGGCCGCTACCCGAGGGTGCCTCGCCCGCCGAGAAGATCATCCCTTTCGAGCTCATCGACTACCCTGTGCGCATTCCGGACCTGTTGCCCAATGACGACTATCGCGACATCGTGCTTGGCACCGACCAGGGCCTCGCGGTCGCGGCCAACGACGGCAAGGGCAAGCTCAAGTCGCCCATCTCGCTTCCGGACATCGACACGGCCGTCGCGCGCTTCATGCCCGACGACCTCAACGGGGACGGCTACACCGACTTCGTGGTCGTGTCGGGGACCGCGGAGGACACCGCCCTCGCGGTTTGGCTCTACGACGGCGAGATCTGCGAGAAGGACCCGGCGGTCAAGCCTGAGGAGCTTCTCACGCGCGACCCGGTGCCGGAGAGCTACCCCACGCGCTGCCACGCCGGCTACGTCGAGGTCGAGTCGCATACGCTCGGCTTCGCGGTCTCCGCTCATGTGTATGGGCACCTCTTGGGGGACCCGTCCGCCGACGATCCCGACAGCGAGAAGCTCAAGGACGTCGTCGTCGGCTTCGACGACCCGGTTCGCACGTTCGGCGTCCTGGCCCGCGTCGAGGGCGGCAACCCGGACGGCGGGCCGGCCTGCGCCTACCACCGGCCGAAGTGGGGCCTGGACGGGACGCTGCTGCCGCTGGGCGAGACGCAGAAGGCCCGCTGCTTCAACCCGCCCGTGCTTCACAACGGCAACGGCAAGGTGTCGGCGATCACCATTGGCGACTTCCTCGTGGAGTCGGGCTCCAAGCCCAAGCCGGAGCTCCTCGCGAGCCACGGCGTGACGGGTCAGATTACGACCTATCGCGTGCTGGCGGATGGGACCGTGCAGACGGGCGAGTCCTCCAAGTTCGGCTCGCCGCCGCAGATTGCCATTGGCTATTTCGACAATGACCCCGTGACCCAGTACCCCGACGCGATGCTCCTGTTCCCCGACAGCAACGAGATCGACGTCCTGTTCGGCGACGGCAAGGGCGGTTTTCGCACGACGTTCCACAGGCAGACGCAGTCCACCCGCTTCATCGCCAGCGCGAGCTGCGTGGAGGGCAAGCCGGTGCAGTTCGCGCTGCGACTCATGGACGACTACGACAGCCCGTCGAAGACCCTGGACCTCGTAGTGCTGACCCAGGACGACGGCACCCTGTGGACGATGCGCGGAAGCTACAGCACGAACGGTCAACTTCAGTTCGCCCCCTATGACGTCGTCGAGGTCGGCAAGTCTCCGCAGCGGTTCATCCTGACTCACCTCGAGCAGCCGTGGGCCGTCGCCGATGAAGCGCCCCCCGCGGAGCCATGGGACGCCGTCGTCCTCAACGGAAAGACCACGGACGCCGAGCTCGTCGTGGCGTACGGACTGGACGGCGCGGCGGCCAAAGGCACGCCGTTGGCCGGGCCCAAGGGGGCGTTCCGTGCGGCACGGTCCATTACCACGCCCATTCCGGCTCAGCCGGGTGGCGCCACACACCAGTGCGCGGAGGGCGACAACCTGGCGGTCAACTTCATCGAGTGGGTCGGTGGCCAAGCACCCGGTGTCGGTCAGGTCGTCCCCCCGTCGCCGCAACAGAATCCGTTCAAGCTGTTCTACCTGGGTGCGCCCAATGTCCGGCTCGAGCCGCAGCTGATGACCCTGGGCGACGCGAACAAGGACGGGCTCCTCGACGTCACGGTCGTTGCGCGGCAAGGGCCGCAGAAGGTGAGCTGGGCCACGGGCCAGGCGAAGCCACCGGATCCGGAGCTGCCCATCATCACCTTCGGTGGCGACACGGGGGGGCTGGTCGGGCGCTACCAGCCCGGGTCCTTCGGCGTGGGCGGGGTCAACCCCATCTCGCTCTATCGGCCCGCGACCGAGATCTGTGTCGGGCCGTCGAACTGTCCTGCGCCGGTCGCCGGCCAGCCGAGCATCACCAAGACGTGCCCGACCGATCCGGTGCTGCCGTCCTATGGGCCGAACAAGGCCGCGAGCACCGACGTCACGTCCGTCACGAAGCTCGACGGCGGAAATGACGCAGACCTCGTGATTGGGACCACGACCATCACGACGCTTCCCATCGATCCCAAGGCTCCGGAACCCAAGCTCATCACCTCAATCGACGTGATCTATGGTCGCGGCGACGGGAGCTTCGGTCCTGCGCACATTCAGCACCCGGCCCCGGACCCCTGCGCGGTCGGGACTCCAGGCGGTGTGTGGCACGCCCAGGGCGTGACCCTCGCCGGGGAACGCTCGCGCGCGGTCGCCTCCATCTCGTGCACCGGCCCTGCCTCGGAGTCGGAGGCCTGGATCAGCATCTACGAGCGCGCCTACACTAACGGCAAGACGATCGGCGGCGTGATCGCCTGGAAGCGCAACCCGACCGATCCGGAGAACCTCGTCCATGCCTGGCAGGATACGTTCCCCGGAGAGCTGCCTGGCTCCGACATGCTGCGCGTCGGCCTGCTGGGACCCGAAGGTCTCGGAACGTCGGACGCGTTCATGGACATCTTTATCGGTCAGGACAACGGTGTGGTCGTCTATGCGGGCAAGAACGCCGGGCCCGGCTCGTGCGACTTCGAGCGGAAGCAGGTCGCCGAGATCGGCAGTGGCCTCCGGTCGTTCGCCGTGCATGACTTCGACGGTGATGGGCAGGCCGAGATCGTCGGGACTCTGGCCGCGGGCTACGTCCGCATGACGCGCGGGCTCGGCGCCGGTGAGTTCGACTCGCCCTTCGACGTCGCGCAGCTGCCGGTCGAAGGGACGCCTTCGACGACGCTCGGTCAGGTCGAGGCCGCCGACATCAATGGTGACGGCTTCTGGGATGTCCTGGTGCTCGACCCCCCGAACGCGACGCTCTATGCCATCCTCGCGCACGGACCGATGCTCTTCCGCACGCCGACGCCCGTGGTCGTGACCATCCCGACGAACGTCGGCGCTGACCAGTTCGCGGTCGCGCCCTTTGGCAAGGCGGATGACTGCGTGGACGTGGTGACGCTCTCATCGACGGCGAAGTCGCTGGCCTTCCTGCGCTCGACGCCGGGCGGCAGTGGGACCTGCGTCAAGCCGAAGTAGCCGTCCAGTCGCCCGATTTGCCGCCGCGCTTCTCCACCACACGGAGCGGGCCGAGCGTCATGCCCCGATCGACGGCCTTGGCCATGTCATAAATCGTGAGCCCCGCGACCGACGCCGCCGTCAGCGCCTCCATCTCGACGCCCGTGCGGCCGTGGCAGCGCACCGTGGCCCGAATCGTCAGACCCGGCAGCGTCGCGTCGGGCACGAGGGTGACCTCGACGTGCGACAGCATGAGCGGGTGACACAGCGGGATGAGGTCCGCCGTGCGCTTGGCCGCCTGGATGCCCGCGATGCGCGCGACGGTGAGCACGTCGCCCTTCGGCAGCGCCTGCGCCACGATGAGCCGGAGCGTCTCGGGGGCCATGGTGACCGCCGAGGTCGCCACCGCCACGCGCTCCGTCTCGGTCTTGCCGCCGACGTCGACCATGCGCGCCGTGCCTTCGGCATCGAGGTGCGTCAGCGTCGCCGCGGTTTCAGTCCCCATCAGCCGCCTCCGGGCGTCGGGCAGCCCGACTGGAGGCAGACGATCTTGTTGGCCACCGGACCACAGAAGGTGCAGTGGCACTTCGACGTGTCGGGCACGAGCTGCGTGCACTTGTCGACGCCCGCGCACGCGTCGTTGAACTGCTCGGCCTTCTTATCGGGCTTGATGCCCACGCACGGCTCGATGACCGGGATGTCCACGGAGCTGTTCCCCGTGGTCCCGTCCGCGGCACCGATGTCGGTGGCCGTCGCGCCGGTGGCGGAGTCTTCCTTGGCGCAGTGGGTCACGCACAGGGCGAGCGAGAGGGCGGCGAGGGTGAGCAGTCGCATCGCGCGGAGGCTAGCCTGAGTCGCGCGGCTCTGCCAGCCCTGCGGGTTGACTGCACTTTGCAGGCGCTGCACGATGCGGTCGGAGGTCCCCATGCCCGTCCTCACCATTCGCGACGTCCCCGACGACCTGTACGCACTCCTCAAGCGGCTCGCGTCGCGCAATCGCCGCAGCCTCCAACAGGAGGCCCTCGTGCGGCTGGAGCAGGCGCGACTCTGGGACACCGAGTCGCCTCTCCTGCGCGCACAGGCGATTCGCGAGCGTCTGGCCGGTCGCGACCTCGGCGACGCCGTGGCGGAGGTGCGCGAGGAGCGCCGGCGATGAGGCGCGTGGTCCTCGATACCTCCGCAGTCGTGCGCCTGTACGTGCCCGATGGCCCTCTCCCCGACCGCATGCTCTCCGCCATCGAGGACGCCGCTCGCGGCGAGGTGCTGCTGCTCGCGCCCGAGCTCCTGCTTGCCGAGGTGGCCCAGGTGCTCTGGAAGAAGGAGCAACGCGGCCACCTCACGCCGAGCGAGGCCGCGGAGGTGCTCGAGGCGATCGTGGCGCTCCCGGTGAATCTCGTGACGCACCGCGAGCTGCTCCCGAGCGCCGTCGAGCTGGCTCGCCGCCAGGGCCTGACCGTCTACGACGCGTTGTTCCTGGCCTTGGCCGAACGCCATGGGGCCGCGCTCGTGACTGCCGACCAGGCGCTCCGCGACGCGTCCGAGGGGCACCGTCTTCGCGCGCCTGCAGCACCCGATTGACGCCGCCCCGAACCGCTGCGACCCTTCCCCGCCATGTCGCACTCCGCCTGGTTCCAATGCTTCAACGGCTGCCCCTTCCGCCGCCCCCTCACCGACGTCATCTACCGCTGCGAGACCTGCGGCGGGCTCCTCGACGTCGTCCACGACACGGAGAGCCTGAAGAGCCGCTCGCCCGCGGGCTGGATGCGGCTGTTCGACGAGCGCTGGATGCGCTCGGCGTGGCCCTACGGCTCGGGCGTCTGGGGCAAGCTCGAGTGGGTCTACCCGACGCTGCGGCACGAGCACATCACGAGCTTCGCCGAGGGCGGGACCAACCTGATGTGGGCCGAGCGGCTCGGGCGCGAGCTCGGCGTGCCCGACCTGTGGGTCAAGATGTGCGGCAACAGCCACACGGGCTCCTTCAAGGACCTCGGGATGACCGTGTTGGTCTCGGCGGTGCGCGAGATGCAGGCCATCGGGCGGCCGATTCGGGCCATCGCGTGCGCCTCGACGGGGGACACCTCGGCGGCGCTGGCGGCCTATTGCGCTGCCGCGGGTCTGCCGAGCATCGTGTTTCTACCCAAGAACAAGGTGAGCCCGGCGCAGCTCGTGCAGCCCATGGCGAACGGCGCCATCGTCATCTCGCTCGACACGGACTTCGACGGCTGCATGCGCGTGGTCCAAGAGGTCACCGGCCCGGGCAGCGGGCTGTATCTGGCCAACTCCATGAACGCGCTGCGGCTCGAGGGGCAGAAGACCATCAGCGTGGAGATCGTGCAGCAGTGCGACTGGGAGGTCCCCGACGTCGTGATCGTGCCCGGGGGCAACCTCGGCAACATCTACGCGTTCGCCAAGGGCTTTCAGCTCATGCTCGACCTCGGGCTCATCACCAAGCGGCCGAAGCTCGTCTGCGCGCAGGCGCACAACGCCAACCCGCTGTATCTGGCCTACAAGAACGGCTGGGACACCTACCAGCCCATGACGGCCAAGCCCACGCTCGCGAGCGCCATCCAGATTGGCGACCCGGTGAGCATCCACCGCGCCATTCGTGCGCTGACGGCGTTCGACGGCATCGTGGAGCAGGCGACCGAGGACGAGCTCATGAACGCCGCCGCGCGCGCCGACCGCACGGGGCTCTTCAACTGCCCGCACACGGGCGTGGCCCTCGCGGCGCTCGAGAAGCTCGTCAAGAAGGGGCTCGTGCTACGCAGCGATCGGGTCGTGGTCGTGAGTACGGCGCATGGGCTCAAGTTCTCGCACTCGAAGGCGGCCTACCACGAGGACGCCTTGCCCGGAGTCGTCGCGCGCTTTCGCAACGTCCCGGCCGAGCTTCCGGCCGACGCGGACGCCGTGCGCCGTGAGCTGGATCGGAGGCTCGGCGCGTGAGGTGGGCCCTCCTGAGCGTCCTGCTGCTGTGCGTTAGCGCCTGCGCGGGCGAGCCTCCGGAGGCGTTGGGCCTCGCGGCGGAGGGTACGGGCCCGAAGATCGTCTACGAGCCGCTGCACCTGGCGGATCCGGAGCTTCCGCTGCCGAACGACGCGGCAACGCGCGTGGACCTCAGCTCGCACACGGGTCGCCGGCTGAACCTGTCGGAGACCGTCTCGCCGCTCGCTGCCGAGCGCCGGCTCCGGCGCAAGCTCAATCGGCTGGACGGCTGGAGCGTGTTTGCCCCAATCACGGTCTCGTTCGATGCGCCGCTGGATCTGGCCACGGTGACCGACGACAGCGTCGTGCTGGTGGACGTCACCCCGTCGTCGCCCGAGTACCGCACGCGCATTCCGCTCGACCTCGGTCGCGGCGCCTTTCCGACCACGGCCCGCCCGCGGGGCCTGTTCCCCTACGACCTCAACGCCGCGGTGCCCAACCTGCTCTTCCCGGCGGACAACGGACCCAACGACCACTGGGAGACCGCCTCGCGCACGCTGCTGATTCGGCCGCTGCGCTCGCTGCGCGCCAAGACCACGTACGCCGTTGTGCTCACGCGCGCTATCCGCGGCACGAACGGTCAGCCCGTGCGCTCGCCCTTCGTGGGGACGAACGCCGCGGCGCAGACCGAGACCCTGCGACCCGCAGCCGAGGTCCTGCCTGGCGGGGCGGCGAGTGTCGCGTTTGCTTGGGCGTTCACCACGCAGTCCATTGCCGACGACCTCATCCAGGTGCGGGAGGGACTCGATGGCCGCGGCGCGCTCGCAGGGCTGCGCGACCGCTTTCCGCCGAAGCTCGTGGACCTGACGAACCTGGGCTTCGACCACGACGGTGACGGCTCGCTGTCTGCCGAGGGTCTGCCTGAGGTCCCGGGCGATCACCGGTACCTGCTCCAGCCGGGCTTCCTCAAGAAGCTGCTCGGCCCGTTTGGCGCGGTGGGCTACGGGCTCGATACCATCGACTTGAGCAACATCGCGTACTTCGTCTACGGGCACATCGAGGCGCCCGACCTGCGCGACGTGCACGGCGACTTCTGGCCGGACGTGGCGACCGCGACGCCCGCGCGGATCCCGTTCACGCTGTCGGTGCCCAAGCCGCGTGCGGGTCGCTCGGCGCCGTTTCCCGTCGTGCTTTATTGCCACGGCGCGCGTACCTCACGGTTTGAGCTCTCGCTCGTCGCCAACGCGCTCGCCTCGCGCGGCTTCGCGATGATGGGCCTCGACGCCGTCGGTCACGGGCCCTTCGGCGGCAGCCTGCGCGACGTGATTCGGACGCAGGCGGCGCAGTTCCCCGAGGAGCTGGTCGCGGCCGTGCTCGGCACCGTCGGCCAGACGCTCTTTGGCGGCAGCTACAGCTTCGACGGCAAGTCGCTCGACCAGGTCTTGGCCGACCTCGCCGCCAACGGCCTCTGGCAGACCGTGTTTCTCGATGGCCGCGCCAAGGACCTCGACGGCGACGGCGTCCTGCTGTCGGGCGACGGCTACTTCGTGCCCGATCCGTTCCAGATGTCGGCCAACGGGCGACAAACCATCGTCGAGACGCTGTTTCTCCAGCGCGTGCTGCGTGCGTTCGACGCAGCGGCAGTCCCCAAAGTGCCGCTGCCGAACCCCCGTACAGCGAGCGACGCCGAGCTCCTGCCCTATCTGCTCGCGGGCGACTTCAACGCCGATGGCGTGCTCGACGTGGGTGGGGCAGCCAACCAGTACGCCATCGCCGGGACGTCGCTCGGCGGCATCCACGCGTCGATGGTGCTTGCGCTCGAGCCCACGCTGCTGACGGGTGTGCCCATCGTCTCGGGCGGGGGCATGCTCGACATTCTGTTGCGCACGCGGCTCTACGGCGTCGTGGATCCCGTGATCGCCGAGCTCGTGGGCCAGGCCATCGTGGGCTGCCCCATCTCCGAGGGGACGTCCGTGTCGCTGATGCACGCCGCCGGCGAGTGCAAGGACCCTGCGGTCGTCGCCAAGGCCGAGCTTGGCCGTCTCTCTGCGGTTCCCGGCGGCACGGTGACCGTCGAGAACCCACGCCTGCTGGCGGCGCCCGTTCGGCTGGAGGAGGCCCGAAACACGGTGACCGTCGGCAAGTCCGGCGGCTTCAGCCTGAACGTCGCGGCCGACCGGGGCGATGTCCTCGTGCTGACTGTGCGTGACGCCTCAGGCGCCATCGTCGGCGCGCCGCTCTCGCTCACGGCCACGCACGACGGCCTGGGCCGCGTGCGCAACACGCCGCGCTTTCGGCGGGTGCTCCAGGTCGCACAGACCGCCCTCGATCGCGGCGACCCCATCGCCTGGGCGCGCTACCTCGTGCGTGAGCCGTTGCCCGGGTCGCCGCCGAAGAACGTGCTGCACCTGACCGACATCGGCGATGACACCGTGCCGTTTCCGACCATGGTCGCCTGGGATCGCTCCGTGGGACTCCATGGCCTCACCGACGTCGCCGCCGCGACGGTCACCGCCGCGTTCGTCTCGAACGACACGTTTCTGAGCGACACGATCTTCGACTTCGACAACCTCCACGGCACGAGCACCGGCCCTGGACGGCTAACGCCCATCACCACGGCGTCGGGGAAGAGCACCGTGCGGCACGTGCCCATCGGCAAGCACGAGTACATCGCGGCGCCGGACCCCAAGGCGGCCTTCGACTGGGCGACGTATTCGCGCAATCAGCTGGTGCGGTTCATCGATACGGCAGGGCAGGTGGTCGACGACGACGTGTGTCTCGAGGACGGAACGTGTCCGTGGATGAAGTGAGGCCATTGATGCATGACGCGGGCTGGGGAACTGGCCGACACGGTCGACGCGTACCTGCGGGGGAGTGAGCCATGACCGGACCGACCAGGAAGAAGGTGCTCTCGATTGAAGAGGTCGAGGGCGCCCTGGACGAGATCGCCGCACTGGCCGCGCGTCACCAGATTCGGGTGGTCCTCGTGGGTGGGGTCGCTCTTCAGATGTATGGTGGAGATCGCTTCACCGCGGACGTTGACTTTGCGGCAAGCTCGGCGCTCTCGGAGCTGGTGCCCGAGCGGCCGCTCTCATTTGGCGGCTACCAATCCCACACGACCGGCGGAGTTCCGGTCGATTGGATCCTCCGCGACGATGACTTCGCCGCGGTGTTCGACGAAGCGCTCGACTTTCCGCAACGGATCGATGGTGTTTCGGTCAACGTGGCGACCCCGGAGTACCTGGTCATCATGAAGATGATCGCGGGGCGGCCTCGCGATGTGCTCGACATCGAGACCCTGCTTGGGCTCGGAGTGGTCGACCTCGACAAGGCGCGCAGCATTGCGAAGAGACTCCTGGGTGCCTTTGCTGAGAAGACGCTCCTGGGGATCATCGAGGTCGCCGAGTGGAAGCGTAGCAGGGAGGCGAAGTGAACAACCAGGTGTTGTTCGTTGGCGTGTCCGTCACGTTCGAGGACTGACGCCGCCTACTTGATCCCGAGCAGCGCCTTGATCATGGGCCACGCGGTCTTGCGCGCGCGGTCGAACTCCGCCGCGTCCTCCTTGGTCTTGGTCCGGATGTAGCGCTCCAGCGCGCTGGCCTCACGCTCGAGATCGTTCAGGATGCCGGCCATCTCCTTGCACGACTTCTGGTCGTCCTTGTCGACGCCCGACTTCTCGAGCTCGTTGAAGGTCTTGGCCGGCTGCTTGGCCATGTTGGCGGCCTGACGACGCGCTCTGGCGTGAGCGCACGGGTGCGCCCGATCGCACCCAAACGAGGCGTCCTGGCTGTCGCCTCCCCAGGCTCCGCCATAAGTTGACTCCGTAGTCTGCGAATCGGACGCTCAAGACTGCGCTTGACCGCTCCCGGGAGCCGGGCGTAGCGCCCCTCGTGTGCCGAACTCGCGCCACCGACCACGTTTACTGACCTTATCCGCCGTGCGTTGCATCTTGATGCGCACGTTGATACACTGCCGGTCATGCGAACCACACTGACCGTTGACGATGACCTGTTGCGACGCGCCAAAGAGGATGCCGTGGCTCTTGGGCTCTCATTGAGCGAGGTCGTGAACCGAGCCATTCGACGTGGCTTTGAGGCGACCGTCCCAACCCGTTCGACGACGTCGACACTCGTCTTCGGGGATCCCGCCGACCGGCAGGTTGTCGACGTCGCTCGGGTGGTGGCTGAGCTCGATGATGAGTTCTACGAACGCAAGCTGGGCCGTCGCTGATGCTCCTGGACGTCAACATCCTCGTGGCCGCCCACCGTGAGGACCACGCTCTGCACGAATTGGCTCTGGCCGTCGTCGATGGGCCTTGCGCCGACGGCATGGCGCTTTGCGCGCACACGTGGAACGGCTTCTTGAGGCTGGTGACCCACGCGGCGCTTTGGCGGACGCCGACACCCACCGCCGTGGCACTGGAGGCGGTGTCGCGCTGGCGGTCCCGCCCAAACACCCGTGTCCTCGGCGATACCCGCGCGAGTTGGGAGCACTTCGACCGTCTCTGCCGCCAGCACGGAGCCCGCGGGAACGGCTTCTACGACCTGCACTTGGCATCGCTCGCGATGGGACACGACCAAGTTCTCGTAAGTGACGATCGAGGCTTTGATCGCATCACGGGGCTGCGCTGGCGCCCCCCGGAGGCCTTCTCGCTACCGGCGTGCGCGGGCAACCCGAAATGACGCACCACGGCGAGAGCGATCGACGTCGGGTCGACGATGACGTCTGCCTCGAGGATGGGACGTGTGCGTGAATGAAGTGAGTGCCTACTTGATCCCGAGCAGCGTCTTGATCTTGGGCCACGCGGTCTTGCGCGCGCGGTCGAACTCCGCGGCGTCCTCCTTGCTCTTCGTCCGGATGTAGCGCTCGAGTGCGCTGGCCTCACGCTCGAGGTCGTTCAGGATGCCGGCCATCTCCTTGCACGACTTCTGGTCGTCCTTGTCGACGCCCGACTTCTCGAGCTCGTTGAAGGTCTTGGCCAGCTGCTTGGCCATGTTGGCGGCCTCTTTGGCGATCTCGCCGGCCTTGTCGGCCTCGTAGGCCTTGGCCGCGTAGGCGTCGCCCAGGAGCCCAATCTGGACGTAGATCGAGTAGATGCTCGAGGCCCCGAGCGCGCCAATGGTGTGGAGCAGCTTCTGCGTCGGCGGATCGGCCGCGGCGCGCGAGGCCGGCAGGGTGACCAGGGCGAGCGCGAAGACGAGAGCAGAGCGAGTCGTGAAGCGAGTCATTGTGTTCTCCGATGAGGGTTGATGGGCAGTGCTAGCGCGCACGATGCCCGTGCACGCGCGGGCTGGCAAGTGAGGCCGGTCAGTCCTTGGCGGCCGTGACGGCCTGCTCGATCCACGCGCGGCGGGGTGCGTACTGCACCAGCACGACGGCCGCGGCAGCGCCCAGACCATAGATGTACTTTGGCTCGTGTGACAGGAACGTGAGCACCAGACCGAAGATGGCCGCGGACTCCGTCAGCGCCCAGGTGAGGATGTTGGCCGTGTTCAAGCGCGCGATGGCGGTCTGCGCGCGGTCGAGCGGCGCGTCGTCCGGCAGGGTCATCCCTTCGCGCATCGGCGGTAGTAGCGTGCGCCGCAGCAGCGGCAGCACCAGCAGGATGGCGGCTGCGACGCCGACGAGAGTGTAGACGAGCGTGGGCGCGACCGGCGGGGTCGGTTCCGCGGTCGATTTCGAGACCACCGCGCCGATGACGGCATAGACGACGACCGAGGCCATGAGCGCGCCGTGAATGATGCGCTGGACGCGGAGCGCGCCGATGAGCGTGAGTGGGTTCATGGAGCGACCGTAGGCCTTGGCGTGCGGGTCGTCAACGCGGGAGGAGCCGCACGCGCTGATCGTAGAGCGCGCCGCCTTCGCCCTCATCGGTGAGGCGCGCCTCGGTCAACGCGTTGGCCGCAAGACCACGGCGATAGGAGCCGCCCTTGGCCATGAGCGCGACGTCGCGCCGCTGCCGCGGGTCGTGCCGGACGCGCACGACGAGCTCGCCGAGGCGCGAGGTGAGGCGGGCCAGGGAGCCGTCGGGCAGGTCCGGGGCGGCGTCCGGATGGATGGTGACCTCGGCCGGCACGGGCGGCGGCTTCGACCACTGCGACGACTGGCTCCGGTCGGTCGAGAGCGCCATCAGCGTGAGCGGGTAGGTCGCGTCCTCGCCCGCGCGGGGTGCCACGGGGTCGGTCGTGAGCTGGACGCGCCCGGACGCGGTGTGCACGCGGCCGTCGGAGAACAGCACCGACTCCGCCAGGGGGTTGCGGACGACCCCGCTCGGCGCGGCGCGCACCGTGTCGAGCGTGACACCGTGGGGGGCGAGCTTGGGCTCGAGAAGCCGTCGCTTCCACGCGTCGACCGTGCCGTCCAAGAGCGAACCGAGCCCCAGCCGATTCGCCAAGCCCTGCGCGATGGCGAGGTCCGAGCGCACGCCCTCGGGCGGAGCGACGACCGGGCGCGCCTCACCCAGGTGGTGGTGGCCGTAGGCGCCGACGAGGTCGTCGGCCTCGAGCAGCGTGGTCGTGGGCAAGACGAGGTGGGCGCACGCAGTCGTGTCGGTCTCGAACGGATCGACGACCACGACGAAGTCGCGGCTCCGCAGCGCCTCGGCGACGCGCTTGGAGTCCGGGAGCATGACCACCGGGTTGCCGGCCGTCACCCAGACCGCGCGAATGGGCGGATCGCGGAGCGCCAGGACCTCGCTCCCAAAGAGCGGCTCGCAGACGGTGCGTGGCGCTGCTTCGGCGCCGGCGAGGAAGGACGTGTCGAAGGCGCTCCGGCGACGATAGTAGAAGCTCGCGCCGCCACCTTGGCGCCACAGGTTGCCCGAGATGGCCGAGAGCGCGTCCACCGCGCGTACGATGGCCGAGCCGTTGGAGCGCCGGCCCATGCCCCAGCCGATGAGGATGGCGGTTGGCCCGTCCTGAAGTCGGCGGGCCAGGTCGCGCGCGGCGTCGAGCGGCACGTCGGCCTCGGCGCACCACGCGGCGATGGTCTTCGAGCGCACGAGGTCGCAGTAGGCCTCGAGGTGATCGCAGCGCGCGGCGACGGCGTCGCTGAGGCCGGCTTCGAGGAGCAGCCCGGCCACGGCCATCGCCAGGGCGACGTCGCCGCCCGGACGCACCTGCACGAAGCGCTCGCAGTAGCTCGCCGTCTTGTGAAACACGGGGTCGATGAGCACACAGCGCGCGCCCCCCGCCATCGCCTCGCGCAGCACGGGGAGCGTGTGCGGGCTCGAGACCACGACGTTCTTGCCCCAGAGCAGCACGTGCCTGGCGTGGCGCAGCGCGAACAGGTCGCTCGACTCCGACACGCCGAAGTCGGCCTCCTGCGCCGCCTCGCCGGCACCAGAGCAGATGTCCCCGCGCTTGACCGTCACCGGACCAAAGCGCTCGAAGAGCAGGTCGACCGCATTGGCCATCATCCCGAGCGAGCCGCCCGAACGGTAGTGGAAGATGGCCGCGGGGCCCGACTCGGCGCGAATGCGGAGCAGCTGCTCGGCCGCCAGAGCCAGGGCCGCGTCCCAGCCGATGGGGGAGAAGGGCGCATCGAGCGTGCGGCGCCAGAGCGGCGTGGTGAGCCGGGTCGGTCCGTACTGGAGGTTGAGGAAGTGGCTCGTGCGATGGCAGAGGAAGCCGCGCGTGACGGGATGCGCCGGATCGCCGCGAAGCGCGGTGACCCGCCCCGCCTCCACCGTGGCGATGATGCCGCACGCGTCCGGGCAATCGCGGTTGCAGAGCGTGCGGCGGGTCTCGGGCACGGACTCCCGGCCCGCGTCGCTCACAGCGCGCCCTCGGTCATCTTGGCGAGCACGTCCCGATTGCGCACGGCCTCGGTGTCCTTGGGATCGAGCTCGGCAGCGGCAGTGAAGGCCTTGCGGGCCTCGGCGTAGTCCGACAGCTCGACGGCCAGGAGCCCCAGCGCAAACCAGGAGTCCTTGGCGAACGGGTTCTTGCCCTCGATGGTGTGCGTGGCCTCGGCGCGAAACGCGTCCACGGCCTCCCGAGGTGCGCGTCGCTGCACGAGCAGCTCGCCACGCAGGGCGTCGAGACCGAGGAGGGTCGGGTCGAGCTTCTTGGCGCGCTTGATGGCGTCGAACGCGGCGTCGACCTGACCCGAGCGAGCCTGGACGTGCGCCTCGAGCGCTGGGATGAGCGCGGCCTCCGGGTCCAGCGCGCTGCCCGACTTGAGCGCCGCGAGCGCGTCGTCGAGCTTTCCAGCGCGGGTCTGGACCAGGGCGAGGTTGTAGAACGCGATGGCGTCGCGGCGATGCTTCGTCACCGTGGTGAAGGCCTGCGCTGCGGCGTCGTGCTTGCCACGGCCGGCTTCGAGGAGCCCGAGCTGAAACGCGGCGCGCGCCTTCATGGTCCGCTTGCCGTGCGCGATGGCCTCCGCGAACGACGCCGCCGCCTTCGTGTCGTCGCCCCCGCGCCACGCCAGACCGGCAGCGAAGTGCACGAGCGCGCGCTTCGGAAACGCCGCGGTGGCCTTGGCGGCCAACGCACGAGCGTCGTTGGGATCGCCCTCCAACAGCTGGAGCAGCACCCGATTGGCGGCAGCGTCCGCGAGGTCGGGGTTCCGGTCCAGCTCGCGCAGGAGCAGCGCGTCGGCTTCGGCCCACGCGGCCCGCTTCATGTCCAAGAGCGCCAGGTTGTTCTCGATGCCTGGGATCCGGGTCGTGCGCCGCAGCGCGCGCTTGTAGGCGGCTCGGGCGACGCCGTCCTTGCCTGCCAGCTGGGCCTCGACGCCAGAGCGAAACAGCTCGTTGGCGCCCGGACTGCATCCGGTCGCGGTGAGCGTGACTGCGGTGAGTAGGGTCGCGCTTCGCATGAGCGCGGCTATAGCATGCAGTCGGCCCGTGCGCATCTTGCCGTGCACGGGGTTTCGGCCCGGGGGCGTCGCAATGAACTCGCCCCCGTTCGCAGGGCGCCAAGCATTGCGGACTCAGATATAGCACGCCTCCGATGCCGTCTGCGTGCTCGTGCCGTCTCTGTGCTCGACGACCGCGCGTCGCGCCCCATCAAGCGCAGGTTCGTAGAATGAGATACACTACCGACTGGTCGTTCAATTGCCGATTGGCGGCTCCGAGCAACGACCCATGCGCTCGCTTTCGTGGAGGGGTCGCGCCCGGCGCCATCGTCATGCTACCGAGCCGCCCGGTGAACATCGGCCCCGAAAGTCGGCGCTTTGCCATGCTGTCTCGCGTCCTCGGGGTGCTCTGTGTACTGGTCGGAGCCACCTCCGTCGCACTCGTGGTCGACTCGCTGACGTTCGACCGGCGTTGGAGCTACGCGGCCATGGTGACCGGCCTGCTGGCCGTTCTGGTGGTCGCGTTCCTGATCAATCGGGCCGGGCGGTACCAGGCTGCGGGGTGGTTGACAGTCGCGGTCGCGTACGCAGGGCCTTGGGGTTCCGCGCTCATCGATTCGACCATCCTCAGCGGCGACCTGCTCCCGCTGTGCTTCGTGGTCATGCCGATCATGCTCAGCAGCATCCTGTTGTCGACGGCGGGCACGGCGTTCGTCGGAACGACGCAGTTCGTGGCGCTGCTCGTGGCGTTCGGCACGCGTCCGGAGTCGAACTCCGAGAACTGGGCGAGCCTGCTCTCGCTCGTGGTGTTCGTGTCCATGCTGTGTGTCGCCGTCAACCAGCTGACGCTCGCCGACCGGGAGCAGATCCGTCTGCAGACGCTGCGGCTCGAGGACTACGCGGCGACGCTGCGCGAGCAGACCGTACGCGATGGGCTCACGGGGCTGTTCAACCGTAGGTACCTCGAAGAGACGCTCGAACGCGAGCTCGCGCGCGCCGAGCGCCACGGGTCAACAATCGGGGTGATCATGCTCGATCTCGATGGTTTCAAGTCATTCAACGACAGCCGCGGTCACCTCGCAGGGGACTCGCTGCTGCGAGACGTGGGGGCTCTGCTGCGGGAGCACGTGCGGCTCAGCGACGTCGCGTGCCGTTACGGGGGCGATGAGTTCACGTTGGTCCTCCTCGACGCCGGCCAGGCCATCGGGAATCGCGCCGCCGGTATCTTCGAGGCCGCGAAGGTCATGCTCGAGGCCGTCCGACCGAGGTGCGATGGCCTCGGGGTGTCGTTCGGCGTCGCGACCTACCCCAAGGACGGAAAGACCCGCGAGACCCTCCTCAAAGCCGCCGACGCTGCCTTGTACGCCGCCAAGCGCGCCGGCCGAGGCAGGATTGCGTTCGCGAACCCAGTCGGGTGACGATCAGGCGGACGGCTCCTTCAGCTTCTCGACCGGGAAGACGCTGTGTCGAAGGGTCGTGACCGTCGGCTCCCGATCGCAGACGTGCCGGCCCGTGCGCGTCTTGCGGCGCACGGGGTTCCAGTCCAAGGTTGTCGCAATGAAATCGCCTCCGTCTCGCCTCACGCTCGTTGCCCTCACCGCCTGCGGGGCCATGGTCGGCTGTCGCAAAGAGGCACGGCCCGCCCCGGAACCCGCCGCTCCCGCTCCACCGCCCTCGCCATCTGCCCCTCCGCTCTCTCCGTCCCCTCCGCCCTCGGCTGCGCTCGCCCCCGTTGCTTCCGGAGCCTCGGCTCCCGAAGCGGAGGTTGCCGCAGTCTACCCGGAGACGGGTCAGACGGCGGATCCCGGCGCTGCGGCCCTCTGCCACGCGCTCCATGACGTGCCCGACACCCGCCGCGCCGCGTGCTGCAAGCAGCCGCGTTCCGCCTCGAGCCTCGCGGGTGAGTGCACACGCCAGCTCACGGCGGCATTGGTCAGCGGTGCGCTGGCCATCGACGCGGACGCCGCGCGGCGCTGCACGTCCGCCATCGAGCGACAACACGACGGCTGCGATTGGGTGGGGACGACCCCGCCGCCGCCGCCAGTCGAGTGCGGCGAGGTCACGCGTGGCCAGCGCGCGGTGGGTGCCCTGTGCCGGTCGTCCCTCGAATGTGCGACCGGTCTGCGTTGCCATGGCGTCGGTCCGACCGAGCCCGGCACCTGCGGCACGCCGCTCGCGGACGGCCTCATCTGCGGCGCCGCCGTCGACACCCTCGCCGTGTTCCTGCGCCAACGCTCGGTCGATCGGCGGCACCCCGAGTGCGCGGGCTTCTGCCTTCAGCATCGCTGTCGTTCGGCCTCGACCCTGGGCCAGCCCTGCGTGTCGAATGTCGCGTGCGCGCCCGACAGCCACTGCGACGGCGTTCGCTGCGTGGCGGGAGCCAACGCGGCGTTGGACGGGCCGTGTGCGGACGGCGGCTGCATCGCAGGCCAGCTCTGCATTGGTCATCGCTGCATCGTGCCTCGCCGTGCCGGTGAGGCGTGCACGAGCGATGTCGAGTGTCTCGGTCGCTGTGACGCCGCGCGGGGAAGCTGCGTCGTCAGCTGTGGTGCCGGCACCGTTGAGCTTCGTAGTGCGCCGCGGAAGCTCGTTTCGCCGCAGTGATCTGCTACGGCGTCGCGCCGAGAAGCGCTCGCGCCTCCGCGGACTCGCTTCGGTCGAACTGCGGATTGAGCGCCAGCGCCTCGGCCACGAGCGCACGGCCTGAAACGGCGTCCCCCAGCGCCAGCCGGATCATTCCCGCGTGAAATAACAGGCTGGCCTCCCGCACGCCGGTGCGTCGAGCCTGTTCGCTGAAGCCGAGCGCCTCGGCCACACGCCCCACGCGCCAATAGACGGCGGCCGCCACGGCGAGCGTCTGCCCCCCAGGTCGGTCGGCCAGCTCTCGATCGACGAGCTGCACGGCCTCGCCAAGGTCCCGCTTCTTGGCCGCGAAGAACCGCGCCAACGTGCGGCCATCGAGGCGGCGACCCAGCCGGACGCACTCTACAGCGGCCGCTTGCGCGCCGGTGAGGTCCCCGGCGGCTTCACGTGCATCGCTCAGCAGCCAGGCCGTCTCTACGGACGGGCTCTTCTCCATCGCGGTCGCGAGCGCGCGTGCGGCCGAATGCGGCGCGGTCGCCAAGGTCGCGCGCCCATGGCCCACCAAGGCTGGCGCGTACTCAGGGAGCTGCTTCAGCGCCAGCTCGTAGCCGGCGACGGCGCCCTCGACATCCCCGAGGTTCCAGAAGAGATCCGCGGCTTGGACGAGGACCCACGCCGTCGGCTCCGGGTCCTTCTGGCCGCGTCCCGCGTCGAAGGCCAATCGGTACAACGACTTGGCGGCCACGGGATCTCCGAGCAGCCATCGGAGGTGCGCCGCGCGTGCGTACGACGGCAAGCTCGGCTTCTCGTCCAGCATGCGCTGCGCTGCTGTGAGCGCCTCGTCCATGCGCCCGAGCTCCAGCGCCGCGTCCGACCGCACGCCCAGCGCGACGAGGTCGCCAGGAGCGCGCGCCAGAATGCCCTCGGCGAGCGCGAGCGCATCCCGAAAGCGATGGTCGTTCAGAAGCACGAGTCCCCGCAGGCCCAGCGCCAAGGCACTCTGAGGTTCCAGCGCGAGCGCGAGCTCCGCCGCGGCGTTGGCGCTGTGGTAGTGCCCCGGGTCGCCAGACAGGCGCGCCTTCTCGACCCACGCGCGGCCCAAGAGGACCCAGGTGTCGTGCTTGGTCGGATTGGCCGTTGCCGCACGCTGAAGCTCAGCGATGGTGCGGTCGACCGCGGTATTGCCTTCAGGCTCTTGCAGCGCCAACGCGCGGTGTTCGGTGGGTCGAGACGGGCTGAGCGCGGCCACCGGTTCCGGCGCCACGGCGGCCTCGCTCGGCGGGGCAGGGCGCGCCACGGGCTCGGGCTGAGCGCAGCCCACCAGAAGGAGGACCGCGCTGCACCCGCTCAAGCCGCGCACGTCGTTATGGCGTGGGCTTGCCGTGTCCCTCGCCGTAGCCCTCCCAGGGCAGCGCGAGGAACGGGAACTGGGCGAGGAAGTCCTTGTCGTTGTAGTCGACGCCATCCGAGACCTCGAGCTTCAGCTTGGCCAGCACGAGCGACAGGATGACGTTCGTCACGTCGGCCTGCTCCTGGTTGGCCTTGGCGCCACCCGGAATCGCGCGACCGTTCGGGAAGCCCGAGTCCGCCGCCATGTCCACGCGCAGCACGTCGCCCGTCGCGGTCAGCGGGATGCTGTGCGCACCAGCCGCGGGGATATTGGTGAGGTTGATGATGTCCACGATGTCGAGGCGGTCGAACTTGAACTCCGTCGGGTCGACTCCGAGCGCCTTGTAGATGCCGACGGCCTCGGCGTCGCGCACGATGACCGGGTTGAGGAAGTACGCGCCAAAGTAGGCCACGTCCGTCGCCGGCGTGGTTGCGTTCCACTTGTCCTTGTCCTGGAGGCCGATGAGCGCCTCGTTGACCAGCGGCAGACCCAGGCGGGACACCTGGACCCACGGGCCGTAGTTGGTCGTCTTGCCGTTGAAGCGGCGAATCGTGACCTTCTGGCGGCTGGCGGAGGCCCAGATGCCGAGCGTGGTGGCGTTGCCGGGGACCTCGCCGGGCGACTTGCCGTCGACCGTGAGCAGCGTGGTCGGAATCTCGAGCGCGATGCTGTGTGTGTTGTAGCCCGCGACGCCGTCCTGGGCCTTGCCCTTCGGTCGCAGGTTGGCGAGGTCGAAGGCGCCGCCGAGATCCACGTAGAAGCCGTCATCGCGTGGACCGCAGAAGACGCGACCCTCGGCTCCGCCCTTCATGTCCGTGATGAAGGTCGCGGCGAACGCGTCGTCGTAGGGCTTCTTGTCGTACAGGATCGCCTGCGTCGTTGGGCCAATGCGCGGGGGCACGACCTTGGCGTCCTTGACGATGTCTTCGGAGCCCGTGGCCGTAATCTTGCGGATGGAGTAGGTCTGGCTCATGGAGCCCGCGAGCTGGACGAAGAACTCCTTGCCGCTGCCGATGGCGTTCTCTTCCGGAGTGGCCTTGGAGCCGCCGACGGGGACCGTCTTCACGTCCCCGCGCTTGAACCGGATCTGGTAGGTCACCACGTCCGCCAGGCTGTCCGCGCCGCGCGCGATGTGGATTTCGTAGAGGACCTCATCGGAGAAGTAGTGGAAGTTGGGCCCGCCGGCCGGCTCCTCCATTGGGATGTAGTTCGCGATGATGTAGAGCTTGTCGTGCGTGCCGGACTTGACCCATGCGTACAGGTCCGTGTTGTCGGCCGCGGGATCGTTGGAGATGGCTGGCGCCTCCCGGTGGCTCGAGGCCAGCGCGACGGGAGCGAACGTGAGCGAGAGCCCTGCGAGGGCCAGCCCGGCGATGAGTGAGTGTTGCTTCATGGTTGCTGCTCCTGGTTCGACTGAGTGCATCGTGTCTTGATTCGTGATTGGTGGTTCAAGCCGCTATTTCAGCGACTATTTTACAAGGAACACGCTTCCTGTGGCGGCGTCTCCCGCGCTCACGAAGGCGTACATGTCACCGTCGAGCGCGCGATGCAGGCCACCGGGCTCCGTGCCGGTCCCAAGCCCGTCCTTGAAGACCTCGGTCGTCCCAGACGCCAGCGCGATCCGATAGATGCCGAGCGCGCCGCTCGCCGGATCCCGTCCGGAGACCAACAGAAACGCCTCGTCCTGGCTGAGCGCCACGCCCGCCGGATGGCCGAGCCAGAAGGCAGCCCCCGTCGTCTTCAGCGAAGTGGCGGCCTTGCCCTTCTCGAGGACGTAGAGCGCTCCGCGGCGGCCCGGCCCTCCGACCGAGTCGGCGACGTACAGCGTGTTGTTTGCTGCAGCGGCAAGGCCACTGGGTTCACGCAGCAGGTCGTCTTTGACCGTGAGGCTCACGGTGGGTCCATCGATCTCGAAGATGCCAGCCTTGCCGTCCGCCGGGTCGGTCCCGGCAAACATGATCGTCTTGCCAATGTCGAGCGCTCGCGGCTGATAGCCCCACGTCGCGTCGATGGCCTTGGACGCGCCGCCGATGGCGGTGACGTCATAGATGACGCCGAGCTTGCCCGTCGTGACTTCCTCGGCACCGAGGTCCGCCACATAGACCGACTTGCCGTTGGCCGAGACGGCGATCCCCGTGGCGTGCACGAAGCCCTTGGCGAGTGGGACCGTGACGTTGGGTTCGGCCATGTCCACCAGGTACAGCGCGGTCCCGAGCCCATCGGCCATGGTCGCCGTGAAGTACAGCGACTTGCCGTCCGGCGAGAGCGCGGCGTCGAGCGCAGAGAAGTTCTTCCCGGTCGCCGTCGCCGTCGTCACCTTGCCGCTGCCTTTGGGCGGCGCCGTGACCTCGGGGGTGTCAGACGTGTCAGCCACGTCGACGCCGGTCGTTCCGCCGGGATCCGCGCCAGTGCCGCCCGGATCGGTTCCCGTGCTGCCCGGATCCGTCCCGGTGGTCCCGAGATCGGCCGGACCGGTGGTGCCTGCATCGACGCCGGTCGTGCCTCCGTCGCCCGCGGTCGTCGCCGCCGCGTCGGTGGTCCCCGTCGTACCACCGCCGACCGCGTCGTCGCTGCCCTTACAGGCCGCACCGCTCAACGTCGCCACAGGGAGCATGAGCGCCGCTGCGAGCGTCGCGCCCCATCGCCGTCCAACTCGAATCCTCATCGCGTCGTGCCTCCCACCGCGTGGCCCATCGTGACGCAGGCGCCTTGCGCGCGCATCCTGCCGGACCCATCGTGTTTTCCCGCCAATAGCGCGTTCGCCAGGACGGGTCAAGTCGCCCCGCGCTCGAGGGCAAACGTTCCCAGCGCGGCGCGATGTCCTCGTACGGCTCGTCTCCTCGTTCGGATCGAACCAGTCCGGCCGGAAGTTGACGTGAGCGACCCCGCGACTCAGATTCACGCCATGTCACGGCTCCTCATCACGGGCATTGGTCGCCTGCTCACCCTCGAGCCGCCGGGCCTCGGCGTACTCGAGCGCGCGGCGCTCGTGTGTGACGGCGCGCGCGTCCTGTGGCTTGGCCCGGACGGCACCCAGCCAATGTCTGACGCCGCTGAGCCGACCGACTGGCTCGACGCGCGCGGTGGCGTCGTGCTTCCCGGGCTCGTCGATGCCCACACGCACCTGGTCTTTGGTGGTGACCGCGCCGCCGAATACGCCGCGCGCTGTGCGGGGGCGACCTACGAAGAGCTCGCCGCGTGCGGAGGCGGCATCCAGTCGACGGTGACTCAAACGCGCGCGGCCTCTGACGACACGCTTTTTCGCGACGCCATGCGCCGCCTCGACACGTTCCTCGACCATGGCGTGACGACTGTCGAGATCAAGAGCGGCTACGGCTTGGACGTCGAGAGCGAGCTGCGGCTGCTCCGCGTGGTGCGTCGCTTGCAACGTGCCCACGCCGTGAACGTCGTCCCCACCCTGCTCGGAGCGCACGTGGTGCCCGCGGGCGTCGATCGAGCGACGTACCTCGCGATCCTGTGCGACGAGCTCATCCCAGCCGTGGCTGCCGAAGGGCTGGCCGTGTTCAACGACGTCTTCTGCGAGCGGTCGGCCTTCACGCTCACCGAAGCGCGCCGGGTGCTGGAGGTCGGCCTCGACCATGGTCTGCGACCCAAGCTCCATGCGGAGCAACGGTCGCACACCGGCGCGACTCGCCTCGGCGTCGAGCTGGGTGCGGCGAGCGTCGATCATCTGGAGCACGCGACCGACGACGACGTCGCCTGCCTCGCCGCCTCAAGCCATACCGCGGCGGTGTTGCTTCCGGGGGCCACGCTCTTCCTGCGGCAGCCCGAGGTGCCGCCTGCCCGCAAGCTGCTGGACGCAGGCGTACCCGTCGCGCTCTCGACGGACCTGAACCCGGGCACGTGCCCCTGCGACGATCTGCCGCTCATGACGACGCTCGCCTGCGCGCGCCTCGGCATGACGCCCGAGGAGGCCATCATCGGTGTAACGCGCAGCGCCGCGCTGGCCCTCGGCGCCACCGATCGGGGCCGCATCGCCGTCGGAGGCCCCGCCGATCTCGTGGTGCTCGACGCTGCGTCCGAGGTCGAGCTGCCCTATCGCTTCGGGCGCGCGCGGATTCACGCCGTCGTCGCGTCCGGGCGCGTCGTTCGGGGGCCGGGTCGTGACTGACCCTCGCCGCGCGCAATTTTCGACGGGCCACTGCCGTTGTTTCACCGAGCCCTGCCGGTGTGCTTTGCTCGACCGTCACGGAAGCCCGGTTTATCATTCACCCAAGGCGGCGCTCGCGGCGCTGCCGACAACCAGGAGGACCCATGTTCCAGCTCAGCTCGAAGACCGCAGTCCTTGGCGGCGCCTTGTTCGCAGCCAGTGTCATCGCCGCTACCGTACTGCCGACCGCCGCGTGGGCGGACGCCCAGCCTGGCGAGATCTGGGTCACGCTGAAAGGCACCGACTACGCCAAGCCGTTTCATGAGGGCTCGGAGTTCGAGGACCACGAGTTCGCGGACAACGGCTTCAAGCTCATCATTCGCGTGACCGACGTCGAGAAGCCGTGGGAGTTCGAGCTCCGCCCCTCCAATCCGGAGCTGGCGACGGCGCGGTTTACGACCGACAAGAAGCTCTTCAAGGTCAAGCGCATCAAGGGCAAGGAGGCCCGGCTCATCGCGACGCTGGTCGTCAAGTTCGAGAAGGCCGCAGCACCCAAGAAGGACCCGCCCAAGACGGACGAGCCCAAGCCGGCCGAAGACAAGGGAGAGACCGGCGGCGCAGTGAAGTAGGCTCGCTCGCCACGCTTGACAGCCCTCGCGCGGTGGCTATCATCCGCGCCGCTGTTGGGCGCGTCCCAACAGGACCGACTTGCTCGGGTAGCTCAGTTGGTAGAGCACACGACTGAAAATCGTGGTGTCGACAGTTCAATTCTGTCCCCGAGCACCACTGGAATCCGCACCTGACGCCCCGGATGGCCTGCCCTCCGGGGCGTTCTCGTCTCCAAGGAGTCACGCGTGGAGCTCGTCGCCGCCGGCTCGGCTGACTACGAAGTCATCGATAGCGGACGCGAGCTGAAGCTCGAACGCCTCGGTCCGGTCGTCCTGTCACGTCAGTGCGCGCAGGCCTTCTGGCGGCCCGCGATCGACGACTGGGGCCCGCTCGTGCACGCCGCCCACTATCGGCACGACCAAGGGCCCGGAGAATGGACCTTTCGGCGGAAGGTTCCCGAATCGTGGGACGTGCGCATCGAGGAGCTCACCTTCGAGGTGCGGCTGACGCAGTTCGGGCACGTCGGGTTCTTCGCCGAGCAGCAGGCGCAGTGGCCCTGGATCCGCGAGACGGCGGGCGATGGCGCGAGCGTCCTGAACCTCTTCGCCTACACGGGCGGCTCGACTTTGGCCGCGCTCTCCGGCGGTGCGCGGGTGACGCATGTCGATGCGGCTCCCGGAGTCGTCGATTGGGCGCGGCGCTGTGCAGAGAAGTCCGGCTTCCCCAAGGGTGCCCGTTGGATTGTTGATGACGCCGTAAAGTTCGTGCGACGCGAGCTTCGCCGTGGCACGCGGTACGACGCGGTCATCCTGGATCCTCCGACGTTTGGCCGGGGACCCCAGGGCTCCGTCTGGAAGATCGAGCAGGACCTCGTCCCGCTCATCGACGACTTAGACGGGCTGCTGTCCACGTCGCCACGCTTCGTCCTGCTGTCGGCGCACACGCCCGGCGTGACGAGCTCGGTCCTCCGCAACCTCCTCCGGCCGCTCCTCCGACGGCGCGGCGGACACATCGTGGACGGCGAGATGGTGCACCGGCAGGCGCGCTCCGAAGACGTGCTTGCCGCCGGCGTCTACGCGCGCTGGGTGCCCTGAACCTCGGGGAAGTCCGCCGGTCGCTCGGAGGTGAAGCGCAGCACCTCGTCCTTGGTCGGGTGACGAAACACCAACAGCACGGCCTCGAGCGCGATGCGCCGACCGGGAAGCGGCGTCTTGGAGCCGTAGCGGAAGTCGCCCACGATCGGGTGTCCGAGCCCCGCCAGATGGCGGCGGATCTGATGCTTGCGACCTGTGACGATGCGCACGTCGAGCTCGGTGACCGGCCCGCACGCGGACGTGCCGCGCCCGAGCACGCAGACCTCCGTCAGCGCGACCTGGCCATCGAGCGGGAGGTCGAGGCGGTGCGTGTCCCCCGGGACGTGCCCGTGAACGACCGCGAGGTAGCGCTTCTCGAGGCCGTGCGCCCGCAGCTGCTCCGAGAGGCGTGCGGCACCCTTGGAGGTCCGAGCGAGCACGAGGAGGCCGCCGACCGGACGGTCCAGCCGGTGCACCAATCCGACGAACACGGCGCCGGGCTTGTCGAAGCGCAACTTGACCCACGCCTTGGCGAGGCTCACGAGATCGAGGTCTCGGCTCTCATCTTCCTGGGTCGGCATCCCGGGCGGCTTGCGCACCACGAGCACGTGATTGTCGACGAACCGAACGTCCAGCTCCATCACCGCTCGCTTTCTTCCGTGAAGAGAGCCACTGTCGCTCCCCGAGGTCCTTTGCTACCATGCCGTCCGCCGTGGCGCCGTGACGCGTGAAAGGGTGGCCCGAGTCGACATGGAGTTCAACAAGCTCAAGCGATCGCTTGCGGTCAAGGTTCGCGACCATCTTCGGGAGGTCCTCCCGGACGCCAAGGTCTCCGCCAAGGGCGACAAGCTGCGCCTCGAGACCGACGGTCTCGACGGCGAGATCGGCCTCGATGCGCTGACGAAGGCGTGCTACGCCGAGGATCGCCGCAACTGGGGCAGCATCGCCGGCAGCTTCTGCTCGCTCGTGGCCTCACGTGTTCAGGCCAACAGCGCTCCTCCGCTGGATGCGTCGGCGGTTGCGGAGCTGGTCCCGGCGCTCGTTCCGGACGCGCCCATCGAGGACGCGCTCATCCGCGAGGCCACGCCACATCCCAGCCTCCTGGCGGTGTCGAAGCCCTGGCTGCCCGGGTTGCGCATCGAGCTGTTCGTGGGCATCGACGCGCCGAGACACGTCTTTGCGCGCGACATCGGGGCCCTGGGCCTCAACCTCGAGAGCGCGTTTACCGCTGGGATCGACACCCTCCCCGGCGTCTTCTCGCGCATCCGACTCTCGACGTTCGGCGACGATCCGGTCGACCGCCGGATCCTCAAGTTTCAGTGCGATCGCATCGCGCCCGCGCTGCTGCTCGCCAACGAGGCGCACCGGCGCATGGCCACGGCCGTCACCAAGGTCGCCGAGGGTCCCGTCAAGCGCATCCTCGCGATGGCGCCGCGAACGGACACGGTCCTCTTCTGCGACCTCAAGGACAAGGAGGCGGCGTCGCGCATGGTCGGCGTCGGCTGGGAGGACTTCGCGGCGGACGTGCCCGAGGGCGTGCCCCTCACGGAGCGGCTCTTTGCCGTCGGCGAGCCGGGCGATATTCGCTACCTCGACGTCGGGCTCGCGTCCGACCGGGTCGCCGAATGGCAGGAGCACCGTGTCGGACCCCTCACGCTCCGGACGCCGCCGGAGTGGTGGGTGACGGCCCAAGACGACCGCTGGGTCATCTGGCCTGGGCCGGGCGGTCCGCGTGTGCGCATCCGATTCGCCAACGAGGGGCCGTTCTCAGCCCACAAGACGCACATCCTGGCCGAGAAGCTCCGCATTCGTATGGACAGCGACATGCCGGTCGGTCACGGGTTCTTCAACGGCCTGCCCTGGAGCTGGGTCGACACCGGCTTTCGTGAGGACCACGCGACGGCGAGCATGTTCATTGGCCTCGCCGAGTCCCTCGCCATCGTCCAGACCGAGATCCCGGACGCGGCCGAGCCGTCGATGGCGGTCGTCGTGCAGAAGATCATCGCGACGGTCCAGCGCGTCACCGAGCCGGCCGGCTAATCGAACAGCGCACGCAGGTCGTCGCGGGTGAGCGCCAGAGCGCCAGTCACGGCGCCCTCACCGAGCGCGGCGGCGACCAAGGCGCGCTTCTCGTCTTGGAGCGCGAGGATGCGTTCTTCGACCGTGTCTTTCGCCACGAGTCGATGCACCATCACCGGTCGCGTCTGACCGATGCGGTGCGCGCGGTCCGCGGCCTGGTCCTCCACGGCGGGGTTCCACCACGGATCGAGCAGGATGACGTGATCGGCGGCCGTGAGGTTGATGCCGACGCCACCCGCCTTGAGCGACAGGAGCATGACGGGTGGCCCGTCCTCCGACTGAAACCGCGCCACGACGCCAGCCCTATCTGCCGTCTGACCGTCGAGGCGCGTGAACTCCAGCTCGGAGGCGCGCAACGCCGGCTCGACCAGGTCCAATAGGCGCGTCCATTGCGAGAACACCAGCGCCTTGTGACCGTCCGCCACGGCCTCCTCGAGCAGCGTCAGTAGCGCCTCGAGCTTCGCGGAGGCGACGACGTCGCCGTGCCCTGGGAGGAGCCCGCGATGGGTGGCGGCCTGGCGGAGCCGGAGCAGCGCCTCGAGCGCTTGAATCATGTTGCCCTGCTTACCGTCGACACTGTCGAGCCGCGAGAGGACCTCGTCTCGGGCCAGCAGCTTCATCGCGTCGTAGGTCGTGCGCTCCTCGTCGGACAGGACACAGGGCACCACGTGATCCGAGCGCGGCGGCAGGTCCTGGAGCACGTCGCGCTTCTTGCGACGGAGTACCAGAGGTCGGATGGCGTCACGCAGCCGCGCCGCGGCGCCCGAGTCGCCCGAGGCGATCGGCCGGGCAAAGCGCTCGTCGAACTCCGAGCGGGTTCCGAGCCAGCCTGGGTTCAAGAACCGCAGCTCGCTCCAGAGCTCTTCCAGCCGGTTCTCGACCGGCGTCCCTGTCATCACGAGCCGCCAGCGCGCCGAGGCGCCCACGTCGAAGGCTGCCTGCGCGACCTGGCTCGACGGGTTCTTGATGGCCTGGGCCTCATCGAGGATCAGACACTCCCAGCGCGCCCTGGATAGCACCTCCGCGTCCAGGCGGAGCAGGGCGTAGGTCGTGAGCGTGACGTCCGCCTGCGGCTCGAGCACCCGACGGGGGCCGTGATAGACCGAGACGCGGACCTCGGGCCGAAACCGCGCGAGCTCGGCCTCCCAGTTCACCATCACGCTCGTTGGCGCCACGATCAGAGTGCGGCGTGGGAGCACCGCCATGGCCTGAATCGTCTTGCCGAGGCCCATGTCGTCGGCGAGCAGCACGCCGAGGCCGGCGTCGCGCGCAAAGGCCAGCCAACGGACGCCGTCATGTTGATAGGGCCGCAGCGTGGCCCGAAAGTCCGGCGGAAGCACCGGGTCCGGCAGGCCGACGAAGCCGTCGAGCAGCTGTTCGAGCGGCCGGAGCGCCACCGGCACGGGCACGTCGAGCGCGCGGCAGAGGCGCGCCGCATGCAGGCCTCGCGCCGCGCCGGTCACATCGCGCGCGGACAGCAGCGTCCCGAGCACGTCTCCGAAGCGGGCGAGCCAGTCTGCCGGCAGCGCCGCCCAGCCACCATCGAGCAGCGGGACGAGCGAGGCGCCCTCGCGCCAGGCGGACAGGACGGCGGCGTTCTCCGCGCGCTGTGGCGTGCTCATGTCGCCGTCGAGCTGAAAATCGATGGCCACGCCATCGTCGAGGACCGAGACAGCCGCCGAGAGCACGCCGCGCACGCGAAAGTCCGCCAGCGCCGGCCCGCTCGTACCAAAGCGCTCGAGGCGGGCGGCCATCCCGACTGCGTCTTGCCCGGAATAACGCCGCACGTGGCCACACGTCAGGTCGAGCTCGCGGCCGAGCCGCGCGACGAGCCGGACCTCTGCGTCTCGGTCACGCAGCGGGATGACCTCGGAGCGCCCGAGCGGTACCACCCTGCCGTCGTCGATACGCGCAACCGGCGGCGTGCCGTAGACCAGCGTGGCGAGCACCTCCAGCTCGTGTCCGACGGTGCGGACTCGCAGGTCGAGCGCCGGGTCCAGGCGCTCGGTACGCGGCAGTCGGGTCGACCGCACGACGACGGGCATCCGCTCGCGCAGGCTAGGCAGCAGCTCGGTCACGAGCTCGGCGACGGCGTCGCGGGGTAGCGTGCGTCCGTCCCGAGAGCGGAGATCCTGCTCTCGGGAGCCCAGGCTCGCATCGCTGCGGGGTCGCAGGACGTCCCCGCACAGCGCGAGACCGCCCGTGAAGACCTCCGAGATGGAGGGATCCGGCCGGACTCGGAGGTGAAAGCCGCCATTCGGCGCGTCCTCCACCAACGTCTGCCACCCGACGACGGTGTTCGAAACGGACACGGACCGTCCGTCGAGCGTCAACCCGTCGGCGCGCCCCAAGAGCCGCAGCAGTCGCCCAGTGAACGGCTCGACGATCGCGGCGGGGAACCGGAGGCCCACGAGCCGCTCGATTTCGATGTCGAGCTCCGTGATGGCGAGCGCCGCGCCCGCAGCCTCGGCCGCGAGCTTGATGACCGAGCCCATGAGACGCGTCTCAGGCTCGCCGGTACGCAGTCGGTCGAGCGCGAGAGCGCCGCTGTGGCGCACGAGGCGGTACATGATTCGTGCGACAGTGGCGTTAGCGGCCGCCGTCCCCACTGCGTCCCGCCCGAGCCACAGCACCGCCGCAACTGCATGCTCACACGCGGCCTCGCGGGGCTTACAGGAGCAGGTCCAGTCGGGCTCGTCGACGTCCTCGGTGAACAGCGTCACCGACGGCGCAAGAACGGTGCCCGGCGCCGCAACGCGCAGCTTGATGGCGTCCCCGTCGTCGCTCTCGATGGCGACGCGCGCGGCCCGGAGCAGCGCGACTCCTCGCGACCACACGGCCCCACCGGCGGCCTCGCGGATCGCGGCCTCGATGATGGCCGTGCGACTCATGTAGTAACTCTGGCTACTTCTTGAGCTCGGTGAGGTTCAGCCCGGCCGGATAGCCGTAGGACACGTCCTTGTGATAGCCGTACACAATCACGCTGACGGCCTCGGTGGCAGCGATCGTGTGCGTTCCGTCCTTCACAGGCACTCGCGCAACCATGTACTTTGTCCCCTCGACGTTCTTGAAGCTCGCAGCGGGCACGTCCTTGCCGTCGAGCTGCACGAACGCGGAGGTCGGCGCGAGGACGTTGATGTAGTTGACCGAGTAGGCGATGGGCGTGAGGAAGACGTAGTCCTTGCGCCACTGTTCGACCGGGACCGCCAAGCTGAACGTGGGATCGCCAATGACGGTGCAGTAGCCGGCCTGATCACCTGGCGGGATGTAGCAGGCGCGGCCGGAGTCACAGTCAGCGTCCGACGTACACTCCGGCGGGATACAGAGACCGGACTTGATCGCCTCGTTGGCGGCGAGCCCAGGGGGCAGGCACTTGGAGCCGGACTTGGGGCAATTGTTCGATGGCGTGCACTTCTTGACGCACTGGCCGGGATCGGTCGGCTTGTCGGGCGCGGGCGGGAGGCAGTAGTAGCCCGTTCCGCAGTCGCCCGCCGAGGCGCAGTCCTTGCGGACGCACAGGTCGCCAAAGGTCGTGCCCTCGATGCACTCGCCCTGGCTGCCGCACGCGCCGATCCCGCCCCCGGTGCAGGTCTGGTAGCAAATCCCTGGCGGCTCGGACTGGACCACGCACGTGGCGGTCGCGCCGCACGCCTTGAAGCCGGCCCCGCAGAAGCGGCCGAAGCAGGAGCCGCCCGACTTGGGGGCCTGGTCGGAGAAGTAGCTGTTGTCGATGCAGGCCTCGTGCGCGAGGCAGCCCGCCTGTGCCGGGTCACACGTGTCCAGGCACTCGCCGTTGCCATCCTCAGAAGAGCACGCGCCGCTCGAGCAGTCTGCGCTCGTCTTGCAGAACGTTCCCTCCGGCAGCGTCTCATAGGAGGACGCCATGAATTGCCCCACCAGGATGGGCTTGGTGGCCGTGATCACGAAATCGGCGGTCGTGGCGATGTCCTTGGACTGGCCCCGGTTCAAGGTGACGGGGTTCGAGACCCCGCCCGAGAACGAGACCTCCGTGCCGTCTTCCGCTGCCAGGATGCGCCAGTGGTCCGACTCGACACCGCGGGGCTGGAACTTGCCAGCGACATAGGTCGTGCCCCAAGTGCTCGTCGGGAACATCTGCATCTCGAGGTGGTCGGCGCAGCAGCGCTCGCCCGTGCTGGTGGCGACGTTGCCGGCAAAGACCATGACGTTGGCGGAGGCCTCGACCCGGCTGCCGGTGAGCGTCTCGCCCTGGCCTGGCTTCTGCGTCGCGCGGAGGTTCAGCAGCTGACCTGCGTCGAGCGTCGTTTGGAAGTGCTCGCCTGGCAGCAACTCTGGAATGCCCTCACCGGCGTCGGTCGTCGCGGTAACCGTGACGGTGACCTCCGTCCCGGCCTTGGTCCCAACGACCGTGAGGAACGCGCCGCCCCCCGTGCCCGTCATCACGAGGTAGTCCTTGTTGACGGCGTTGGTGGGCAAGAGGATGGTCGCGTCGTTCGAGTACACCGGGTTCACGTTGTCCAGAGGATTGAACTGATAGGCCACGAAGGGCTTGTCCCCCTTGAGCCGCCACGCCAGGAAGTCCTTGACGGTCCCAGTCACGTTCCGTGGCCCGAGCTTGATGATCTCGAGCCCCTTGGGCTTGAGCGTCTTGGTAACGATGGCCGGCCCCTTGAACGTCTCGTGCACGGTGACCGTGAGATCCTTGCTGGCCGACGGATTCGAGACGATGACCGCGAATTGGGCGTTCGCGGCGCTCGGGCCGTCCTTGAAAGCCTCCTGAGTCGAGTTCTCCAGATCCACCGCGTAGTAGTCACAGCCTTGGTTGGTATTGAGCTTGAAGTCCGACGAGCACGGCTCGACACAGATGCCGAGCTGGCAGTCGGCCGTATCGGGGCAGGTCGCGGTCTTCTGCCACTCGGCAGCTTCGGCGGAGATGGCCTTGCACTCCCACGTCTCGAACAGGTTGTTGCCACCCACCCGACACTCCTTGGTTCCCGGCGAGCAGGCGACGCAGAGCCCCTTGACGCAGAACTGATCGCTCGGACAGGTCGTGATCTTGTTGAGCTGGCCGTCGCCGCCGCACTCGAGCACGTCGAGGCCCTGGCAGATGCGCTGGCCCGACTGACAGGCGTGGCAGACGCCCGAGTCACAGACCGTGCCGGCCGGGCAGGGCTCGGGCGCCCCCCACTGGCCCGCGGGCGTGCACTGGACCTTGTTGTTGCCCTCGCACGTGCTCTTGCCGGGCTGACACGCGCCTCCGCCCGTGGCTCCACCGGTGCTCCCGTCGGCGGTTCCGCCACCCGTCGCGTCCGTGCTGACCCCGGTGCCGCCGCCATCACTCGTCCCGAAGCTGATGTTCGAGTCCGCGCCACCGCTGCCCGTCGTCGCGGCGGCCTTCTTGCCGCCGCCGCCTCCGGTCACGCAGGCTTGGCTCAGCGTGACCAGCACCACCATCCATCCACCATGTCGACTCACGCTCATGTTCGGTCTCCCACCGCGCTCGCGGCGGCAGAGTATAGCCAGGACGGCCGCCGTGGCTACGTCGATCGTGGCGCGCGCGCACTCCGACGACGACCGAGGCCCGCGGTCACGAGCAGCGCCAGCGCGGCGAGGAGGAGCGCGCTCGGTCGAGAGTGCGCGCCCTGGGCGCAGCCGTCGCTCGATTGACCGCTGGTCTGGGCGCCCGTGCTCGTGTCGCTCCACCCTCCGCCAAACGACACCACGTCACCGCTCGTCTTGGCCTCGGGGTTCACCGAGCTCGGTCCGGTGCCCGGGATGGGGTTGCAGCTCGGATCCACGCGTGTTCGGGGTCGACATCGCAGCCCCGCAGCGCCCGTCTTGGCACACGTGAGGTTGCCCTTGATGCGACACGAGCCCTCCTGGGCCTCGCACGGCTCGCCGACCTCGAAGCCCTCGTCGACCTCACCATCGCAATCGTCGTCGACGCCATTGCAGACCTCGACTGCGCCAGCAGGCACCGCAACGTGGCACCGCGTGCCGTCCTCCCCGTCGCACGCGCGCGTTCCGCTGGCGGCGCAGGCGCCCTCGCCCGTCGTGCAGGCCTCACCGATGCCGAAGCCCTCGTCGGTTTGCCCGTCGCAGTCGTCATCGAGGCCGTTGCAGACCTCCGGTCCCGCGACCGGCTTGGGCGCGCCGCAGTCGACCGTGCCGTCGAGCTGACACACCGTGACGCCTTTCGAGGTGCAGGACAGGACCGAGAGGCTGCACGCCTTCCCGACGTCGAAGCCCTCGTCAGCCTGCCCGTCACAGTCGTCGTCTAGGCCGTTGCAGACCTCGGTCCCCGGAGTGCCGGGCTTGGCGGAGCAGTAGGGCTTGCCGTCGCTTCCGCAGCCGATCTGGCCCGGGACGTAGCAGGCGCCGACGCCCGCACCGCAGGCCGCGCCCACCTGGAAGTCCTCGTCGACCTTGCCGTCGCAGTCATCGTCCTGGCCATTGCAGGTCTCCGGCTGCGCGCCGCCCGAGCAGCCCGTACAGCCTTCGTCGGTCGCGCCGTTGCAGTCGTCGTCCTTGCCGTTGCCGCACACCTCGGCGCCCGTGGGCACGCAGCCGTTGCAGCCGTCGTCGGCGGTGCCGTTGCAGTCGTCGTCCTTGCCGTTGCCGCATACCTCGGGCCCCGTCTTGATGCACCCGCCCTGGCAGCCCGCGACGCCCTCGTCGACCTTGCCGTCGCAGTCGTCGTCCTTCTGATTGCACACCTCGGTCGCCCCGGGGTGAATCGCCGCGTTCGTGTCGTCACAGTCTTTGGAGTTGACGTGGCCGTCCTTGTCGCTGTCGCCGGTCGTCGGCCCAGCGCCCGCGACCGCGCGCACATAGTCGATGTCGTACCACCCGGTCCCGGTCGTGAGCGGGTCGAGGCGCAGCTTGGTGACGGTGCCCGCCCATTTCGGGTGCTTCGACAGATCGATCTCCACGGCGTGAAACGCCTTGTCCCCGGTGGACTCGAAGTCGATGGCCTTGGCCTCGTCGAATTGCGGTTCGGCCGTGGTCGTCCAATACAGCCGCGCCGCACCCGTCGCGACGTAGTAGCGCACGCGCGCCTCGATGCCCTTGAGCTTGCTCGCGTCGATAATCGTGGCCGGCGAGACCAGGAACGGGTCCGCGCCGTTCATGTCCCCCGCGATGCAGTGGTCGACCGTGTTGACCGACAGCGTCTTGAGCGCGTTGCCGATCGTCCACCCCTCGGTCTCCGGCCCCGCGCCATTCCACTCCCAGTGCGTCTTGCCGAAGACGTCGTGCTGGACGTAGGTGCGCAGCAGCTTGCCGGCCTTGTTCGTCTCGACCGGATCGTCCCAGCTCGTCTGCTCGCCATAGTAGCCTCCGACATGCCAGATCCACGCACGCACATCGGGGTGATCGGCGGCTCCCAGGCTGTACTTCTTGGCGTCGATGACGAAGTGGATCCGCTTCGACTCTCCTGCGGCCATCGCGTACAGGTTCATGGGACCCGTGCTCGGGACAGCGGTCTTCGGCGGGTTGTCTGGGGCCGTGTCCGAGTCGTTCACCTTCCAGGTCTTGCCGTCTTTGGCCGGCCAGTCCGAGTAGATGGTGTACGTCTTGATGCCGAGGTAGGGCGCCTCGACCCAATAGCCAATCTTGACGTAGTCGGGCGTGTTCTTGTTTCCGGCGTTCTTCACGATGATGTCGACCGAGATCGTGTCGCCCTCGAACGTGTCCCCGATGCCCGCCGACGGACCTTCCTTGCGGACGTCGGGCGCTGACGTCTTGGCGCTGATCTCCATGACCGGGCCGTTCACCGGCGGCGGCGTGTCGCCGAAGGTGTAGGTCAACAGCTCCGACAACGGGCCATCGAACAGGTTCGTGTCCACATTGCCCGAGATGCCGTTGACGCTCCCGGTCGACGAGTACTGCCAGAGCAGCATGGAGGTCCACGGCGACGGGAGCTTCGGGCAGCAGCCGGTGCAGTACCACGACTCCCAGAGCGGGTAGTCCTTGTACGCAGCGCTCCCGACCTGCGGATCCCAGAACCAGGTACCCGTGTAAATAAACGGCTTCTTGCCCGTGGCGGCCTCGACGATGGCGAGCCACTCGCCGACCTTCTTGGCCACCACCGAAGGCGCCTGGCCGTCATCCTCTTCGACGTCGATCATCGGCGGGAGGTCACCGGCGCCGAGCGTGCCGATCTTCTGCAGCATGAGGTTGGCCTGCGCCTTGGCGTCCTGCCCCGGCCGAAAAAACTGATAGGCACCGCGGATGATGCCGTTGGCCTTCATGCCGGCCCAGTTCTCATCGAACCACTCGTCCATGATGCCCGTGCCATTGGTGGCGCGCGCGTAGGCAAACACCACGCCGTCGGCCTTGGCCTTCTTCCAGTCGATCTTGCCTTGCCACTTGGACACGTCGATACCAAAGACGTTGTCTTTGGCGATGCAGTAAGTGACCGCCCCCGCGTGGGAAGCGATAGCCAGGGCGCTCACGAGAAAGACGCAGCGAAGTACGGACGGCGACATGGTCGCGTAGTGTACTCGGTCCCCCCAGGGGCGGGCCTAGCGAATTCGTCGTGGAGTGACGGATTGACGGGGTGGGATTGGCTGCGTGGGATTGGCTGCGTGGGATTGGCTGCGGCCCGTCGAGCGAGCCGCTGGCCAACATCGCGAGCTACTTGGAGGCGGGCGCGGCCGGCTTGTCGCCCGCCGGCTTGTCGCCTGCGGGGGCAGCGGCCTTGTCACCCGCCGGAGCCGCGGGCTTGTCGCCCTCGGGAGCGGCGGCCTTGTCGCCCGCCGGCTTGTCGCCCGCAGGAGCGGCGCCACCCTCGGGAGCCTTCGGTGCATCCATCAGGCCGAGCTGCATCGCGAACTGCATCGAGCTCGAGTACATCTCGTCCCACACGACCTTGCCGTTGGCGTACTTCAGCACGTGCAGGTAGTCGATCTTGGCCTCCTTGTTGGTGGCCTTGATCTCGCCCATGTCGCCCGTGTTCTTGCCGCTCCAGACGCCCGTGGCGACGACGTAGTCGCCCGCCGTCCAGACCGAGGTCGAGGCCATCTTGGACTCGGGGAAGCCGGCCTTCCACTCGCTGACGCCCTTCTTCCAGGCCTCCATGCCCTTGAGCCGCATGCCCATCGCGTGATCGACCATCTCGACGTTGGCGTCCATGCGCGCGTCGAACCACGCCATGTCGTTCTTGCCCATGGCCTCGCCGCCCTCGTTGTACTCCTTGAGCCGCGCCTCGTTCGGGGCCACCTTGACGACCTCGGTCGTGGCAGGGAGTGCCGGGACTGCCGGCGCGGGACGGTTGGGGATCATTCCCATCTGCGCCATGAGCGTGGCCATGTCACCGTAGATCTGTGACTTGGCGATCTTGCCACCGGCAAACGTGTAGACCGTAGCGAACTCCATGCCGCAGTCCTTGTTGGTCGCAGGCTTGCCCATGAACTCGCCTGTGTTCTTGCCGTTCATGACGCCCTGCACGACGACGGTGTCTCCCCCGTCGTAGATTCGGGCCAAGCCGTGCTTCATGCCGCTGAACGCCTTACCCAGCGGTCCCATCGATGCCTTGACGGCCTCGATGCCCTTGGCCGGCGGCATGGGCGAACCGACGAACGTGACCTCGGCGTCGGCCGCATACAGCGTCCAATCCGGGTTCCCTGCGTCGAGCGCGGCGAAGTACTTCTTGATCACCTCGAGGTTGCCGGCTGCCGCAGGCGCCTTGGGCTCCTCCTTCTTGGGCTCGGCGGCCTTGGGCTCCTCCTTCTTGGGCTCGGCCTTGGGCTCCTCCTTCTTGGGCTCGCCAGCCTTGGGCTCCTCCTTCTTGGGCTCCTCCTTCTTGGGCTCGGCGGCCTTGGCCGGCTCGACCTTCTTGGGCTCTTCCTTCTTGGGCTCGGCCTTCTTGCAGCCCGTCAGGCTCACGGCCACGGCGGCCACAGCCACCGACAATGTCTTTACCCAGCTCTTCATGTGACTCTGCTCCTCTGCCCCTGTGCTCGCGCACGTCGCGTGGCGCCTTGGTTGGGGCCGGGAGCCAGTGCACCTGCACGACTCCACCAGCCCCAGAGGCGCTTCGGGTGCCCCGCCTATCAGAACTACGACGGCACCACAAGGGGCGATTCGTCCTGGCCGTGGCCGATGCTCAGGCTTCCAGAGTGGCTGCCACCAAGAGGAGGGGCTCGACCGCCGGGTGGCCGCCAACGGCGGCGGCCGTCGCGCTCGAACGGCGTACGGCGCGGGAGACCGCGCCACGCGCTCGGCGCAAGAGCTCCTGAAAGCCGCTGATCTCGGCCTCGAACTCGATGTCCGAGATGCACTCGGAGTCCAAGAACCGCTTGAGGGCAAGCCTCGGCGTCGCGCGGTAGTTGAAGCCCGGATCGGACGTGACGGCCGTCTTGACTCCGGCCTCGTGGAGAGGACGCCAGTGCTCGGGGCTCCAACGGCCGCACGGATAGCAGAAGTGCTCCGTCGTTGCAGACGTGAGTGGCTCGAGGTGCTCCCGGTTCTCGCGCAGCTCGCTCAGGGCTTCGAGCGCGCCGACCGGAAAGTGGTGCCGGTGCGTATGCAGCTGGATGTCGGTGCCTTCGTGGGCGAGCGTGCGGACGCCCTCGGCGCCAAGCATGGTCAACAGCCCTGACGTGACGATGCGGTCGTAGCTGTCCCCGAGTCGCGCCGCCAACGTGCGAGCGATTGCCTCGAGGCCCGCTGGGTCTCGCTCGGGCTCCCAGCGTGCGATCAGCTGCTCGGCCAGCACCTGCTGCTCTTCAGTCGTGCGAATCGACGCTGTGGTGCGCCCATCGTCGAGGAGGCCCTCCAGCGTCAGCGTCTCGGTCTTCGTGCGCTGGAGCAGATAGCGGACCACATGGCGAAACACAGGCTCGGCCGACAGCGCCTCCTGCGTCGTGACGTAGACGGTCGCAGGCATCGCGTCGCTCCGCAGTAGCCGGACCGCCTCGGCCGTCGTGGCCCAACCGTCGTCGAAGGTGACGACCGTCGCGCCTCGCGGGAGCGTGCCAGCGTCGAGGCGCGCGAGCGCATCCCCAAGGCCGAGCACGGTGACCCTCCAACGCTTCAGCAGCGCGAGACGGCGGCGAAACGTGGCCTGCGCCATAAACACGTCGGGCGCGTAGTGGTGCTCATCGTCGCGTGAGAGCGCGTGGTATCCCAGGATCCGCAGACCACGACCGGTCAACAGCCAGGCGAGCCGAAAGAGGCCAAGCGCTCGAGCGCCACGGTAGATGACGCGCTTGAGGAGGCGGTACATGAGTCGGTACCTCGCGATGTCTCGTTAGGGTCACCCCGGTGACTGCCCTTCGACCTTCGACCGCCGCGGTCCCTTTCACCGCGAAGTCATGGTTCCTTCTTCTATCGGTCCGCGCTCGTCGAACTTCAAGTCTCCTCGTATTTTTTGTGTTATGTAAGTTGTTCGGGGGAGTGCGGCAGGACTCGCCCGCCCGCCGCGGAGGCCGCAAAACCCAGCCAGAGTACGACTCCCGTAAACCAGATCCCCATCGCCTCCTGCAACAGCAGATCCGACGATTTCTCCTCCTCGACGAAGGCAACGGCGCTCATCTGTAGGGCCAAGGCCAGCAGCTTGACGCCGAGCAGCGCCAACGCCAACGGAGCAACCGTCGTCGCCGCGCGACGTGCCCCAAGCGCGGCGGTGGCCGCGATGACAAAGAGAAGCACGAGCGTCGCGTACTTGGCGATGATGACGGTGCCTGCGGCGATCGCGAGCGTGTGCTCGTTCGAGAACGTCTTGCCCAGCCAGCGCAGCGCAAAGTCGACCCGCATATTGCGGAGGTACGGGCCTTCGGTCGCGACCCATGTCCCAACGGCGCACAACCCGGCGAGCGCGATCGCGGCCCAGAGCCTCTGCGTGCGCGTCGGAGGTGCTTGGCCCTCTCCCAGAAGCAGCGGCAGCGCGCAGGCCGCCGGCACGACCGCACAGAGCAGGGCGCCGACGCGACAGGCGTCGAACTCGAACGGGCCCTGGAGCAGCGCGGCGGCGGCGGCCGTCGCGATCCCCGCGAGGAGCATAGCCGTCGTGCCTTGGCGTCGCGCGACAGCGGCCACCAGGACGGCCATGAGGCCGGCGGTCACGCTGGAGACAGCCTCGCCACGCGAGTTCAGCCAGAGCACGACGCGATAGTGGAAGTCCCAGCCGCCCGCTTGTACCGCCAGCAAGGGCAGCGCGGTGGCGACACCGGCGGTCAGCCACCAACGCGCGGGTGACCGCCGAAGCGACGGCTGGGTCAGGGCCACGAGGAGCAGACCGACGGGCAGGACGTGGGACACCGATTGCAGTACGGCGTAGTAATAGACGCCCGGGGCTGGCAGGAGCGCTGCGACCGTGAGCGCAGCGAGGGCGGCCGCCGCCGTCCGACCGCGCTCGGCCGTCGGAGGAATCAGCGCGCCCGCGAGCGCCGGCGTGCCGAGCGTGACGCCGAACCAAAGCACGAGGGGTCCCAGCGAGTCGTCGGTGACGTGGAAGATGCGGACGATGACCGGGATGAGCACGCCGGTCGTCGCGACCGCGAGCGCCAGGAGTGCCCCCACGGCCAGCGGTCGGGCGAGGGATGGCCCGAGGCGCCAGACGAGGGCGCCGAGCGCGAGCCACGACAGCCACGGCGCCCACGCCACCGCCAGAAGGCACGCCGCCAGTCCGGCCAGAACCGAGACTCCGAGCCACGCGGGTGGGGGGATGCGCGCAAGCGTCACCTGCCACAACAGCGCGAGCAGCCACAGCATCGCGAGCAGCCACGGCAGCAGGCCGATGAGCGACTGGAGCGGTCGATCGCTCAGGCGCGCGTGCTTCTCGCCGAGCGCGGCCTCGAGCGCGGTGCGACTCGACTCCGGGAGGTCCCAGGCGCGCGCGACCGTCTCGCGCCACCCGGCTTCAGCGCGGTCCTCGGCGGCGAGGAGCTCCCAGGCCAGCGTCCCCTCGTAGTGCTCAGGGAGAGCGGTCCCGGTCACCCGGGCGAGCAGGAACAGTAGGCTCGTCTGATCCAGAGCGACCTCGCCGCGCGCCAGTCCCGGCCCGGCGGCGAGATAGTAGGCGTCCCGGTCGTGATCGCCGTTCTTGCCGTGACCGTGATCGCCGAACACGACGAGCGTGTCACGGGAGAGGTCGAGCGTCCGCATCAGCTCGCCGACGAACGCGTCCGCCTCGCGGAAGACGGTCTGATACTCACCGTCCTGGAAGGTCGCGACGTGCGAGACCTTGTCGGTGCCAACGACGTGCAGGACGAGCACCTCGTGCGACCGCGCTGCGAGCCAGCCCCGCGCCTGGTCGAAGGTCCACCGATCGCGCTCATCGATGGGGATGCCGCTCTCTTCGGTGCTCCCGCCATCGACGAAGGTTCCCGGGTAGAGCTCGGGCAGCGTGTGATCGGAGATGAGCGCGACGCGATCGCCGCGCGCTCGGAGCGCGCGCAGGAGGCTCGGCTGCGTGCGCGCCGTGGCCTGGAAGTTGGAGAGCGCCGCAAGGAACGGCGAGGCTCGCCCCTCGAACGCGGTGAGCAGACAGGGCAGTGTAAAGTTGGCGGCGCACGAATGCAGGGGCCCGTGGAGCCCGGTGGCTCTCAGCGATGCGAGCGAGGGCATCATCGGCGCGTCCAGCGCGTCGCGTCGCGCCAGGCTGTCCACGATGACGATCACGACGCGTGCATCGACCGCCCCCGACCGGAGCGGCGCGTCCGGGCCCGACGGAGGCACCGTCGGCGCTCCGGCGACGTCCCGGCTGTACGCGTGCAACACGAACGCGAACATCACGACGAACGGGAGCCCCGCCAGGCCGAGCACGCGCAAGGACTCCGGGCGCGACGGTGCTGGGCTCGTGGGGTCGCTCACCGCGGCGATTCAACCTGTGGACGGCGCGCGACGCAACTGAGGTGACGCCGGCGTGTCGGCTTGCTAGGCTCGCAGGGATGTCCGGGCTTCGCCGTCACTGGTCCTCCGCGTGGCCGCACCTCGTGCTCCTGCCGGTCACCGCGCTCGTGCTCTGGCCCGTCCTGCTTGTGCTCCGCAAGGCGCTCGCGCCGGGGCAAGGCTTTCAGACGAAGATGAACCCGCTCTCGGGTGAGTGGACGTTGGCGCATTTCCGCGACGTGCTCGGCAACCGCACCGACGACGGCGCGTGGCTCTTTGGACCGCAGCTCTGGAACAGCCTGATCGTGAGCGGCGCAACGACGATCGTGGGCGTGGCCCTCGCGACCACGGCCGCCTACGCCATGAGCCGCTTCCGCTTCTACGGACGGCGGACCAGCATGACGATGTTTCTGGTGACGCAGATGTTCCCCGGCGTGCTGACGCTCATCCCGCTCTACGTGCTGCTCAATCGCTTGAACCTGCTCGACTCCATGCTGGGGCTCGTCCTGGTCTACGCCACGACCGCCATCCCGTTCTGCGTCTGGATGCTCAAGGGCTACTTCGATACCATTCCCAAGGAGCTCGAGGAGTCCGCGCTCATCGACGGCGCCAGCCGGTTCACCATCTTCTGGAAGATTGTCCTGCCGCTCGCGGCGCCGGCGATCGCGGTGACGGCGCTCTTCTCGTTCATGACCGCGTGGAACGAGTTCGTACTGGCGTTCACCTTCAACGACGAGCCGCTCGCCTACACGCTGCCGGTCACCATCCAGCGGTACGCGGACCCGAAGTCCACGCTCTGGGGCAGCTTCGCGGCGGCCTCGGTCATCGTCTCCATCCCCGTCATGGCGCTCTTCTATCGCCTGGAGCGCTACCTCGTCGGCGGGCTCACGGCAGGCGGGGTCAAGGGCTGAGCGCGACGCTCAGAGCGTCACCTGGACGCGGTCTTCGTCCAGCTTGGCGCGCCGCAGGAAGGTCCGTGTCTGAGAGCCCCCGCGACCGTCGGTGAGCTCGAGGCGCACCTCCAGGGCGTACTCGCCGCTCGGCAGCGTGACCAGCGCCGGCGCGGAGACCGCTCCCGGTCGCGGCACGTCGATGGTGGCGATGGCCTCGCCGTCCTCTCTCAAGACGCGGCACCTCAGGCGGGAGACGCTCTCGTGGCGCAGCAGCCCGTGGTCGGTGGAGATCTCCAGGCTCGTGAGCACAAAGACGATGGTCACCTCGCGCGGTCGCGCCTTCATCGACCAGGCGAACACGCCGCCGCAGAGGGCCAGCATGGCGAACGACAGCCAGCGACGGCGCGTCACGGCAGGGCCAGGCCCCGCGCCCGGAGCGCGAGGTGCAGGTCAGAGGGCGTCGTGTAGCGCACCGCGTCCATTCCGAGCGCGAGCGCGGCGGCGACGTTGTCCTCGCGATCGTCGATGAGCAGTACCTCCGGCGGCGCCGCGTCATGGACCTCGAGCGCGCGCTCGAACAGCGCGGCGTCGGGCTTCATCGCGCGATGTTCGTAGCTCCAGGTCCAGTGCTGGACCACGGAGTCGATCCCCGCGTTCGCCCGAATAAAGGCGGCGTGGACGGGATCGGCGTTCGAGATGACGCCGACCGGCACTGCGAGGGCCAAAATGAGGGCCGTGACCTCGGGGCGCACGGTGAGCACCGCGTTCCAGGCCGCGATGGCGTCCACGGGCGCGACGCCGAGCCGCTCTTGGAGCGCGTTGAGCCCGGCCTCGGCGGTGAGCTCGCCCCGGTCGAGCCGCTCCTTGAGGCGCGTCTCGGGATCGAAGAAGGCGGCCTCGAAGACGTCCCGTCCCGTGCGCCGGAGCAGCTCCGCGCGGCCGCGGTCGAGGTCGACGTCCACGACGACGCCGCCGAGATCCCAGAGGACGAGCCCGACGCGGGGGGTGGGATCGCCCGGAGCAAAGCGACGATAGGTCGGTGCGTCCATCACGGCCGGGACGGTAGCACGGCGCCGTTGAAAAATGATGAGCAGGCGCTCTACGGCTCCTGTAGGCTAGCGCGCACGATGGCTCGTGTCCTGCTCATCATGCCCCGGCTCCCGCAGCGGCTTGGAGCGCCTTACCTCGGCCAGCAAGCCATCGCCGCGGCGCTGCTCGCGCGAGGCCATGAGGTGCGCTGCCTCGACCTGGCGGCCTCGCGGCTCGAGCTCGACGACCGCGGCGCCGTCGCCTTCGCGGAGGCCTTCGCTCCCGACGTCATGGGCCTCACGCTGTTTACCAACAACGCCGCGCGCGGTTACGCCCTGGCGCGCCAGCTGCGCCCGGTCGCGCGGTGGATTGTCGCCGGCGGACCGCATCCGACCGTGTGCCCCGGGGAGCCGCTCGCGCACGGCATCGACGTGAGCGTCGCTGGTGAGGGCGAGCTGGTCCTGCCCGCCATCGTGGACGGCCTGATGTCGGGTCGGCCGTTGCCGTCGCTGCCCGGCGTCAGCACGCGCGACGACGCGGGCACCTGCGCCGAGGCCATCGCCGACCTCGACGGGCTCGCGTGGCCGCTGCACGCGTATGGCTGCTACGACCCCAGCTGGTACTCGGCCGATGGCCGAACGGTCGTCCCCGGTGGCCTCTGCACGAGCCGGGGCTGTCCGGCGCGCTGCACCTTCTGCGCGAACTACGTGACAGGCCGCGCGTATCGCTTTCGCAGCGCCGCGAGCGTCGTCGCCGAGATGCGCGCGCTGCACGACCAATACGGCGTGATGCACTTTCCATTCTGGGACGACGCCTTCACCGCGCTCCGGCCGCGCCAGAACGCGCTGTGCGACGCCATCCTGGCCGAGCCGTCGCTCAAGAACGCGACGTGGACCTGCATCACCCCGGGGAACATGGTCAAGCCGTTCGATCTCGAGCGCATGCGCAAGGCGGGGTGCGTCGCGGTGAACTTCGGGATCGAGTCCGGTGACCTCGACATCCTTCGGGTCATCCAGAAGGGCCAACGCCCCGAGCACGTGCGCGCGGCCGTCCAAGCCGCCAAGCAGGCCGGCATGACCACGGTCGTCAACATCATGTTCGGCTTTCCCGAAGAGGGACCTGACAGCCTCCAACGCACGATGGACCTCATGGCGGACCTCGCGCCCTGGGTCGACTACTACAACAACCGCGGGGTCCTCGTGCCGTTTCCGGGGACGACCATCTACGACCGGTGGCACGCGCACTACGGCTTCACCGGCTGGTGGCTCGACGTCGCGCGCGTGCCCGAGGAGCCCAACCCGTTCACGCAGCCGCAAGACGAGGTGCAGCGCCTGCTGGAGATCGATCCGACGCTGGACCAGGACTTCTTTCGCTACTCCGACGCCGTTCGGGATCTCATCGCAGCTGGAGTGCGCTGGAAGGCCCGGCACAACCAGGCCACGATCGCTCGCATGATCGCTAGTTACACGAGTCCGGCGCCGCCATGAGGTTCTCGCACGGCACCGTCGTGGTCGTGGGATCGAACGGGATGGGCGGATCGGCGTCGATGTCCTCGCGCCCGTGCCGGAAGTGCGCCGTCATGAAGCTGAGCGCGCTCTTCTCGTCGACGCAGTCGGCCACGTAGGCCCACCGCCACCCGCGGATGGCATAGGCGGCCGGCTGCTTGGGATCGGGCGTGACGAACAGGCGCGTCGCGTCCGGCGTGGCCTTCTGGAAGCTCGTCACGAGTGCCGTGACCGCGTCGAGCTCGGCCTTGGTCTCCGACTTGGAGCTCACGGCCAGACCGCCATGCTCCAGGCCGTGCAACAGGAACCCGGTCTTGACCGGCTTCTCGTAGATGCGGTTCCACATGGGCCACGCGCCCCAGTGGCTGCCCGACGCAGGGAACTCCTCCCAGTCGAACGACGCGTCCTCGCCGACGCGGATGTGCTCGTGGTTCGTGTTCGACGAGCGCCACTCGGCGCGCGAGAGGCACTTCTGCGACGCGGCCTGCTTCGTGAGGCTGACCTTGCAGGTCGCTGAGCCCATCCGCCCCAGGACGTTGACCGCGTGCGTGCCCGCCGCGAGCTTGCCGGCCCACCGGAAGTAGCCCGCGCGCTCGGTGGACTTGGCCGCCCAGGCGCCAAGCGTGGGTGCATCCAGCGCGAAGACCGGACCAATCGCGTCCGGATCCGACGGCGGCCCACAATTGATGGTGAGCACGACCGGCGTGCTCGTGGCCTTGAAGGCCAGCTTGGTCGTCTTGCCGGCCGCGAGCTTGAAGGACTTGGCCGTGGAGTCGTCCTTGCCGTCTTCGGCCAGGTCCATCTCGCCGAGGTCCTCCGTCGTCAGGTCCTCGACCTCCGCGGCGCAGGCACCGAGCGTGAGAATGAAGGTGAGTAGGGTGAGTTGCTTGAGCATGCGCGCGGGAGTAGCACAGGTGGGCTCGAAAGGGAAGGGAAGGCGGATCGCAACATGTCAGGACCGTCCCCTCGCTACTTACCACAAGAGCGCTCGAAAGGGAAGGGAAGGCGGATCGCAACATGTCAGGACCGTCCCCTCGCTACTTCGGCGTGTCGTTGAGGTAGATGCGATCGACGCTCGTGCCGAACGTGAACACGTCCGTGTCGCCGTCGAGATCGAAGTCGCCCATGGCCACGCCGTAGTTGTAGTCCGTGTCTCTCGGGAGCTGGTCGGTGAAGTTGTCGAAGAAGGCCGCGCCGGCGTTGAGCAGGAGGCTGTTCTGCTGACCCCAGTTCACCGTCAGGATGTCGGGCAGGCCGTCGCCATCGAGGTCGGTGACAATCGAGCCCGTCGAGTCGGTGTTCATGCCGGTCGGCAGGTTGGAGGCCGTGACGTCGCCGAGCTTGTAGTTGAGCTCGGAGAGGTGCAGGCGATCGTCGCCGCTGTTGGTGACGAAGATGTCCTTGTCGTTGTCCAGGTCAAGGTCGAGCACGGTGACGTCGCGCGACGAGTCTGAGACGGCCGAGAGGTGCGACTGCGTCTTCTAGACGAACACGGCGTGGGTGTCGTTGAAGTACAGGCGATTCTGCTGACCGTCGATGCCCAGGTACAGGTCGGGCCACCCGTCGCCGTTCATGTCGGTCAGCGTGCACGAAGTGACCGTGCTGTAGTTGCCGTTCTGGTAGGGCATGATCGGCGAGATGAACAGCGTGGACATATCCGTATTGAACGCGTCCTGTCCGTTCGTCACGAGATAGGCCGCGTCCTGCGTGTAGTACGAGCCGACGATGACGAAGTCCGAGTCCCCGTCCTGGTCGACGTCGCCGACGCACAGCCCCCGCCAGCCGGTGCCCGTGGGGTTGTTGAGCACATTCGGCGTCGTGCGCTCGACGAAAAAGCCTTGGCCGTTGTTGGCGAACAGACGCACGCCGCCGGGCTGGTTGGCCTCGGGCGTGGCGACACCGACGAGGTCGAGATCTCCATCGCCATTCAGGTCGACGAGCTCTAGGCCGCGCAGCCCGTACTTGACGTCCGGTAGGCGCGTCCCGGTCTGGTCGAAGAAGTTGCCCGCGCCGTCGTTGACCCACAGCCGGGGGCGCTGTCCGCCCGCGTTGCCGAGCACGATGTCGAGATCCTGGTCCCCATCGATGTCGCCCACCGCCGCGGAGTAGGTCGTCCACGCGTCTTCGGGCGTCCCGAGGATGGTGTTGTTCGCAAACGCGCCGATGGGCACGCGATTCTGGTCGATGATCGCCACGTCCTCTTTGAAGCCGTGATTGAGCCAGAGCCAGTCCTGGCTGTTGCCGTTGACCACGTAGATATCCGGCAGCGCATCGGCGTTGAGATCGCCCACGCCGAAGTAAAGGCTGTCCTCGGTGCGTCGCGTCGGGATGTTGGTGAGCGAGCCGGCCACGAAGGCGCCTTGGCCGCCCTGCGCGCGGTCGTTGAAGTACACATCGACCCACGAGTTGCCGCTGCCGATGTCCTTTTGGATGATGAGGTCTTTGTCGCCGTCTTGATCGACGTCGGTGACCTCGGTCCGGAACGCCGCCATGTTGTCCTCGGTCTGTGGGAAGCGCGTCCCGTCGTCGGCGACGAAGTTGCCACCGATATTGCGATAGATGCGATTGCTCTGACCCCGGTTCGTCATGAACACGTCCTCCCAGCCGTCCTGATCGATGTCGACGACCTCCACGTCCCACGTATCGAAGCCGGTGTTCGGGAAGTTCTTGTTCGGCCCGTAGGCCGCGTCCGAGAACTGCCAGTTGACCGTGCACGCGGTGGTTGTGGGCGCCTCGCAGATGAAGCGATAGCCGCTGTAGCAATACGAGTCGATGGCGCAGCCGTTCTGCTTGTGCCAGAGCGTGCACTGTTCGCTCGTGCTCCCGTTGGGCTCGTTGGCGCAGAACGGCACGGCCGGCGCCGTCACGTCGTAGAGCCACGCCCAGGTGCCCTCCTTGGCCGCGTCCGACCCGCCGAGCCACGAGTGATCGCCCATCGACGCTTTGAGGAACGCGCCCTCGTCGGCGTCGTTCACCGTCGCCAGACGCATCCCGTAGCGCTTGCAGTGCGTGTCGGCGTCGTACCAACTCTTCCCCTCGCTGCAGAACGCGTAGCGGTGCCCGTCGCGGTCGGTCATCGTGCAGTTCGGCACGTTGTAGACACACTGGGGGGGGAGCGTGATGTTGTTGCAGTTGTTGTAGTAGAGCCGGTCCTGCGTGGCCTGATCGTTGGCAATGACGAGGTCCATGTCGCCGTCGTGGTCGACGTCGGCTGCCGCGGCCGCGCGCGTGGGCTCTTTGTGCGCCGGAAGGATGCTGTCGTAGTTGAACGGCATGCTGTAGGACGGCTCGCGGAAGTACCCGGTTCCGTCATTGATGAGCAGCACCTTGAGCTGGTCGGACCAGCGCGAGAGGAACACATCGACGAGGCCGTCACAGTTGAAGTCGGCGACCGTCACGTCTTGGACACCATAGTAGCTGGTCGAGACACTCTCGACCTTGAAGATGCCGTTGCCATTGTTCCGCCAGACCTTGAGATCGTAATAGCAATAGCCCGACCAGTAGAGCACGTCGAGGTCGCCATCCTTGTCGATGTCGATGGGCCGCGCGAAGTTCATCTCCCAGCAGTTGGTGGGGATGTCCGACTGAATGTTGGTCGCGGTCTGATCGACGAACACGCCCGCGTTGCCCTGGGCGTCCCGCGTGTTGATGAACAGGTCCGGCTTCTGGTTGTGGTGCATGATCATCACGTCCGGCAGCGCGTCGCCGTTGGCGTCGAAGATCACCGGCTGTCGATCGTTCTGTGTGACGTCGATGGGCAACAGGTGACCCTTCGGCGTCATCACGACGCCTTGGCCGTACGTGAACGCGACGGCGCCGATGACCTCGTCGGCCACGCCGCCGAGCGCCGGATTGGACAGACGGACGTCGACGGGACCCTTGGGCATCTGCGGCATCTTGACGCGCAGGAGCGTCGGACCGAGCCGAATGACGTCCAGCGCCTCGGTCCACGTGGAGGTCTTGGAGCTGCCGACATAGACCTTCATGCCCTGCTTGAAGCCTTGGCCGAAGACCGTCGTGAAGTAGCCGCCCTTCGTCGGACCGCGCTTGGGCTCGATCCCGGCGAACGCAAGTCCTGGAAGCCCCTGCGGTTCGGTGTACTCGAACGCGAGCGTGAGCGCGTGCGACTGACCGTCGGTGTTGGTCACGCGCACGTCGACCTTCCCTGCGGGGTGCGCCGGCGCGGTGCACACAATCAACGTGCCGTTGTTCTTCACCGACACGTCATAGGACACCGACCAGGTGTCGCCCTTGCCGAAGGCCACCTCGGCGCCGTCGAGGAAGTGGTTGCCTGTGAGCTTCACGATGTAGCCGCCGCTGGTCGGCCCATACGGCGGGGTCACGGTCTTGACCTCAGGCGCGGGCACGAGCGGTACATACGTGAAGGCGCCCGCGAGCACGCCGGTCTGGCCGTCGGGGTTGATGACCTTGACCGCCGCGGGTCCGACGCCCGGCGGCGTCTCGGCCTGGATGAGCAGGCTCGAGATGACATTGACCTTGGCGGCGTCGACGAGGTTCTGGCCGATCTGGACCTTGGAGACCGCGCTGGCCGCGCCCGGCACGAAGCCGGTGCCCTGAATCGTGATGACCGTCCCGCCGGGCTCCGGTCCGAGGTTGGGGAAGACGTTGGTCACAATCGGCGGTGGCACGTACACGAAGCCGCCCGCAAGCGTCTTGAGTCCGCCATCGGGGTTCTTGAGCACGACGACCGCGGGACCGGCCGTGCCCGGTGGCGTGGTCAACGTGAGCGTCTCGGAGTCGAGGACCGTGACGTCCAACGCCGCGGTCCCGCCGATGGTCACGGTGGCGCCGGGCTGGAAGTCCTTGCCGTAGACGGTCACCTTGGTCGCGCCGAGCGTCGATCCCGTCGGTGGCACGAGCGCGGTGATGGTCGGCGGTGGGCGGAACAGGAAGCCGCTCTCCAGGATGGACACCTGGCCGTCGGGGTTCTTGAGCACGACCTGGGTGTCACCCGCCGTGTGCGCGGGGGTCGTGCACGAAACGGTGGTCTTGCTTGTAAAGACGACGGCGTCACACGGCGCGCAGGCGTCGTTCTGGGACCAGTCATCGCAGAAGTAAATGACCGGCGTCTTGGCGAAGTCCTGGCCCGTCAGCGTCACGTACGTCCCACCCGCGGCGGGTCCCGCCACGGGGGCGATCCCGGTGAGCACCGGCGGCGGCACAAAGGTGTAGGCGTCCGGCGCATGCACCGTCTGGCCGTCGTTCGCGGTGACGGTGACCGTCACCGTGCCCGGGCCATGCGGCGGCGTCGTCGCGTCGAGTGCTGCGCCCTGTAGCGCGACCGCCGGTGCCGGCGTCGTACCGAAGAACACGAGCGCTTGCGCCGTGAGCCCGTTGCCGGAGACGGTGACGTGGGTCCCGCCCTTGGTCGGTCCCCGCTCGGGGTCGACCTCGGCGATTGCCGGGGCTGGCCCCAAGGTCGATAGCAGCGTGTAGGTGAAGCCATCGGGGAGGAGCGCCGACTGCCCATCGGGCTGGACGATCCAGACATCGACCGGGCCCGCAGCGCTCGTCGCGCCGGAGACGAAGCGCAGCTGGGTGGCCGCGAGCACGTGAGTCTCCGCGAGCGCCGTACCGAGCACGAGCTGGCTCCCGGGCGCGAGGTTCGTGCCCGAGGCGAGGCCCCAGGTCCCGCCGGTCGTGGGACCCGTCGGCGGAAGCAGGGCGCCGAGGGTCGGAGCCGGACCCAGCGTGGCCGGATCGACGTACTCGAAGGCCGCGTAGGCGATGGCCGACTGCCCGTCGGGGTTGGTGACCGTCAGGTCCACCTTGGCGCCGATGGTGCCCGGCGGTGCGGTCGCGACGAGCGCTTTGACCGTGTCGCCGGCGCTCGAGCCGGTCTGCGTCCCACCCTGGCTGAGCCAGCTCAGCTTGGTCGCCGGCTTGCTGCCAAAGAGCACCTGGCTCGTGGTGAGCAGGCCGTTGCCGCTGATGATGACGGGCGTGCCGCCGGTCGCCGGTCCGCGCTTCGGGAAAGTGCCGGTAATCTCGGGCGGGGCGAGATAGACGAACGGGCTGGCCGCGACCGTGAGCTGCGCGTCCGGGTTGACGATCTTGACCTGGGCCGGACCCGCGGTCCCCGGCGGCGTCTGGCACTTGACCACGAACGGCGACAGGACCTGCACCGCCTGCGCGGGCACGCCGCCGAAGGTGAGCTTGAGCCCCGTGGCGAAGTTCTTCCCGGCGAGGGTCACCAGCGTGCCGCCGCTCGTCGGACCGTAGGCCGGCTCGATGCCGTCGATGACGGGCGCACCGACGGAGCTGAAGCCGCCCTTGAGTGTAGCCGACTGCCCGTCGCCGTTGGTCTCGACGACGTCGTGCGCGCCGGGCTCGAGCGTGTCGATGGTGCCCGTGGCGATGGCGCCGTTCAGCACCGTCCACGACGACAGCGGCCGATAGCCCACGAAGCCCAGGCCTCCGCCCGTGAACGCATCGCCCGTGAGGATGGAGGGCGTGCCACCCGCCTCGGGGCCTGCCGAGGGCGTGATGCCGAAGAGCTTCGGCGTCTTGGCGGCGGGGGTGAGGTAGCTGAAGCCCGCCGGCAGCGTGTCGGCCTGGCCGTCTGGATTGAGCAGGGTGACGTCGACCGCGCCGATGAAACCAGACGGCGAAGTGACGACGGCAAAGCCGCCCTCCACCCGGTGCACCGTCGCAGGCTTGCCGCCAAAGAGCACCTGCGCGCCCGGCTGGAAGCTCGCGCCGTAGAGGGCGAGCACGGTGCCGCCGGCGTATGGGCCTTGGGCCGGGACCAACGCCATGACGTCGGGTGCGGGCGCGGTGAAGGTCTTGTCGGTGTAGGTGAATCCCCCGGCCAACGTGCCGGCGAGCGGGCCCGGGTTGGTGACGGTCACGTCGACCGGGCCGGCGGTCGCTGTCGCGGGCAGCGTGGCCGTCATGAGCTGCGGCGAGAACACGACGACGTTCGTCCCCGCCTTGCCACCGAAGGTGAGCGTGGCCTGCGCGTGGAGGTCCTCGCCGCTGACGACGACGGAGAGCCCGCCCTTGACGGAGCCGACCGAGGGGAAGACGAGGTTGACGTTGGGCTTGGGCGCCGAGAAGGCGAAGCCCGCGGGCAGGACGGCGGTGAGGCCATCGGGGTTGGTGACCGCGACGTCGGCGAGGCCGACGGTGCCCGTGGGCGCCTTGCCGTCGAGCTGAAGCGCGCTCGTCCACTTGGGCTCGACGAGCGGCCGATAGCCGATGAAGCCGCGCGCCGCGTTGGCAAAGGCCTGTCCCTTGAGGGCGACGGCCTGACCGCCGGAGGTCTTGCCACCAGTCGGGGCGATGGACGCGAGCGTGGGCGCGACCTGAGTGGGCTTCTTGACGTAATACGTGAATCCGCCGGAGACCGCGCCGGCCTTGCCTTCAGGGAAGACGACGGTCACCGAGCGCGTCCCGACGGCAGACGCGGGCGGCATCTTCACGACGAGCGTGTCGGTGCCATCGGTGCCGAGCACCGTGGCCTGCGTGTCGCCGACCCAGACGGCCGCGTCCGCGCGCGCCGGGGCGACGGCGATGGCCGCGACGGTGCCGCCCTCGGTGGGTCCGAGCACGGGGAACATGCTGCTCACGACCGGCCAGGGCCCGAGGCTCGCGGCGTCGTAGTAGACGACGGCCTTCGGGAGCTTGGCCGTCGCGCCCGAGGTGGCCACGACGCTCAGGTCCACCGGTCCGGGGCTCGCCTGCGCGGGCGCGGCGACGAGCAGGGTGCCCGCGTCGACGAGCGTCGCGCTGGTCGCGACCGCGTTCCCGAACAGGGCGACCGTGTCGACGCCGAAACTCTTCCCGGTCACGGCGACCCAGGTCCCGCCCGAGGTCGGGACGAAGGCGGGAGCCACGCCGGTCAGGCCGATTTCGCTTCCGGGCAGCGACAGCACATACGTGTAAGCGCCCTCGAGCGTGTCCGACAGCCCGTCGGGGTTCGTGACCGTGACGGCCACCGTGCCGACGTCGTGCGCGGGGACGGACAGCGTCAGGTGACCTCCGTCGAGCCAGGTCGCCGCGACCGTGCCGCCGGCCCACGTGACCTGAGCGCTCGGGTGGAAGCCCTGGCCGACGAGCGTGACAGTCGTGCCGCCCGCGACGAGGCCCAGCGACGGCGTCACCGCTGCGAGGAACGGCTGCTCGACGACGAAGTTGAACGCGCCCGGCAGCGTCGCGGTCCAGCCGTCTGGTGGGGTCACCGACAGGTCGACGAGCCCCGCGGCGTGCGGCGGCGTCGTGGCCGTGAGCGTCTTGGACGAGAGCACCTTGGCGTCGATGGGCTCGCCGTCGAGGAACAGGAGACTCCCCGGCGCGAAGCCCGTCCCCGAGACCGAGAGCACGGTGCCCCCGGCGACCGAGCCTTGGACCGGGACCACGGCGGTGACGGTCGTGCTCGCCTTGCCGCCGGTCGTGTAGATGAACGCGCCCTCGAGCTTCGCCCAGAAGCCGTCCGGGTTGACCCACTCGACGTCGGCGGGGCCTGCGTCATTGGCCGGCGTCTTGAACGTGCCGAGCGCGCTGCTGCTGCGACGGACGGCGGTGGCCGGGACGCCGTCGATGAAAACGAGTGCGCCGCTGTCGAGGTTCTGCCCGGTGACCAGGGCCAGCGTGCCGCCAATGGTCGGGCCGATGGGCGGCTTGATGGCCGTGAGCGCGGGCGCCGAGCCCACGCCTGCCACATAGGCATAGGCGCTCGCGAGCTTCGCGGTCGCGCCCGACGGCAGCACGAGGCTCACGTCGACCGCTCCTGGCCCCGCGGCGGCGGGCACGGTCGCGATCGCCGTGCCCGGATCCACGAGCACGACCTTGGGAGAGACGGTCTTGCCGAAGCTCGCCTGCATCCCCTCGACGAAGCCATAGCCCCGCAGGATGACGTGGCCGCCGCCGGCGACCGGACCGGCCGGCGGTGTCACGACCGCTAGCGACGCGGACTGCGCAGGGCCGCCTCCGGTGCTCGCCACGACGTACGTAAAGGCGCTGGGCAGCGTGCTCGCCTTGCCATCGGGGTTCTTGACCGTGACCGAGACCGTGCCCTCGGGCGCCGGCGGGAGAGCGGCCACGATGGCGTCGCTGCTCGGGACGTGGACGTCGGGGGAGGCCACCGCGCCAAACGTCACGCTGGCTCCCGGCTGGAAGCTCTGGCCGGTGATGAGGACAAGCAGCTCTCCGGTCGTCGGTCCCGACGTGGGGCTCACCGTCAGTACGACGGGAGCGCCCGCCGGCACGTCGTAAGTGTAGGCGCTCGGGAGCGTGCCCACGAGGCCGCTCGGATTGGACACCGTCACGGCGACGCTTGCGCCCGGCGTCCCCGCGGGAGCCTGGCAGCTGAGCTCGGCCGGGGAGGTGACCACGACGCCCAGGCAGGGCAGGGCGCCAAAGGCGACGCCGGCGCCGTTGGCGAACCCGCTCCCAAGGACGGTGACCGTGTTTCCTCCCGCGGCGGCGCCATGGGATGGCAGGGTCTCGTGGACGATGGGCGGCTCGAGCGCGTAGGTGTAGCCGCTCGCCAACACGGCCGTGACGCCGCTCGGCGAGGTGACCGCGACGTCGACGGCGCCCGCGGCGTGGGGCTGCGTCGCCGAGGTCAGCGCCGTGGAGCCGTTGCCCGTCACGTCGTGCGGGATGCCGCCGAGGAACAGGAGGCTGCCCGGCGTGAAGCCCGAGCCCGTGACGGAGATGGCGGTCCCGCCCAGCGTGGAGCCCTGCAACGGCGTGATGCCGCTCACGGTGACCGTGCCGAGCGCGCCGCTGACGTAGGTGAAGGCGCCGCTGAGCGCCGCCCACTGGCCGTCGGGGTTGACCCACGTCACGTCCACGGTGCCGGCCGCGTGAGGCGTCGACCGCAGCGAGGCCGCGGAAGGGCCGACCAGCGTGACGTGCTCGAGCGGCGTCGCGTCGAGGAACGCGAGCCCGCCCTGGACGAGGCCGGAGCCTTGAAGGAGCGCGAGCGTGCCGCCTGCCGCGGGACCGCTCGGCGGGACGAGCTTGGTGAGCTTGGGCGCTTGCGCTGGGTCCGGCGTTGCGTAGAGGTAGCCGCTCTTGAGCGCGGCGCTCGCGCCTGTCGTGTCCGCGACCGTGACGTCGACGACGCCCGCCTTGCCCGCGGGGACCCGCACCGTCGCCAGAGTCGTGGACAGGACGTGCACCGTCGCGGCCTTGGTCGGCCCGAACCACACGGCCAGGTCCGGCGGAAACGCCGCGCCGCGCAGCAGCACGAGGCCGCCGCCCGCGGTCGGTCCCGAGGGTGGCTGGACGCTCTCGAGGTCGAGCAGCTTCTGGACCGTGGGCTTGGCGACGTAGGTAAACGGCGAAGGAAGCTCCACCCATGGGCCGAGCGTCTGCTTGGCGCGCACGCCGACCTTCACCTGGCCGGGCGCGCCCGGTGGCAGCGTCGCGACGAGGCCGACCGCGCCTGGCACCCACACCGGCGTCGCCACGGTGTCGCCGAAGCGGACCTCCAGGGCGTCGGTGAAGCCGGTGCCTTGCAGGTAGACGAGGATGCCGCCCTCGGCGGGGCCCTGCATCGGGATGGCACCCGTGAGCGTCAGCGGGGGCGGCGCGATGGGGTCCTCGTACCGGAAGGCCGCGGGGAGCTGCGCTACGAGGCCGTCGGGGTTGGTCAACAGCAGGTCGACCGAGGTGTTCGTCGTGCCCGCGGGCGTCGTGCAGGTGAGCTGCGCCGCGTCGACGACCGTGAGCGCCGCGCAGGGCTTTCCGCCCAGGCTGACCGTCGCGCCTTGCGCGAATCGGGCTCCCGAAATGGTGACGACCGTGCCGCCAGCGCTCGGCCCCAAATCGGGCGTGACATGGTAGACAGTGGGCGGGGCGTCGAAGAAGAGGAAGGCCTTGTTGGCAAAGGCCGACTGGCCGTCGGCGTTGGAGACCCAGAGCGGCGCGACACCGGGCGCGTGCTTCGGGGTCGTGAAGCGCGCCTCAGTGCCAGAGATGACCTTCCAATCGGTGACGAGCGCGCCATCGAGCAAGGCGATCGAGCCGGGCCGCAGACCGTCTCCCGTGATGGTGACTGCGGTGCCCCCCCCGACGGGGCCACTGGCCGGCGACACCGCCCCGATGTGCGGCGGGGGCTCGAGCTCTTGACCGCCTGTTGCAGCGAAGGCGTTCGTGAGGATGGACGACTGGCCATCCGGGTTGGTCAACACGACGTCCACACTTCCGGCCGGTGCGGGCAACGTGACGAACGCGGCTTGCGTCGCCGAGATGACCCTGGCTTGGGGCACGAGGCGCCAGTTGAACAGCACGACCGCGCCCTCCGTGAAGGTCGTGCCGATGAGCGCGGCGGCCGTCCCACCGACCGCGGGCCCCGAGTTGGGCGTGACTTGGACCAGCCGCGGGCCCTCCGTCGCGGCGTTGGGCTGCTTGAGCCAGTAGGTGAAGCCGCCGGCGAAGGTCGTCTTGCCTCCGTCGGGGTTCTCGACCGTGACGTCCATGACGCCGGCCACCGACGCCGGGGTCTTCACCACGATGTGGCCCGGGTCGTAGACCGTGACGACCGTGGCTTCCGCGGTGCCGAAGCGCACGCGCGCCGTTGGGTAGAAGCCCGCGCCCTCCACGACGATGACCGAGCCGCCCTCGGTCGGCCCTTGGCTGGGCAGCAACCGATAGAGCACCGGAGCCAGGCCCGTCGCGTGCGTCTCCGGCGCCGGCGGCCCTGGGTCGACCGCCGTAACCGTGTCCTGGCCCCCGGCGCTGTCCTGCGTCGGTTGATTTCCGCCGACGGTCCCGAGACCGTCGTCCTTCGAACACGCGCTGAGCGCCGCAAGCGCAAGCGTTGTACAGAAGAGCGCGACGCGCGATGGGTGACCTGACATGGTGTGACCTCCAGCCCCACGGTAGCAGGCCAGCCGGGGCAATTGGAAGCCGCCTTCGATGCCATCGCCGCTACCCATTGGCGGGGACGCGCAGGCGTGGCTGACCGCCGTCCGACCTGAAGTTCGCCTCGTCGGCCTCCGCGTGCTATTCACGCCGCCGTCCGGTCGAACCGCCCAAGGAGGCATGTCATGTCCATCCTCGCTCCCGACACCCGCGCTGCCTCCGTTGTCTGGGTCGTCGGATTGGCCGCCACTGTTGCCTGTGTCGTCGGTTTCGCCGACGTCGCGCACGCCGCGCGCACGCTCAGAACCGAGGGCAGCGCGCTCGTGATTGCCACCGACGGCGCCGAGCCCCTCCGGCTCGAGCTCGGCTGCGGCGCTGTCTCCGTGCTGGAGTCAGGGAACGCCGCCTACGTGGCGTGCGGGCGCGACGGTTACGTCGTCGTGTCGCTTGCGCCCACGCCAACCGTGGTGACCCGCTCTCGCGCCGAGGGTGACGTGCTGGGCTTCTTCTTGGTCGATGGCGAGGTGTGGGTTCGTCTCGCCCGCCCCGAGGCGCGCCCCCTCGGCCAGGTGCGCAGCGACTCCGGTGGGGCGCCCGTTGTCATGGCGCCCATGACGCGCGCGAACGACGCGAAGCCCGAGGTCAAGGAGGGCAAGGTCGTCGAGATCGCGCCCGGCAAGGCGATCGTCTCGCTCGGCAAGAACCACGGCGTCGACGTGAGCGACACCATGGCGCTGTTCGCGCGCGTCCCGGCCCTCATGGGGCCCGGAGGCGGAGTCATGCGCGTCGAGACGCTGGCCGTGGGCATCGTGACCGTCGTCGCCGACGATCGCGCCGAGGTCGCCCTCGGCTCCAACGAGGAGGTCCCGGTCGGCACGCTCGCGGCCAAAACGCGGGAGTCACCCACGGCCAGCCTGCTCCGCCCGCCGCGCACCGGCGGCCACTTCGAGGTCGGCCTCGGTCTGCGCCCTCTCATCCCGATCGGCACGGGCGGCTTCGGCGTGGTCGCCGCTCTCTCGGTCGGCTACCGCTTCCAGCTGCCGATCGCGCTCAGCTTCGAGGCCATTCCGCTGGCGTTCGGTTTTGGCGCCGAGGACGGCGTCTCCGCGATCCACGGCGGCTTCATCGGCGGGCTGAGCTTCGACGGCGAGTTCTTCGAGGTCGGCCTCGGCCTCGGCTACGTGCAGTCGGCCGACACGGACGTGAGCGGCTTCGCGTTCGCTCAGACGGCGCGGCTTGGGCCGCGTGACGGCCTGAACGTGCTCGTGAAGAACTCCTTCGTCTATCGGGAGAGCAAGTTCGGCTACGGCGGCACCTCCGCGAGCTTCTTCATCCCGCTTACGTCGCGGCTGCAGCTCGTGCTCCAAGGCGAGGGCGCCCCGGATCACGGCTTTGGCGACCTCGGCCTCCGCATTCGCGCCTTTGGCAATGGGCGCCACGGCTCCTGGTACTTCACGCCGCTGGTCGGCGGTGGCGCGCTCAGCGGCCGCGACGACGTCGAGTGCGCCAAGACCGATACGGCGACCGGCACCGCCTTCGTCAGCACCTGCAAGAAGCGCTCGACCTACGCCGGCCCGACGGTCGGACTCACAGTCGAGTGGCGCCCCTAACACGCCTCACCGCCCGTCTTATATTTAGTTTACCACAATATCTTCGACCCGACGATCCGCCCGCGCTATCCAGAGTGATTGCGAGGGAGGAATCGCATGTCTGGTCAACGCCGCATCCTGGGTCCGGTCCTGTGGCTCACGCTGACGTTGGCGCTGCCGGCCGCGGCGCAGACGCCCGTGCTGCAGGGCTTCGACGCCAATCAGCTCGCCCCGCTCCCGAATCGGCGCGATGATCCGCTCGGCGTCAGCTCGAGCCGATTGCTCGGCCCGTGGGAGGTCTCGGCCACCGCGCTTGTCGGGTATGCGCGGAACCTGCTCGTCGAGCTCGACCCCGAGGGCGGGCGCGCGCGGAGCCTGGTCAAGGACCAGGTCGTCATGCACCTGCTCGCCGCGATTGGCTTCTACGATTGGGTGGAGCTCGGCATCGACGTGCCCATGGTGCTCACGCAGGGGGGCGACACCACCTCGGACCTGAGCGGCCTGGGCGCTGGGCAAGGCTTTGGCATGGGCGACATTCGGGCCTCGCTCAAGGTTCGGCTGCTGCCGCAGAGCGCGTCCTCGCGTGCCGGCCTCGCTCTCCAGAGCACCTTCTTCATCCCGTCGGGTGACCCGGAGCGGTTTCTGGGCGGCGGCTTCTCGGCCGAGCCGCGCGTCGTCTTCGACTGGACGTTTGCGGGCGGTGCCCGGCTGATGGCCAACGTCGGCTGGCGCTTCAAGCAGCGCGCGGAGCTCGGCAACCTCACCGTCGACGACACGCTCACCTACGGCCTCGGCGCCGACATCCCGTTTGGCGCCTTTCACCTCGTCCCCGAGCTCGGTGGCGGCATCTCGGTCTTGGGCAAGAGCTTCGGCCTGGACGCCTTCCCGCTCGAGGCCCGCGTCGGCGGCAAGCTCGCGCTGCAAAACGGCTTCTTGGCGGACGCCACGCTGGGCATGGGGCTGCTGCAGGGCTTCGGTACGCCGGACGTGCGCTTCCTGGTGGGCGTCGGCTGGGCCAGCCCCTCGCGAGAGACCAAGGACAGCGACGGCGACGGACTCGTCGACGCGAAGGACAAGTGCCCCACGCGACCGGAGGATCCGGACGGCGTCGAGGACGAGGACGGCTGTCCCGAGGAGGACGCCGTCGTCGCGACAGACGACGATCCGGATCGGGACGGAGTGCGGGGCGCGGCCGACCAGTGCCCCAACACACCTGAGGACGCCGATGGCTTCCAGGATGACGACGGCTGTCCCGACCTGGACGATGACCTGGACGGTGTGCCGGACGCCACCGATCGCTGCCCGCGCCTCGCCGAGGATCGCGACGGCTTCGCCGACGACGACGGCTGCCCCGACCCCGACAACGATCAGGACGGCATCCTCGATCGCGCAGACCAGTGCCCGAATGCGCCCGAGGTCCTGAACGGCGTCGACGACGAGGATGGCTGCCCCGACGAGGGCGGCGACTTCGAGGTGACCTGCCAGGGCGTCGTGTTCGAGCACGTCTTCTTCAAGCTCGACTCCGACACGCTCCAGGTGGCGTCCTTGCCGCTGCTCGACCAGCTCGCGAAGGTCCTCGACGCCGCACCCTACATCAAGCAGGTCCGCATCGAAGGCCACACCGACAACCTCGCCTCCGAGTGGTACAACCTGCGCCTCTCGCAGCGACGGGCCGACTCCGTGCGCCGCTACCTGCTCGAGAAGGGCATCGCGGCCCAGCGGCTCGAGGCCCAGGGCTTCGGCTTCTCCAAGCCGGTCACCGACAACGACTCCGAGGCCGGGCGGTCCAAGAACCGCCGCGTCGCCTTCGTGATCACGAAGCAGAACCGGTGCAAGCAAGCGCCGGAGGGAGGAAGCCCATGAACGGGCGTCTCGCGCTCATCCTCTGCGGCCTCGCGGGCGTCGCGCACGCCAAGAGCGCCGTCGTCACCAATCTGAACGACACCGGGCTCGGCTCGCTCCGTCAGGCGCTCGCGCCGCAGGGCACCGAGGACATCACGGTCACGTTCCAGGCGGGCCTCTCCGGCACGCTCGTGCTCAAGAGCCCGCTCGTGCTCGCAGCCGCGACGCCGACCGTCACGATCACGGGCCCCGGCGCCAAGGCGCTCGCAATTGACGGCTCGCTGATCGTGCAGGCCCCCGCCAGCGGCAACTACGGCAACCTCCTGGACGCCAGCGCGGCCGGGACGGCGCTCAAGCTCACGGACGTGACGCTGCAAAACGCGACGGCCTCCCGTGGTGGCTGCCTCCACACGGCGCGCGCCACCGAGCTCGCGCGGGTCCACCTCAAGGGCTGCAAGGCGACGAATGCGGCCTTCCCGGGTGGCGGCGTGCGCGCCACGGGCCCATCGCTCACCGTGAGCGACTCCACGCTCTCAGCCAACACCTCGGCTTGGAACGGCGGCGCCATTGAAGCTGTTGGGAACGTTCAGCTCACCAACGTCACGCTGTACGGTAATGTGGCGGACGCGGCCGGCGGCGGGCTCGCGCTTGGGCCCGGCAGCACCGCGACGCTCGCGGCCGTCACGGTCACCGCCAACTACGCCAAGGGGCACGGCGGTGGGCTGCGTATCGATGGGGCAGCCGCTTCGGTGTCCTTGCGCGACGTGATCGTGGCCGGCAACTCCTCGGCGGGCAGCGAGCCCGACGTCTGGAGCGGCCTGATGACGACGGCGGCCGGCACCTCGCTCTTTGGCAGCGTCGTCGGGTTCGAGCCCTACGTCGACCTCGGCGGCAACGTCGTCGTGGCCGATGCGGCGCTCGGCACGCTCACCGACAACGGCGGACCCACGCCGACGTGCCTGCCCACGATCTGCAGCCCTGCGCGGGACGGGGGTGCCGTCAACGGCGGGCTCGCAAGCGATCAGCGCGGCACGGCGCGGCCCATTGGCGGGCGGTGCGACATCGGCGCCGTCGAGGCTCCGGCTCCCGGTCCCAACCAGACGCCGGGCGTCGAGCTCCAAGGCGCGGTCACGCCGTCGGGTACCGAAGACACCTACGTGCCTGTCCCCGGCCTCGTCCTGACCGATCCCGACGCGTGTCAGGGCGCACTCACCGTGACGCTGGCCTCGAGCCGCCTTTCGCTGACCGTGCCCGCCGCGGGGCTGCCCTCGATTGCGGGCAACGGCACGACCGCGCTCACGTTCAGTGGCAGCCTGGCGGCGGTCAACGCGGCGCTCGCGCAGCTCGTCGTGCGCGGCGACAAGGACGTCTTTGGGGAGACGCCGTTCGCAGTCACTGTCGATGACCAGGGCAATACCGGAACCGGCGGCGGCAAGCAGGCGCTCGGCACGTTTCTGGTCGCGCTCAGCGCGGTGAATGACCCGCCGTCGTTCGTCAAGGGCCCGAACGTCACCGTGAGCCAGAGCTCGGGGCCGAAGACGGTCGTTGGCTGGGCCACCGGTGCGTCGAAGGGGCCCACGAATCTGACCGCCTACACCTCCGAGGAGACGCAGGCGCTCACCTATGTCGTCGTCGGGAACACGAACCCGGCGCTGTTTGCGACCGCGCCGGCCGTGTCGTCGACCGGGACCCTCACATTCTCGCCCGCTCCTGGCGTCACGGGCTCGGCGGACGTGACGCTTCGACTCAAAGACGATGGCGGCACCGCAAACGGCGGCTCGGACACGTCGTCGTCGCAGACGTTCACCGTCTCGGTCGTCAAGGTCAATCAAGCCCCAAGCTTCGTTCCGGGCACCGACGTGACGGCGAACGAGGACGCCGGAGTGATCGCTGTGCCGTGGGCCACCGGCGTGAGCGCAGGGCCCAACGAGCTCGGTCAGGGGCTCGGCTTCGTCGTCATTGGCGACACGAACCCGGCGCTCTTCGACGAGCCACCGGCCATCCTGCCCGACGGCACACTCACCTTCCGCGCCGCGCCCGACGCCTTTGGCCTCGCGACCATCACGGTCGTGCTCAAAGACGACGGCGGCGTCGCCAACGGCGGGGCGGACACCTCGGCGCCCGCGTCGTTCTTCGTGCTCGTGCGGCCGGTCAACGACGCTCCCGCCGTGACGGCCGGCAAGGACGCGGTCGTGGCTGAGGACGCCGGAGCCGTCATCCTGGAGGCGTGGCTTGGGGCCGTCAGCGCGGGCCCGTCCAACGAGCTTGGCCAGTCGGTCGTCTTCGAGACGGTGTCTGTCACGCCCGCCGACCTCTTTGCGAAGGCGCCGGTGCTCTCTCCCTCGGGGTCGCTGTCGTTCACGCCGACCGCCAACGCGTCGGGACAGGCGACCGTCGTCGTTCGCGCACGGGACAATGGCGGCACTGAGTTTGGCGGCGTCGACGTCTCTGCGGACGTGGCCTTCACTGTGACCATTACGGCCGTCAACGACGCGCCCGCCATGACCGGCGCCCTGACGCTCACGACGCCTGAGGACACGGCGGGCACCGTGCCGCTCACCGCCACGGACCTGGACGGTCCCGCGCTCACCTTCGCGCTCGTCGCGCCACCGAAGCACGGCCTGGCGCTCATCGAGCCTGCAACGGGGCTGTTGACCTACACGCCCTCGCTGAACTACGCCGGCCCCGACACCCTCGAGGTGCGCGTGTCCGACGGGTTCGCCGACTCGCTTCCGGTGACCGTGAACGTGACGGTGACACCCGTCAACGACGCGCCGGTTCTTGGTGATCAGACCGTGAGCGGGGTGGAGGACGCCGCCATCGAGGTGACGCTCTCCGTCGCCGATCCCGACGGGCCCACGGCGACGGTGACCGTGACCAAGCCGCCCGCGCACGGGACGCTCCAGGTGGATTCGAAGGACCCGACGCACCTCGTCTATGTGCCCGACCCCAACTATGTGGGGCCCGACAGCTTCGAGGTCGCGGTCAGCGACGGCCTCGCGAGCGACGCCGCGACCGTGACCGTCGAGGTGACCGAGTCCACGGCCGACGACGACGATGGAGACGGGGTGGACGACACCATCGACAACTGTCCGAAGGTGGCCAACACCGACCAGAAGGATCTGGATCAGGACGGTCTCGGCGACGTCTGCGATAGCGACGACGACGGGGACGGCATCGCGGATGGCCAGGACAACTGCGCCACGGTGAAGAATACCGCGCAGCCGGACCAGGACGGTGACGGCCAGGGCGACCCCTGCGACGGCGATCTGGACGGCGACGGCGCGCCCAACGAGGACGACAACTGCCCTTACGCGGCCAACGCCAATCAGGCAGACGGGGACCAGGACGGCCAGGGGGATGCGTGCGATCCAGTCGTTGATCCCGACGGCGATGGCGTCACCCACGGCGACAACTGCCCCGGGCTGCCGAACGCGAACCAGAAGGACCTCGACCAGGACGGTATCGGTGACGTCTGCGACCCCGATCTCGACGGCGACGGCGTGCCCGAGCAAGGCGACGCGGCGTGCGTTCCTGGACCGAAGAGCCTGGTCTGTCCCGACAACTGCCCGGAGCTGGCCAACCCCACCCAAAGCGACGCCGACGACGACGGGCTCGGCGACGCGTGCGACCCACAGAACGATACGCCCGGCGCCGATCACGACGGGGATGGGGTGCCCGACGGCAAGGACAACTGCCCGACGCTGTGGAACGCCGATCAGACCGACGCCGACAAAGATGGGATCGGGGACCTGTGCGAGCCCGACGGCGATCGCGACGGTGACGGCGTCATCAACGCCAAGGACAACTGCCCGGACGTGAAGAACACCGACCAGTCGGACCACGACCGCGACGGCATTGGCGATGTGTGCGATCTGCCGTGGCGCGCGCCGTTCGGCGACTTCGCGGGCGGCGGGCTGTCGTCGTGCCAGGCTGCGCCCAAAGCCGCGCTGCCCGTCGGCATGTGGCTCGTGTCGCTGCTCGTGCTGTTCGGTATCGCGGTCGTGCGCAAGAAGCGGGGGTAGGGCCGGGCCCAGCTCAGATCGCTGCGCATGCGACCGGTCGTCCAGCACTTCGTGCATGTCGGCCCGGGCAGCGCAGGGGTCGGCGTGCGCGATGAGGTGCATGGCACGCGCACGACGGCCGAGAGGGCACCGGGCCGTTCGGGCCTCCTTGACGCTGCGAAGCGCAGTCGATAGCGTCGCGACCCATGCCCGGCAGCCGGGACGGCCAGGGGGCCCGTGCTCACACGCGTCGCCAGCGCCGCCGGCCAGGAGAGTGACGTGATCCGAAGTCTCGCTGTGTTTGCGGCAGGGTTCGTTCTCCTCCCAATCGGGCCGCTTGGGTGTGGTGGTGACGACTCAGGCACGGCCGCGACGACGGGCGTCAAATCCGCCGACGCACCGCCCATTCAGGCCGAGACGCCAGACTGTGTCGCGGCCGTCTCGGTCGGCTGCGGCTCCGATTCGGCCGGCGCAGGCGAGGACGTGAACCCCCCTGACGGCGCGACCCCAGCCGACACGGCCCCGACGAGGCCCGAGGGTGGTCTGCCGCTCCTCGGCGGTGACTGCGACCCGATGGTACCGGGGATCTGCCCCTTCCCTTTCCCATCCAATGTCTACCTCGACGACGACCCGACCAATCACAACCCGAGCGGGAAGTCGGTGCGCTTCGGGGCCACCTCGTTGCCGAAGCCGGTCGAGGCCGCATTGCCGTGTCCACCGGAGCTCTTCTACGACCATGACGGCTTCTCGCCTGCCCAACCGCCGATGACCCACCTCCGCGGAGCCACCTCCGGCAACTGTGCGACGCCAAACACGATCGCCTCGTCCCTCGAGCCGGGCTCACCGACCGTGCTGCTCGACACCTCCACTGGCGTGCGCGTGCCGCACTGGGTCGAAGTGCAGGCCACTGCCGACGACATCGGGGAGTCCGATCGGCGACTCATCATGCTGCGCCCGGCGGTGCCCCTGAGGCACGGCACCCGCTACATCGTCGCGATGCGGAACCTCATCGACAAAGATGGAAAGCCCGTGGCCCCCACGCCGGTGTTTCAGGCCCTCAGGGACGGCCAGCATCTCGAGTCCGGTACCGCCGCTGAGCGCTGGAGTGTCCACGCGCGCGGCCCGCTCTACGCCGACATCTTTCAAAGGCTTGGCGACGCCGGCGTCGCGCGGTCAGACCTGCAGGTCGCGTGGGACTACACCACCGCCAGCCAGACCAACATCCAGCGCCCTGCCGTCTCGATGCGCGACAAAGCCTTGGCCGTCGTAGGCAACGATGGTCCCTCGTTCAAGGTGAAGGAGGTGATCGAGTTCTCCGATCCCAAGCAGAGCCCCCACGTGTTGAGGCGGATCGAGGTCGTCATGACCGTACCGCTCTTTCTGACGAAAGCGAGCACGTCCTTCGCCGAGGACAAGCCGCTCGATCGGTTGAGCACCGATGCGAAGGGAGACCTCGTGCAGAACGGCACGATGGAACAGGAGGTGATGATCCTGGTGCCGCGCAGCGTGACCACAGGTGCGAAGCACGGCCTGCTCCAAAACGGCCACGGACTGTTCGGTGGTCGCGGCGAGGGCGCTACCGGACACCTGGCGCGCGCAGCCAACGAGTCGCATTACGTGGCCTTCGCCATCGACTTCTTCGGCTTCGACAAGGCCTCGGCCTCCCTCGCCGCCCAGGGCTTCCTGGGTCGGTGCGAGGTCGTGAAGTCGTTCCCGGAGCGGCAAGTGCAGGGCATGGTCAATCAATTGCTCGCCATGCGGATGATGATCGGCCGAGTGGCCCAGCTCGGCATCCACGACACGTCCGGCAAGACGCTGCTGGATCCGGCGTGGCTCGACTCCAGCGTGCGCGCCTATCGTGGCGATAGCCAGGGCGGCATCATGGGCGCGACGTACATGGCTCTCACCACGGACGTCACGCGCGGTCTGCTGGGCGAGCCCGGCATGCCGTACAGCCTTCTGCTCCCGCGGAGCGTCGATTTCTTCAAGTACAATCTACTCATGAACGCGGGGTTCGGATTCGATCCGGTGGCGCACCAACTCGTGCTGGCGATGGTGCAGATGGCGTGGGACCGGATCGAACCGGCGGGTTTCGCGGAACACATCGAGCACAATCCGTTGCCCGGCACGCCCGCACACCACGTGATCCTCCACGTCGCCCGCGGCGACCATCAGGTCTCGACCTTCGGCGCGCACATCTTGGCGCGGGGTATCGGCGCGGCGCAGCTCAGCCCGCCGGGGGCGACGCCCAAGGTCTGGGAGAGCTACTTCGGTATCGAAGACGTCGTCGCGCCGGTTCACGATCGATCGGTCATGGTCGAGTACGAATTCGGCCTGGCCCCAAACCCGATCGGCAGCCAGGCGAACATCAGCGGCTGCGACCCGCATGACCGCGTGCGCATGCTGGCAGCGTCGAATGCGCAGCAAGACACCTTTTTCAGGACCGGCAAAGTAGAATGGTACTGCAAAGGAGCCTGCAACTGCACCGACGCCACGCCGGACGAAGGCGAGGAAGACGACTGTGACGCGAGCTTCGATGCGCAGTGCAAGTGAACCCGGTTGTGTGCTGCGTCTCGCGCTGACGGCAACGCTCGTGGTCGCGAGCGCCGCTTGCTCGAGCGACGGAGCGACGACGGTCGACCGCTGCTCGTTCGATGACGCCGTTGCCGCCGTCCCGTGCGGCGACGCGGCGATCACCGGCTCAGACACCGACAGCACACCCCTGGCCTCACTTCCAGACGTGGCCGCCTCCGAAGGCGACGTCAAGGCCGTCGAGCTCAGCACAGCCGACTCCCCCGACTTCGCGGACGTCGCACCCCCGCCCGAGATCGATGGACCGCAGTTTGCGCATTGCGAGCTCGTGCCCGCTCCCTCTCGCCCCTCGCGTCCGCCTCCGACTTCCAGCACGCTGCGCGCGGGCGTCGCCAGACGCGTGCTCGACCAGCCGTTCGGAGCCGCGATGGGAGGCTACGGCGCGCGGAGCACTACGTTTGGCGGGAAGGGCAAGTCGATCGCGCTCGATTCGCGCGCTCCTCGCTTTTCAACCCGGTTCATCCCCTCGGCCGGTGCTCACGACGCACCACACGTCGATGCCCTCGCGCTCGAAGTCGACGGAGAGCGGCTGGTCTTGTTGCAGACCGACGCCATCTTCTTCACCGAGACCGCGCTCTTCGCGGTGGAGCAAGCCATCGCCAAAGACGGCTCGATGCGCGGCCACGTCATCGTCACGGCGTCGCACAGCCACTCTGCGCCATCCAATTGGCTGGCGAGCCTGACGCTCATGCCAGGCATCGACCGGCCACACCAGGGGCTATTCGAACGCGCGGTGAAGGTTCACGCCGAGGCCGCGGTGGCCGCGCTCGACGCCCTGGAGACCGCGCGCATCGGGTTCGCGCAGGACACCAATGCAGACGCCGGAAACGCCATCAGTCACGACCGCCGCACGGAGAACGACGGCCTGCTCGGCCCTGACGGCAACACCTCGGGAAAGGACAAGGACCATGTCGTGTGGGTGATGCGTGTCGACCGTGCCGACGGCTCGCCGATGGCGGCGGTGCTCGCGTTTCCCATTCACGGTACGATTGGCTCCGAGGTCAACCCGCTGTTTACGTCGGACGTTTCGGGCGGCATCGAGCGGGCACTGTCGAGCGCGCTCGGCTATCCGGTCTTTCACGTACAGGGCGCTGGCGGCGACGTGAGCCCACAGTACGTGAAGGGCCGCACTTCCTGCCCGAACGCTGCGCGATGTCTCGACATCCCCAACATCGAGCTCGTCGGCGCGTTGGCCAAGGACGCGTTTGCGCCCCTGATCCAGAAGGTCGTCACGGAGCCCAAGCTGGCCTTCGAGGTCGTCACACGCACGTTCTTCGTAGGCCACGCGGCGGTCGTGACGCGCCCGAGCGGCCTGAAGCTATTCTACGCCGAGCCGGGTGACTACGAGCCAGACGGTGAGGTCTTCGCCTCCGACGGCGCGCTGAAGACGCCGCTCGACGAGTTCAACGCCGCCAGTGGCGCCGTGCTCTGCGGAGACCCGGGGAAGTCGGGGATCGTCGGAATCCCGGGGGTCAGCGGCGTCGGCGCCTACTCGTCGTGTGAAGTCCTCGAGGATCTCGCCCCACTGGTGGGCGCCCTCTATGACGTCGAGCCACCTCAGACGCCCATCTGCGACACCCTGCGCACGACCGTAACCGCGGTGCGATTCGACACCGCGCTCGCGGGTTCGACGTTGCTGTTGACGGTGCCCGGCGAGCCCATGGCGCCGTTCGCCGCCTATCTGCGCAACCAGTCGCCGGCCGGGGCGGACCGAACGTTGCTTCTGGGCTACGCTCAGGACCACATCGGCTATGCGATGACGGCCGAGGACTGGCTCGCCGGGGGCTACGAGCCGAGCATCAACGTCTGGGGACCGCTCGAGGGGGAGATGGCCCTGGCCGGTATCGTGAAGGCTGCGGCCCTCGCCTGGACCGCCGACCGAGAGGACCCCGAGCAGGGTACGGCCCGGGCCGCGTCGTTCCCGTTCCCGCCGGTGGAGCCCCTAACCTCGCTGGTCACCACCGACCACGGCACGGTCCCGGCCAGCCTGTCTTCGGCCCTCTTCCTGCCCGACACGATGGCGATGCCCGCTTCGGCTCAGCCTGCCCCGACAATCTCCCGCGCGGTGGGTGCCGCACGATTCGTTTGGCTTGGCGGCGACCCCGCGATCGACTTTCCGCGCGTCGTGATCGAACGGGAGAGCGCGCCGGGCTCGTTCGCCCCTGTCCTCGGCCCCAACGGCGAGGCCGCGAACTCAGCGCAGGGAGCGGTGGTGCTGACCTACACGCCCGATCCCATCGACGCAGTCGCGCCTACCCGGCATTTCTACGCCGCGACTTGGCAGGCGGTCCCGCCCGAGCCCTTTGCGTTCGAAGCACCGGAACGTCCGTTCTCCCTCCCGTTGGGGACGTATCGCATCGCGGTCACGGGTCACGCGCGATCCGCAGCGGGTGACGTCCCCTACGCGCTCGTGAGCCAGCCCTTTGCGGTCGTGGCGGCGCCGCTCGTGGGTTCGAGCGCCAAGCGTGCCGAGACGAAGCTGGTGATCGAGGCCCGCCTCGGCAACGCGCCGGGGCTGCGCGCGCTCGGCGCTGGCTCGAGCGATACCGCGCTCGTGCTCCCGGGACCGTGGGCAGCAGTGGTCGACTACGGCGATGGTGCGCCCAAGACGTTGTCGGTAGTGCCATCGAAGAGTGGCATAGGCGAGGTGCCCCTCACGCCCGCCGAGCTCGCCAAAGCAGTGACCGTCCAGCTCTCCGATCCGGCTGGCAACGGAGGGACCATCGCAGTGGAGTGATCGGGGCCGCCGGTCGCTGTCGTGCGGCCGATTCGTGGCGGTCTCGAAGCGCCGGACGACGCGCCCGGAGGTGGCGTGGAACGTCACGGGACCGAGACGAATCATGTGCGCTTCGAGTAACGGCACCCTCGCCCCACGCTGGGGCAAGTTTCCCCGCGCGCGCGGGCACCGTTGACGCCTCTCGCGGCGGGCGTATCAGCGTGGGCTCATGACCACGCTCAAGACCATCATCGAGCCGTTTCGCATCAAGGCCGTCGAGCCCATTCGCCTGACCACGGAGCCCGAGCGCGAGGAGCTCTTGCAGGAGGCACACTGGAACCTCTTCCTTCTGCGCGCGCGTGACGTGCTCATCGACCTCTTGACCGACTCGGGCACCGGCGCCATGAGCAACGCGCAGTGGGCCGCGCTCATGCGCGGCGACGAGTCGTACGCGGGGAGCGACTCGTTCTTCCGGTTTCGCGACGCGGTGCAGCACCTGACCGGCTACACGCACGTCATCCCGACGCACCAGGGCCGCGCTGCGGAGCACATCTTGTTTGCGATCGTCGGCGGGGCGGGCAAGGCGGTGCTGTCGAACACGCACTTCGACACCACGCGCGCCAACGTCGAGGTGAGCGGCGCCGAGGCCCTGGATCTCGTGGTGGCGAGTGCTGCGGACCCGACGTCGGAGTTTGCGTTCAAGGGCAATATCGACCTGGAGCGGCTCGAGCATGAGCTGGTCACGCGGGGCCGTGAGCGGGTGCCGCTCGTGTTGCTGACGGTGACGAACAACGCGGGTGGTGGGCAGCCGGTGTCCATGGCCAATGCGCGGGCGGTGCGCGAGGTCACGCGCAGGCATGGGGTGCCGCTCTACTTCGATGCGTGCCGCTTCGCCGAGAACTGCTACTTCATCAAGACGCGAGAGCCGGGCTATGCCGAGCGCTCGGTCGAGTCCATCGCACAGGAGCTGTTCGCTCTCGGCGATGGCTGCACGATGTCAGCCAAGAAGGACGGCCTGGCGAACATTGGCGGCTTCTTGGCGACCAACGATGATGGGCTGGCCGAGCAGGCGCGCAACCTGCTCATCCTGACCGAGGGCTTTCCGACCTACGGCGGCCTCGCAGGGCGCGATCTGGACGCCATCGCGCAAGGTCTCGTCGAGGTCGTCGACGAGGAGTACCTGCACTACCGCATCGTGTCGACGGCCTATCTCTGCAACAACCTGCACCGTGCGGGCGTGCCCGTGGTTCGTCCGGCAGGCGGACATGCCGTGTATCTCGACGCCACGCGGTTTCTGCCGCACGTGCCGCGCGGGCAGCATCCGGGGCAGGCCATCGCCGCGGCGCTCTATCGCGTCGGAGGCATCCGCGGCTGCGAGATGGGCACCGTCATGTTTCCGCACCTGCTGGACTCGGAGCGTCCGGAGCTGGTCCGGCTGGCGCTACCGCGTCGGGTGTACACCCAAAGCCACATCGACTACGTGGTCGAAGCGGTCACCGAGGTCTTTCGCACGCGCGAGACACTGCGGGGCTATCGCATCGTCCGCGAGCCGGCGCGCCTGCGGCACTTCACGTGCCACTTCGAGGCGCTGGAGTGAGGTCTCACGTGGCGAGCGTCCCGAGTCCGAGCGGGTCGCGCTCGTAGTGCCTCAGCTCGATGAGGTGCTTGTTCGGGTCGAACACGTACACCGCCTTTCCGGGTCCCCGGGCTCCGTCCTCATCTCCGGGCCCCTTCATGTTGCCGACCGACTGGAACGAATCCCCGTACGGGATACTCGCCTGCCGAACTCGGGCGAATACCGCATCGAATTCGGGTCGAGTCATGGCAAAGGCCAAGTGGGTGCCCCCGACGGTCCCCCAGGGCGCGAGCTGGAGCGTGAGCCGCGCGTTGACGCGAATGACCGAGAACGGCTCTCTCTCGCCCTCGTGCGTGAAACCGAGGACCTCGGTGTAGAACTGGATCGATTGGGTCCGGTCGTTCACGACCAGAATCAGGTGGTCGAGTTCAATCGCCATCGCTCTGTCCTCCGCGTCGTCACATGCAGGTTCGCTCGGTTCGTCGCCGGTTGTCGACGTGAGCACGAGACGCACCCACTCTATCAGGGACCGGCATTGGTGCTACCCGGGGAGAAGGCGAGTCCGCAGCCCCTCCCACACCGGCCCTCGTCGCGAGTTCAACGGCAAGTAGCGACCCATCCGCAAAGCGCTCCTGGCCCGCATTATTCACCACTGTCACGCGCCGGCCACCGCGATCGCACGCCTGAGGCCGCGCCCGCCTCCCTCCGCGTAGCACCACTACGCGTCGGTCGGCGAACCGCTCGCTGCGCTCGCTCGCGCCCACAGTCGCGCGCTCACGGCGCCGGCATCGCGCCATTGATGAATGATGCGGGCTAGGCTCACTGGGGACTTGACATGGCATATAAAGGGGATAATGAGCATCGTGAATGATGCCAATCCTGGTTCGGTCCAGGCTGGTGCGTTCGAAGGAGGCGGGCCATGGCAAGGTTCGTTGGGGTTTGGTCGCTGGCCGGTGCCGCGTGGCTGGCGGTCGGCTGTGGCGCTCGCGACGACGCCCCCATCTCGGGCGATGCTCCGGCCTGCCGACCCGAGTGCGTGGGCCGAGTGTGCGGCGGTGATGGCTGCGGTGGGCTCTGCGGCACCTGTGGAGGCGGACAGTCGTGTTCGCCCGGCGGCGCCTGCGTTCCAACTCCGCCTGTGGCGGGTCCGGGCGGATGCGCTGGGACCTGCGCCGATCTCGGGCTCACGTGCGGTGAGCGATGCGGCGTCTCGTGCGGCACCTGCGTGGGCGCTCAATCGAGCTGCGTGGCTGGAACGTGCGTGTGTCGACCGGCGTGCAGTGAGGCCCTCTGCACGCAGCCCGACGGCTGCGGTGGCAGCTGCGGACCGTGTGGCCGGGCCGCGAGCTGCGGCGCCTGCGTGCTGCGACTCTCGGTGGTCGACGAGCTGAAGGTCGACGGCCAGACACGCGAGGTGCTTGTGGCGGTCGACTTCGCTCCGGGGAAGGCCACGACGTTGCCGACCATGGCCGATCTGCGCGTCTCGGTGTCCGGTCCGGTCGAGGTGACCTCTGTAGCACTCGGAGCCGAGGTCGTCGCAGCCAAGAAGCGGCTCTATGTCGATGCGAGCACCGGCAAGCCTTTCCGAACGCTGCCCGATGGCACGGTACAGCTCTTGCTGTTTTCGACGGGCAACACGACGCCACTCCCCGATGGCCGACTGCTGGTCCTGCGTGCGCGGTTCCGCAGCGATGTGGCGTCCGGCTTGGCGCTTGGTTCGGCACCGGCCGTGTTCCGTCTGGTGGAGCGCGAGGAGACGTTTGCGCCCGCGGAGGCCGACGCACTGTTGTGGGGAGGTGGACTCGCCGAGCCGGTCGTCCTTTGGCCGGAGGTCGGCCATGACTAGACACCTTCTTCGCCAGCTGGTGGTCATCGCGGCGGTCTTGTCTCCTGTCGCGTCGGCGGCTCGCCCGCTGAAGCTCAGCGAGGTCCACGACCTCAGCGCTTACCTCACCTGCGTTGCCACGTGCCCGGTCCCGCTTTCGAGCGCGGGCTATGACGAATACGCAGCGTATCGCGAGTGCCTCGTGCCCTGCGGTCACGCGCCGAGGCTCTGGGAGAAGAACGGCGTCGTCCCCGTCGACGACACTGACCTCGAGCTGGCGCTGCTCGAATACCAGCAGCAAGTCGACACGACGCGGCAGGTGATCTGCTACGCCGACGTCGAGCGCACCATCGTCGTGCCGGGCGCGCTCTGCACCGGAGACACCTGCGAGCAGATGCCCGAGTGCTCCGACGCCGACTGCGCCGCGCCAACCGCCGTCGACCTCCAGTGCCAGGACACGCCCAATACGGGCCCCGTCTGCTGGTGGCCCGACCATCGACGCAAGGCGGAGTGCCCGGACGTCGTGTGTAAGGCCCAGCCACTGCACACGTTTCAGGAGTGCGCTGACGCCGACGGGGACACACTTCCCGCGTGGCTCGAGCAAGCGCTTGGCACAGACGACAACGTCTCGAACCCGCCATGCTCGTCGCAGAATCCGTGCGCGTTCAGCCACACGTGCGCTCCGACCAATCAGCTCGGGAGCACGGCGTGCCTGCCGCGTGTGTGCGTGGGGGCGTGCTCCGCGTTTCATCTCCAGCGTGTGGCCGATGACGACCAGGAGGTCATCGTTCACGTCCACTACGACTTCACGCCCATTCCCGCGCGAGCGCTCGACCTCTTCATCACGTTCGACCACAGCCTGCTCACGCTGCAGGACGCGCGGCGACTGGCCCCGTTGATCCTGGAGCAGAAGCAGCTCGCGACGACCCATCTGGCAGACGGCATGACGACGCGCCTCTCGGTGTTCGACACGGCCGCGACGCACGCGATCCCCACCGGACCGATTATCGAGCTGGTCTTTCGGCGACATACGCTCAAGCCGGTCACCGGGCCGGCTGGGCCGACCAGCACTATCGACGTGCCCGCAGTCATCGCCTTTACTTCCGACAGCGCCTTGCGCGCAAAGGCCGTCGCCCCGCTCCAAGGCAACCAAAAGACGCAGCTCGAGCTCGAGGCCGACGCCGCGTGGGGTCCCCCGGTTCTGGTGCCCGCCCTCGACCAGGTCACGACTCGCCTACGCCTCTGGTACTCGTTTGACGCGGGCACCGCGCCCCTCGCCTACGCCAGCGTCCCAACGGCCAGCGTGCTGTGTGGCAAGCTCGCGTCCTGCGCCAACGAGGACGACGTGCTCGACAAGGCCCGTCAGCTCGCTCTGCTCGGCGAGCTTCAGGCAGGCACCGTCGCGGGTGGCGAGGCCATCGCGGGCCTGAGCGGTAGCGCTCTCTACCTTGACGGTGGCTCCGACCATCTGCGCTTGCCCGTGAGCTTCGAGGAACCACTGGCGCCGATGGCTCAGAGCGTCTCGCTCTCGCTGTGGTTCTACGGTGAGGGCAGCTCGGCCTTCGAGCAGAAGAAGAGCCCGCAGGTCCTCATGAGCCACATGGCCTTCAACGAGCGGAGCCGGTTCGGCCTGCTGCTCAAGCCCGAGGGGGGGGACCTGCTCACGCTCGTCCTATTCTCGGGAGATCTGCTCGGCAAGTCTCCTCCCCCAGTCGAGGTCACCGTCGCCAAAGGCATTGCGGAGCGCACGTGGCACCACGTCGGTTACGCCCTGGATTCCGCAACGGGCAAAGTCGACCTGTACTTCGACGGCAAGCGGGTTGGCGACACGACGCTCGCGCAGCCCCCGTCACTCATCTCCTGCCCGCAGTTCTTTGCCGCGACCAACGTCGTGTTGCACGAGGAGGGCAAGGACGTTCTGGGCGGCAAGGCGCCGGAGCGGCTGTATTTCGCACAGGAGCAGAACAACCTCGCGTCCCTGCATCGCACCGACGCGGCGGGGCTCGGAGACCTCGAGCTCGTTGGAGACACGCAATTCTCATACACCGATCCGGACTACAGCCCCGTGGCCGATCGGCTCGTGTTCAGCGCAAATGTGAGCGGCAGCGCTGAGATCTGGATGGCGCACGCCGACGGCAGCCATCGGACGCAGGTGACGCAGGGCTTTGGCGACGCGTTCCTGGGCTTCTCGGCGCGACGCCCACGCTGGGCGCCCGACGGCTCGGGGATCGTCTTCGACTCCAACGCGTTCGACGCATTCACCGGCCCCGGTGACAACGACGACACCCGCGGGCGACACCTCTACTACGTCCCGTACGACCCGACCAAGCCCAACCCGGCCACCGGCGGCGTCGGTGCGCTGACCACCCCCGACGGCGCGGTGCTCACGGCGCTCGCGTACCCGGTCCTCGTCGCCAACGGGTCGATCGGCGCCTATCGGCTGACCAACGACGCACTCTCGGGCCAGCAGTGGAACGCCCACTGGCTCACCGGCAAAGGCTCGCCCGCCGAGGGTCAGCGCGGTGAGCTCCTGCATTCGGCCGCCGCCGGTGACCTCAAGGACCAGCACGTTGCGCGCATCGCAATTGACGCTCAACCAGGACTGTCCAAGTCCAATGAGGTGACGGGGCTGCGGACGCCTGAGCAGACGACCCGGCTGCTGGCCGCGAGACACGTCGAGAAGCCTGCCGTGCCTCAGCCCATCGTCGCCGAGACGCTTCTCTTCGAGCGCGGCTCTCAGTCGTTTGAGGTCACCAGTCAGTTCGGCCTTCAGGCCACGACCGTAGGGACGACCCTGACCCTCGCCGTGCTGCATCAACCCAACGGCCATGCCAATGGGTGTTGGGACACGAACTTCAACACGCTGGACGACGTGGCCGAGGACCTGAACGGCGACGGCAGCTGGACGGTGGACGACTGCATGCCTGTCAGCGTGCGTAACCTGTTCATCGAGTTCGACGCGAAGAAGTACCTGCCAGTGCTCGAGACCGCGCAGGGGGGTGCAAACGCACCCGGCGCGCTGCTCGGTCCGCTCGCCAAGACACTCAAGCTCGGCGTGGAGTACCCGGACGGGCGAGCGTTCGTGCGGGTGGAGGTGCTCAGTGCCTTGAACACGAAGCCGTTGCCTGCCGGCGAGCTTGCGCGGCTCCAGTTCACCGTGCAGCCAGAGGGCGTTGGCGCCGTGGCGTTTGCGCCGTTCGTCCGCACGACGGTCGTCGAATGGTTCACCCGCGACCTGCTCTCGGCTGCCGCGCCGCAGCCCTTCGACAGCGCCGGAATGTTCGAGTCGATGACTCAGGCCGCCTTCTCTCCCGCTGGCGACCGGCTCCTACTCCTGGCGTTGAGCGGCGCGCGCCCCGTGCTGCTGCGCACCGAGTCGCTCAGCTCGGCTGCCAACGCCAAGAAGCTACCGGAGCCGACCGGGCAGGTCACTGGCCTCGATTGGGAGCGTCGCGACGGCTACATGGCGTGCAACTGGGTTGGCGGCGTGCTTCACCCGCAGACCAAGGCGCTCCAATGGGGACTCCGCGGTGGCCTGGACGATGTGAAGCTCTACGCAGGCCTCCGCGACCCCGACGCGTTTCGCTCCGAGGCCGAGCGAGGCCGCGCCTTCCTCAGCCAGGCCGGACTGTCGGGGCAGGTGGCCTCCAAGCTGCCGTCCTGTACGACGAGCCACCTCGAGTGTCCGCCCTACACGCTGTGCGTGGACGCCACGTGCAAGATGGTCGCCTGCGACGCCAGTGAGCCCACGTCGTGCCACGCCCACGGGGGCCGCTGCACTCTGAGGCCGCTCGACATCGAACAGGAAACAACCGGGCCAAAGGGCGAGGATCCCTTTGCGTGGGTGTGCGCGGCGGACTGTGCGGTCGACAAGCAGTGCTTCGAGCAGGAGTGCAAGAACGGCCCGTGTCGCTTCTGCGACGCGGAGCGCCAGAGCTGCATCGAGTGCCGCAACACCGTGCAGACGTTCGGAGCCTTGTCGCTGACCGTGGTCGAGGGCTGCCCGGACCAGAAGAGCTTCCGCTGCGAAGCGGGCTCGTGCGTGAGCGATTGCTACACCTCCACCGGCGATCAGACGGTCTACCTCTGCGATCCCGCGCTCCAGTATTGCCAGGGCGGTCGATGCGTTCTGCACGACTGGGACTGGTGGGACCTGGGCCCCGCCAGCTTTGCCGGCGGTACGGCCACCGAGCGGGTGGTGCCCAAGGCTCCGACGAGCGGCTGGAACGGCTACACCATGTCCGTCGACCAGCGCATCTCGATTGCGCTCAAGACCTACGGAGTGAGTGACTATGGGTCCGCGCCCCACATCGTAGTCGAAGCACGCGGCGGTCCGTTCTACGGCGGAACCTGGCAGCGGGTCGGTGAGGCGATCGTCCAGGCGACGACGCAGGCTCAGGCCCAGCAGAGGCCGATCGTGCTCTCGTCGCCGTGGGTCTTCGACGCGCTGCGGTTGCGGCTCGTGACTCCACCGTACGACAACCTCGCCGCGGCTGGTACGGGCCTGGGCGCCAACGACAAGGACTTCTGCGTGGCCGACCTTCAGGCTACGGCGGCAGCGACTGGCGAGACCGCCGATCCGAGCCGGTGCACCCGACGAGCGCAGGGGAGTCGCTATTGGCTCGGCTACGGCGCGGAGCTGCCAACGCACGACGCGGCACAGGCATGTCAGGAGCACGGGCTCTCCGCGTGTCTGCCCGTTCACGCCGGCGAGCACGACTACATCGATGGCGGCGCACCGGCGGCCGTGGTGCTGGACGTCGAGGTGGATGGGGCGAGCGTGATGAACAACATCACTCATGACACCATCTGTGCCTACGGTGATTATGGTCCCGGCGCTGTCGTGCCGTTCGCCAACGGTGCGCCCAAGAAAGTTTTGTACGGTGACATCTCTACCGAACAGTCGCCTCAGCAGACCGCGTTCTGCGCCACGCCGGGCGTGAGCTGTCAGTCGCCTGGAGCCTCGGGCCTCGTGGAGTTCCCGCACGCGCAGCAGGGCAAGGCGCTGCTCAACTGCAATGTCGTCGATCCCGCTCACGGCGACGAGACGGCGGCGATCACGATGGACAACATCATCATCCCAGACGAGTGGCCGGCACGCTCGGGCGCCATCACCCTCGACACGGGCGACGCCTGCATGGTGGAGGTCAACGCGAAGCTCACGACCCCCTGCTATGAGTGGCAGGACGGCAAGGTGTCGCTCGATCCCAACCTCGCCGCCGTCACCTCGGGCGACAGCGTGCCGCAAGGGACCCTCGACTTCGGTCTGTTCACGAGCTTTGGCCACGACGAGGGCTTCGACCTCGTGCCGCTGCCCAAGTTCCCCCTCAAGGCGGTCGTCGAGGGCTATCAAGGCGTAGGGCTCAGGCTACGCTGCGGCGGCAAGGACGTCGTGCCCGTCGCGGCCGGTGGAGCGGCCCAGACGATTGAGTGCGGGCTCATCAAGCTTGGGCGTAAGATCGACGTCGCCATACGCAAGCAGCCCACCGCCAAGGATCATCAGTGCGGCGCGTACTTCGACCCGGAGCAGACACGCAATCCGAGCGGTGACCGCGTTGCCAATGTGATTTGCGGCACGATGTACAAGGTCGGTGGCACGGTCGGGGGCCTCGACGTCGGCAAGGCCGTCAAGCTTCGGGGCAAGCTCACGATCACGCCTGGCGCTGACGGGATCTTTGGTGTGGAGCTCCTGGCGGTGGCCAACAACGGCGCTTTCACCTTCGCCACGCCGCTCGCGGCTGGTGGAGCGTACGACGTGACGGTCAAGACGAATCCGCCGGGGCAAGTCTGCACCGTTGCAAGTGGCTCGGGACCCATGGAAGCCGCGCCCGTCAGCAGTATCGCGATCACGTGCAAGAAGGCGGTCCCGCACAGTCTCGGCCTGAACGTCAGCGGGCTCGTCGGGACCGGCCTCGAGGTTCTGGAGAAGACCTCAGGCGCAACACTCGGCCCCACTGGCAACGGGTTACACGCGTTTGCACCGCCGCGGCTGGTTTCGACGCCCTACGAGATCGCCATTACGGGCCAGCCAACGGGGCCCACACAAGTCTGCGAGATTGTGTCCGGTGGAAAGGGCACCATGCCCGACGCGGACGTCGTGGGCGCAAGCATCAGCTGTGCGATGCTTTCGACGTATCCCTTGCCGGTGCACATCATTGGCCATCTGAGTGCAGGTCTGGTGCTCGAGCTCAACGGCAAGGAGCTGCTCGCCGTTCCGCCTGGCCAGCCTGGTGAGACCACCGTGTCCGCGTTCGAGACGACGCTCGTCGCTGGCGCGGCCTACTCGGTGGTCGTGACGGCTCAGCCCGAGGCGCCGGCCGAGGTGTGCAAGGTGCTGGCCGGCACGGGGACGGGCACGATGACCGCGGGAACACTCCCCGCTCCAGTGACCATCGCGTGTCTGCCGGGCACCGTCGATGACCAGAACGGCGAGAAGGGTCTCACCATCGGCGGAACGGTGTCTGGCCTCCAGGGCACCGGATTGCGGCTCAAGCTGCTCTACGGGGTCGATACGCTCGACATTTCCAAGAACGGGAAGTGGACCTTCAAGAAGACCGTCAAGGACCAGACCGACTACTTCGTCGAGGTCGTCAAGCAGCCGTCCAATCCGTGGCAGGTGTGCACCATCGCTGACGGGCTCGAGAAGGGCGAGCTGGTCGGCAAGAACGTCGACGACATCGCCATCACGTGTGTGCTGGCGGCGCCCGTGACGGTCGAGGTGACGAGCCTTGCCTCTGACGGTGCCCAGGTGAGCGCCGTGCTCATCGGCGGTGCCAAGGGCACGGTCGTGGCGCGGAGCCGCACCGACATCAAGCTCAAGAAGGGCAAGGCGGTCTTCACCCTGGCCGACGTCGCTACCGACTCCAAGGACGCGCTCATGACCGCGGGAGAATACGCGCTCTATCTGTTCGTGAATCACGACGGCAGTGTCGACAAGGACACCGGCGGGCCCAGCTACAACGGCGGCGACGTCGGTGCCTGGAAGAAGGTCAAGGTCGACCCGACCGGGCCACCCAAGACGGAGAAGTTCGCGGCCTCGCCCCCAGCAGTGCCCGCGGACGTGACGCCGGTCGTGCCGCTGTGGTCGGCCCGGGTGCTCGTGAGCAAGCCCATGGAGAAGTGGATCTCCGGTGATCTCCGGTGCTGGTGGGGCACCGCCGGGCTCGCCTCGGCCATGCTGCCGCTCGCGCCGCTCGCGCCGGTGGTCGCCACCGCCTACCACAAGTGCTTCGACGTCACGACCGACAGCCCCGTCTCCTGCTACGACCATGGGGATACCAATCAACCCTCGGCCGAGATCGCTGGTGGCGTCCCGGCCGGCGGAGTCTACGACGTGACCTGTTGGGTCGATGTCGACAAGAGCGGCACGGTCACCAAAGGCGATTGGCGCGGCACGAAGGCGGGTCTGCTCATGGAGTGGAACTTCTTCACGCTGCCCATCACGCTGCCCATCGCCCTGATTGAGATGAAGGTGATGCCATGACAGGTCACGGAGAACGCCCCTCGAGAGCCCGTGTGGCAGGACCCGCGTCAGCCTTGGCGCTGCTCATCCCGTTGCTCGGCGCTGCTCCCGCGGTGGCTGAGACGACACCGTGCGACAGCGTCGCGGACTTTCCGTGCACGACTCAGATCGAGGACCACGCGCTGACGCGCGCGCCCACGCTGTTCAAGCTTCAGGCTCGCGTCGCGCAGGCCGGGTCAGTGATTGGCGAGGCCAAGTTCCCGGACCTGAGTGTGAAGCTGCGTTCGGGCAATGAGGTCCTCTGTACGGAGAACTTCAAGAATGTGCAGATTCGCGCCAGCATGATGAACCTCGAGATTGGCCGGGAGATCGACTGCGAGCTCGACGACGTGCTTGCCTCCAACGCCGACCTCAACGTCCAGCTCTGTTACGGGCAGGATGGAAAGAGCTGTCTGCCGCAGTTCCCCCTTGCGTCGGTGGCCAACGTGGTTCGCGCGACGTGGGCGTGGACCAGCGAGCGCGCCCACCGCGCCGACCGGGCGGCGCAGGCGCACTATGCCCATCGGTTCATCGCGGATCGGGACTTCGGTGAGCGGGAGGTCGTCGGTACGGGCTACTTCGACCTCGAGACCCCCGACGGCGCAGCTGCGGCCCCGCTCTACGATGCCGCGGGCTTTGCGCCCTACGAGAACAGCGGCTTCCTCCTCTGGACGCCCGTCCGTAACCGCGATGCGCTCACCGTGGCCATCACGGGCAAGGACCACGCCAACGACCGCGCTCGCGCTTTGGAGGAGCTGGTCTTTGGCAGCCGACTGACGCGTACGCTGGGCGTGGTCACGGTCGCACCCAGGACCGCGGCCGGGGTCACGGTCACCGATCGCGGGGTGCACGTCACCGGGGTCAGCGGGCTGACCGGCGCGCTGACGGTGCACGGTCCCGTGACCATCGACGGGCTCCTGGGTGTGGCGAGCGACCTCAGTATCGGCACGACGCTGCGGGTCGACCAGGGCCTGACGGTCATGGCCTCGGGGCTTGCGTCGCGTGGCGCGTCGCGCATTGACGGTCTGCTTGCCGTAACCGGCACGACGCGTGTCGCAGGCGCGCTTGCAGTGACCGGTGACGTGACATTCAGTGGGGGGCTCGAGGTCCAGGGGACCGGGCCCTCGGCCATGGTCAAGGGCGGCCTCACCGTGAGCGGCGCGTCGACCGCGGCCGGGTTGCATGTGCTCGGTTCGGCGACGCTCAGCGAGTCCCTCTCGGCGCCCTCGCTCGTGCTTACGGGCGCTGCCTCGACCGCCTCGCTCAAGGTCGGCGCTGCCCTGACGGTGAGCGGTGACGTTCACTTCAAGGGCCCCGTGACGTTCCTCGCGGGGACGGCCCGGCCCGGAAATCCACCCAATCTGGCGTATGTGCAGTTCAGTGGTGAGACGCGGTCTCTCGCCTATGGCGGCGCGGTGGCCCTCGTCGGTGGTGCCCTGGTCGGCGGAGAGGTCGTCGTGAGCGGCACGGTGCGAGGCGCTCGCTTCCAGCTTGCAGGGGCCCCGCCCGCGCCGTGTGACGCCACCACGGTGGGTCTCGTGTACTTTGACATGGCCACGAGCCTGCTCCGGATGTGCGCCAACGGTAGCTGGAGAACGCTCGGTGGCGGCGGCGTGGGCGCCTTGTGTGGCAATGGCTTCCTGCAGGCCGCCGAAGGATGTGACGACGGAAACTTGACCTCCGGGGACGGTTGCTCGGCGACCTGCGCGCTCGAGGGTGGCTTCATGTGCATCGGCTCGCCGACCGTCTGTACGGCGCTCTGCGGCGACGGACTCGTGCGCGGCAAGGAGACCTGTGACGACGGTAACCAGGCCGCCCAAGACGGCTGCACTGCGATCTGTACGGTCGCCGGCGGCTGGACTTGTTCGGGTACGCCCAGTCTGTGTCGGCCGCTGTGTGGCGACGGGCTGATGCTCCCCGGAGAGACGTGCGACGATGGGAACGCGGTGGCGGGCGACGGCTGCTCGGCCACGTGCGAGGTCGAGCCGGGCTACAGCTGCAACGAGAAGCAGCCCAGCCAATGCGCGGCGGTGCCTCTGGTGCTTGCGGGCTACGGTGGCGTGTCCGGCCCCGACCTGCGCAGCCAGGGCCTGTCGCTCTGCGCGGGCGCCGGACCGGCAGACAAGGACGTGACCAGTACGGAGTGGCTGGCCCTCTGCGACGGCAAGGGCATGGGCGACATCGTCTTCGCCTGCTCCATTGGCGATGACGCGACCGCGGAGGTGATCTCCCTCGCGTTTCCGCTCGCCGGCAAGGTGCTCACCGATGCCACCTGCGACGACTGGTTCGGTGCCGCGCTGTGGCCGCTCGCAGGCGACCGGGTGCTCTCGGTCGACGCCATGGCCAACCCCGGCTGCGGCGACTACTCGAGCGACTTCGAGCTTCAGGTGCACTTCGGCGTAGCCTGGACCTGCCAGGGCAGCAACATCACCCCGGGCCTGCTCGGCCAGTCGGGCGGTCGCCTCTGGGCGTACGTGAGGATGCCATGATGACCTCATTCATCGACACGTGGGTTCTACCGCTTGCGATTGTCTTGGCGCTTTGCGCTCCCTTGGGCGGCGCTGTAGCGCAGGAGTTCCCGTGCACCGCCTCAGGCGATGAGGCCGTGGCGTTCCCGTGCGGCTTCGAGGTCCAGCAGCTGGCGCTTCAGAAGGCACCGACGCTCGTGCGGCTTCAAGCGCGCGTGGCGCAGGCCAAGCTGCCGCTGGGCGACCAGACGTTTTCGACCGTGGTCATCAAGCTCCTACGGGGCGGAGAAGTGCTTTGCCTGGAGTCGCTGTCGCAAGTGCCGGTGCACGGCAGTGTGCTCAACCTG
>SXOX01000043.1 GCA_005776585.1 Pseudomonadota bacterium | reverse complement strand
GACGAGGTCTCCTCCGTCACGCCTGCGTACGGCCGTCGAGCCACTTTGCTCACCGCGTATATCTTCTTCTTGCTGGCTGCCTGGTAGCTCCGCGTCGTGAGCTCGGCGATGAAGCCGAGCCCGATGAACTGCGCGCCGAGCAGCATCAGGAGCGCTGCCAGGATCAGGTTCCCGTAGCCGATGTTCGGCGTGAACCAGTAGAACTGGATGGTCACCGCCAGCGCCACGAAGAGCCCGGCGAGGAAGAGCGGGATCCCGAGGCTCGCAAAGGCCTTGAGCGGGCGGCCCATCCACGTGAGCAGGAGCTTGAGGTAGAGGATGTCCACGAGGACCGAGCCGACGCGGCCGAGGCCGTAGTGGCTCGTGCCCTGGTTGCGCGGGCGCGAGGCGATGGGCACCTCCACGACCCGCGCTCCGCGGCGGTGGAGCACCGCGGGGATGAAGCGGTGCATGTCGCCATGGAGCTCGAGGTCGGTCAGCAGCTCCCGACGGTAGGCCTTGAAGGTCGTGCCGAAGTCGTGCAGGCGCAGGTCGGCGACGCGGCCGATCCAGGCGTTGGCCACGCGACTCGGGAGCGTGCGCAGCCAGGGATCGACCGTGGCGCGCGACTGGCGCCAACCGCTCGCAACATCGGCGCCCGCGTCGATGGCGGCCACGAGCGCCGGCAGGTCCGCGGGATCGTGCTGGCCGTCGCCGTCGAGCGCGACGACGATGCCGCCCACGGCATGGTCGAAGCCGGCCGCGAGCGCGGCGGTCTGGCCGAAGTTCCGCCGGAGCGTGAGCACCAGCAGCCTGGGATCGGCGTCAGCGAGCGCCGACAGCTCGCGGGGCGTAGCGTCGGTCGAGCCGTCGTCGATGAACAGGATCTCGTAGCTTCGCCCCAACCCGACGAGCACCGACGTGAGCTCTGCATGCAGCGGCGCGACGTTGCCCGCCTCGTTGTGGACCGGGATGACGATCGACAGCTGCGGAGAAGCGGGGCCTTCAGAGGTCACGGAACTGAATCCTCGACACGTTCTGCTGCAAGAGCAAGGTCTCAGTCTGCGAATCGAGCAGCGCGTGCCAGTCGGCGCTGCCCGCAGCGGGGTGGATGACCAGCTCGGTCGACCCCGCCGGGAGAGACCGCAGGAGCGCGTGCAGGCGGTCGCGATCGAGCCGTCCCGACTCGGGTCCTCCCAGCATGCGATCGGGATGGCGAATTCCCGCCAGCCGCAGCGCCGGCGAGACGAGTCCGCGGGCGACGACCGTGGCGCCAGGCCACGCCCACGTCCGGATGTGGCGCGTCGGGCGAAACGCGTGATGCTCCGCGGGCAGGCGCATGGCCTGGATACCTCGCGCGCGGCACAGCGCGATGAGCGGGCCGAGGACCTGCGGCAAGAGGTGCGTGTGCTGGTGCGTGTTCACGAACGTGGGGCCATGCCCAAACGCCGCTTCGAAGGCGTCGAGCTGCGCAGTCGCCTCGGCCAACACGTGTCGCGGATCGAGCACGCGCGCCGCCAGCGCGAAGACGGAGGCCGGAAAGCAGCCGTCGCTCAGCACCAGCGTGGCGATGCGGTCGGGCGGCAGCCGCGGTCGCCCTTGCACGAGCTGCACGTGCAGGCCGAGCTCGAGCTCCGGGCGCTGACGGGCCAGGTCGACGGCCTCCGCCAACCGCGCACCCAGCGCCAAGACGCTGGCCGAGCGCACCGCGCCCGCGTCGGCGGCGAGGGCGATGCCGCGGTTCGTGGGCAGGTCGAGCCCGAAGTCGTCCGCGGTAACGAGGAGTCGCCTCACGAACCGGACTGCGCGGCCTCGCGTGCCTTGACGGAGTCGGGCTTCTCGCGAAAGACGATCCACAGTGCCGCCGGGAGCGCGGTGAAGTCCGCGAGCGCGCTCAAGAGGAACGCAACGCCGGACAGGATGCCGAACTCGAAGAGTGGCGGAAGCGCCGAGAAGGCGAATGCGGCGAAGCCCGCGGCGTTGATGAGCGTGGCAAACAGGATGGCGCGGCCGCTGACGATGAGCGTGTGGCGCAGCCCGTCCTCGGTCGTCTTGCCCGGCCCGCGGCTGCCTTCGACGAAGTGATAGAAGAAGTGGATCTGGTCGTTCTCGCTCGTGCCAAGCACGGTCGACGCGATGAGGATGGTCGCGATCGACAGGTGCATCCCCGTCAGGCGCATGAACAAGAACATGACGAGGATGGCAAAAATAGACGGGATCATGGCCATGATGCGCGCCGCGCCGCTGCGAAAGACCAGCAAGAACGTGATGAAGATGACCGCGACCGTAATCCAGAAGCTCTCGACGAGCGTGGGTGCCAGGTCATTGGCCAGCTTGGCCTGGAGCGGTCCGAGGCCGAGCGTGCGGATCTCCAGCAGCTCGCCGAGCTTGGGCTCCTTGGCGATAGCGTCGGCCCACATGGCGTCGATCCGGCTGCGCAGCGCCGTCAGGTCCGCGTGGTCGGTGATGTGGGTGATGACCGCGATATGGGTCTGACCGAAGATCGCTGTGCGCTTGCCTTCGGCGTCGGGCGGACCTTGATCGGTGAACCGCGCGACACCGGGATCCTTCTCGGCGAGCGTGGGCAGCAGGTCCGTGAGCGACTCGAGCGCCTCGGTGTCGGTCGGGATGGCCTCGGGCTGGCCGGCGATGTACTGCGCCAGCTTGATGGTCGAGACGAGCCCGATGGCGGTGCCCACGTCCGGATCGCGCTCGATGGCCGACTGGAAGCGGTCGAGGCCGCGAATCATCGCCGGATCGAGCAGCGCGAGCGTGGCCTTCTCTTCGGGTACCGAGTCCTTGCGTTTGATCCAGACCTCAGTGACGGTCAGGCCGGTGAGGTTCTGCTCAAACCACTTCGTGTCCTTGTAGAGCTGCGAGTCCCGATCGATGTAGTCGATTGCGGCCGTGTGGAGCTTCATCGGCGAGACCAGGCCGGGGAAGCCTAGGATGGCGACCCCGCCCGCGGCCGACAGCAACAGCGCGCCCGGGACGAGCACCCAACGCCAGCGATAGCTCCAGCCGGGAAGCCACTGCGCCAGCTGGACGAGCCACTTGCCGGCGACCTTCTTCTTTTGCTCGGTCGGTGTGTTCAGGATGCGTTGGAGCGCGGGAAACAGCGTGAAGACGATGCCGAAGGTGAAGATGAGCCCGATGGCGACCCAGAGGCCCATCTCTCGAATTGGCCGGATGTTCGAGACATAGAGCGCCGCGAAGCCCGCAGCCGTGGCAAAAATCGACGCCGCACAGGCCAGGAACTTGTTGGAGAGCGCAAAGAGCTGGTGCTCCCAGACGTCCGACGTGCCCTCCGGGACGTCGACGAAGCGCGAGTGGATGTAGACCAGACACGACATGCACGTGATCATCACGGTCATGGGCACGAGCTGGCTCACCATGGTGAAGGTGCCGCCCGTGAGGCCAATCCAGCCGACGATGAGCGCGGCGTTGGTGCCGATGCAGGTGATGAACGCGATGAGCGTGGCCACGCTACGGTAGAGCCACAGGCACAGGATGATGACGAAGACCGCAAAGCCCGCGAAGCACTTGGCGCCGTAGTTGCGCGTCTCGCGGTCGAGGAAGTCATTGACGAGCGGCTGCCCGACGACGCGCAGGCCCGTAAACGGTGCCAGGTTCTGCTCGACGGGCGCGACGACCTTGCGGAGGGCCTCGAGCGCCTCGATCCGCGAGGCACGGCCGCTCACGTCCATGACGACGGGGATGGCCAGGAACGTGGGGCCGACGAGGCCCTGGGTCGACAAGAGCTTGGTCCCCGCCGCGAACGCCTTGAACTCGGCTGCCTGCTCGGGCGTGGCTCCGGGCTCGGTGTAGGCCTTGCCGAGCTTGAAGATGCCGAAGGCGGAGTTGGCCGAGACGCAGCTCTCCGTCGCGGCGAGCGTGCAGCGTATGCCGCGGAGGTTCACCTCCAGCGCCTCGACGCGTGCGAGGACGGCCGGATCGTAGGGGTCCTTGGCCTCCACGAGCACCACGACATACTCACCGGCGCCGAACACCTTCTCGAAGGCCTTGGCGTTCTTGTACTCGGGATCCGTCTGGACGATGAGCTGGTCGAGAGTGTTGTCCGACACGACCTGGAGCGCGTACCAGACGCTCGGCACGAGCAGCGCGCCCCAAAAGGCGAGGACGATCCAGCGTGCGGCGACGACTGTGCGAAAGAAACGCAGGAGCCGTCTGTAGCGGGGTCCGGCCTCGGCGACGTCACTCATTGGCGCGGGTGACTAACACAAGGCAAGGCCGGGGGAAAGCCCAAGCCTCCGGCGGTCATCGCCGACCGAACAGCCGGGCAAAGAAACCCGGGCGGGCGGGTGCGTTCTCGAGGTACAGCAGCGCCGAGGACTCCGAGGCGTCACGTTCGGGCCACGCGATGGGCTCGAGCGCCGCGGCCATCGCGGTGGCGTTCGGGAAGCGTCGCGTGCGTTCCCGTTGCCCGGCGCGGTCGTAGACGCGCGCGAGCGGGTGCGCGTTGAACGGACGTGGCAGCGACGGCAGGTTCTCGAGCAGGTGCTTGAGCGCGACGTCGACGGCGGTCTCGCCCAGGTGCGGTGCGTGGCCCACCAGGAAGCGAAAGATGAGCATGCCGACGCTGTAAATATCCGAGCGCGCGTCGAGGTCACCTTGCCCCTCGGCCTGCTCGGGGCTCATGTACTCCGCCGTGCCGGCCCCCATGCCGGGCTCCGTGAGCCGCGTGACCGGCTTGTCGCGTGGCAGCAGCTTCGCAAGGCCAAAGTCGAGCACCTTGACCTGGAGCGGTACGAGGTCGCGCCAGAGCGCGTCCGTTGCTGCGGGGACCCCCAGGACGTCATCGACGTCGGGCCCGCGCCCGAGCGGTCGCAGGCGATCTTCGGGCGCGACGCACATGATGTTGCCCGGTTTCATGTCCCGATGGAGCACGCCACGGCCGTGGGCCTCGGTAAGTGAGACAAGCACGTCGTGCAGTATTCGGGCCGTCTCGCGCTCGGACAGCGAGCCGCGGACGTCCAGGATGGCCGCGAGTGAGAGGCCGCGCACGAGCTCGAAGGCCATGTACGGGAGGCTGCGACCCTCTTGCCCGAGCAGGTCGCCAACGGCCAGCAGCCGCGCGGTGTGGGGAGACTCGAGCTCCGAGCAGACGCGCGCTTCGCGCAGCAGCCGCTTGACGAGCATCTCGTCCTGGAAGCCCTCGCGTCGCAGCGTCTTGAGCGCGGCGGGCTCGCCCGTCGTCACGTCGGTCACGCGATAGACGACGCCGAAGCCGCCGGCCCCGATGACCGGGCCCACGGCCCACCGACCGTCTACGACCACTCCGCGCTTCAGGTACGACATCGCGTCACGCCCTCGCTGCCGGTCCCTTCCTGGGCTGCTGCTCGGGCCGAGTATACGCGCTCGTGGGCGGGCGCCTAGTGCAAGCTGTGTTACGAGAAAAAAGGCTAGGGGCAGACGGCGGATTTGCTGCGTTGGTCGATGCCCAAGTACGGATTGTAACAGTATACCTTACTAAAACCGGTCTTGGCCGCTGCGTCGAACGCCTTGTTGACGTAGTCCGAGTCGTGGCGCTGCATGAGGAAGCCCGCGGGATCGAAGAAGTAGGTGCCCTGGCTGATGTCGGTGAACTGACCGCCATCGCCCGGCTTCCACGTGACGGCAAAGGGCGCGCGCCCATCGCTCTGCGTGGCGCCGCTGGCGTCCTTGTCTGCGATGAAGTACTTCGGATACTGGGTCTCGTACGTCTTTCCGCCCATGCTCAGCGTGAACTTCGAGTCCGAGTCGTAGAAGACATCCGAGGTGTCGAGCCGGCGCAGCCACAGCGACGTGAGCAGGTCCACGAGACCGTACTTGAAGGCGCCGTCCTTGGGATAGATGGCGCCGTTCTTCGCGATCGTGCCTCCGGCCGCGTCGTAGGTCAGAACCATCTTGAGGATGCCGGCCTTGTCGCCGACCGGCAGGTCACAGCCGCCGATGTTGCCGAAGCCTGCGCTCTCCCAAAGGCAGCTCTCATGCTTGCCAGACGGGATGTAGGCCAGGAAGCGGCTGGAGGGAAAGAGCGTGGCCTGGGCGATCGTCCCGTCGATGCCCTTCTGCGTCATGGTCTTGCCATCGCCCTGCACGATGCCCGATTCGCTCGTCTGGAACGCCCGCACGTACTCCGACCCCGACGAGTCGCGGTACCACGTGAGGATCTCGACCGGCCGCTCGGCGGGCCACTTCTCCAGCACGACGAGGGCGCCCGCCGCCTCGTTCAGGTACTCCGTGCCCTCCGTGTGTGAGGTAAAGTAATACGTGTAGTGAATATAAGTGTGGCTCTCCGACTCGATCACCGCGTGGTAGACGACGGGCTTGAGCTCCTTCACGGTGCTCTTCTGCACGTGCTTCTTGTTGTCGAAGATGTACCAGTTGGCGTCGAGGTCGAAGGCGAGCGGGAAGTCGAACTCCGGGTGGGCGCCATTGGTGCCCAGGTTGATGGTCGGCGCGTACTTGGCCGCGAGCGCGTCATAGGCGGCCGTGTTGGCCGGACCCTTCGTGTAGAACGTGAAGTTCTTGATGCCCTGCATCTTGTTGCCGGCGCTGTCGGTGATGGCCTGGAGCGGCGAATTGACGGCGAGCTTGTAGGGGCTCGCGAGCAGCGTGTCTCCTTGCGGCTTGATGGTCCACACCGCGCCTGAGGCGTCGCTCGCGTAGGTGCAGGTCACGAGCTTGCCCAGGGCGTCTTTCAGCTCGATGGTGTCCTTGGTCACGATCTTCACCGACTCGGTGAAGGTGATGACGATCTGGAGCGGGACGTCCACGTTCACCTGGCCGTCGGTCGGCGAGATGGTCTTGATGGCCGGCGGGCCGTCGGCGACGTCCGTCTTGGTGTCGGGGCCCGCGTCCTTGGCCCCCGTGTCCGGCTTGACGTCACCGGTCGCGTCCGTGAGCGGCGTGTCCGTGGGCGCTGGCGTATCCGAAACGCCGCCGTCCGCGCCGGTCGTGTCGTCGGTCGTGACGGTCTTCGCCTGACAGAAGCCCTCGAAGCAGACCTGGTTGTTGCCGCACTCGGCAGACGTCGTGCAGCCACCGCCACTGCTGGAGTCACCGCACGACGCAATCAAAGCCGAAATGGCCAATAGAGCCGGCATGCATCGAGTGACCAGGTGCTGTCTTTGCGCTTTCATGGAGTTCCCCCTTGGGCTACAGTCCCGCGCACGTTGCCACAGGGAGCTTCGGGAGGTCAATTCTCCGAGCCTCGAGCGGCAGCCTGACCCGCTGGATCCCGCGCTTGCGCTTCGCCTCCACCATCTTCGCTCCCCTGCGCCCCGGCTACGAGTGGCTGCTCGCCTGGCGCATCGTTCGCTCGAAGAAGAGCCGCTTCCTGTCGCTCATCACGCTCGTCGCCATCGTCGGCGTCGCGCTTGGCGTCATGGCGCTCGTCATCGTCCTCTCGGTGACCGGTGGCTTCCAGGACATCTTTCGCCAGCGCATCCTCGGGCTGCAGCCTCATCTTCTCGTGTGGCCGCGCACCGACGAGTTTCCCGACTACCGCGAGGCCATGGCCACGCTCGCCAAGGATCCGCACGTGCTCGGCGCGACGCCGGGGACCTGGGACGAGATGATGGTCGCCCACGGCGACTACCGCTCGGGTGCCATCGTCAAGGGCGTCGACGTCGCGACCGTCGGCTCGGTGCTGGACGTGCGCTCGCTCGTCACCGCCGGCACGCTCGACGCGCTGGACGAGACGCCGGTCGTGACCGTCCAAGGCCAGCAGCTCACGCTCAGCAACCTCGTGCAGGAGACGAGCGTCACAGTCGTCGTCACTGAGGGCGTGACCGAGGACGCGCAGAGGGCCCTTCGTGCCTTCACCGTCATCGAAGATCCGTCGGAGCCTTTGCCGGACGAGGCGCGCCTTGCGGTCACGCATGCGTTGCCCGACGCGGGCCCCATCGATCTCGGGCTCGCAGGGACCGACGGGACGTCGCTCGCCGGTGAGCTGAGTTACGGCGCGACCTCACGCGGCGCCACGCTGACGGCCGGACCGGCGCGCCTCCGGCTCCAGCCGGCGGAGCTGACGACGCCGCCCACGGAGCTGGATCTCAACGGGGGCGGCAGCGTGCTCCTGGTCCTTGGGCCACAGCCCGTGGCGCTCACGGTCGCGACCAGCCGACCCGCGATGGGCGAGGTCCAGGTCCGCCTCGTCGATGTCCGTCCCGCGGGCCGCCCGCCCATCCAACTCACGGTGGAAGGGTCTCCGGAGACCCTCACCGCCCTGCCCGGGGCCTCCAGCGGGGCGTCCTTTGCGGGACGTCCACCGTCGATTCTGCTGGGCGCTGCGCTCGCCGAGCGGCTGCACGCCCGCATCGGTGATCACATCACGCTCGCGAGCCCGTTTCGTGGCCTGGGCGATCGCGGCCCGGCGCCCACGGGCATGGAGCCGACCAGCGGCCGCTTCGAGGTCCAGGGCATCGTGTCCACGGGCTACTACGACTACGACAAGCGCTACGCGGTCATCGCGTTCACCGCGGCTCAGCGCTTCCTCGGCTCCGGTGACAAGGCAAAGTGGCTCGAGGTCAAGGTCGACGACATCTTTCAGATCGACGACCGCCAGCGCCGCGTCCGTGAGCGGCTCCGGCCCTATACGCTGTCCGATCTGCTCACGGACCTCGGCGGGCACACGGCCCGTATTCGGCGGGTCCTGGCCAACGACGTGCGCCAGCTGCCGGTCGAGGCGCAGCCCGCGAGCGTGCTCGGCGCGATGCGCAACGTCGTCAATGTTCTCAGCGTCATGCGCTCCAACGCCGTCACGCAGAGCCTGGACGGCACCGACTACGCCATCGTGACGTGGGAGCGGGCCAACGAAGGGCTCTTTCAGGCGCTCAAGCTCCAGAAGGTCGCGCTCACCATCATCTTCCTCATCGTCATCGTGGTCGCGGCCTTCAACGTCGTGGGCACGCAGATGATGCTCATCAACCAGAAGGTCAAGGAGATCGCCATCCTCAAGGCCATGGGCGCGCGACGCGGCTCCGTCCGGCGCGTCTTCCTCATCCAGGGGCTGTTCGTGTCGCTGGTCGGCACCGCCATCGGGCTCGTCGTCGGCGTGCTGTCGTGCCTGCTCCTCGACGTGGTCGGCTTTCCGCTCGAGCCGGAGGTCTACCTCATCGATCGGCTGCCGGTCACGATGAACCCGGCGGAGATCGCCCTCGTCGTCGTCGCGTCGCTCGCGCTCACGGTCCTGGCGACTTTCTACTCGGCTGGCCGGGCCGCGCGGCTGTTGCCCGCTGAGGGCATCCGCTACGTGGAGTAGGCATTGCAAGCCACGAAGCGCTCCGGTAGAAGCAGGCGCCGACGATCTGGGAGGCTTCGAGGAGACCGATGCGATACATCACACCTACGTTGTCCATCAAGGCAGCTTCGCTTCATGTGACGGTGGCTCTGCTTGCGCTCGTGTTCGCGACGACCGGCTGCAAGAAGCCGCGCCAGTTCACGCGCACCAAGGTGCAGCAAGAGAAGGTGGATCAGGCCCTGCTTCCGTCGGTGCCTGCGCCCAAGTTCCCTGTCGGCGCCATCTTGGATGACAAGGTCAAGCTCGTCGGCTTGGACGTCGAGCCCGAGAAGCCCGATCCCGGCGCCAAGATTACGGTCCACTTCTACTGGGAGGTGCTGGCCGACGTGGAAGACAAGGGCGAGTGGATGATCTTCGTCCACCTCGAGGGCCCCGTCCAAGGTGGCGGGGAGCAGGCGCGCGTCATCGCCGATCACCACGCCGTCGAGGACGGACCGGGCGGGCCCGGGCTCTTCCCCATGCGCGACTGGAAGAAGGGTAACATCATCAAGGATACCAAGACCATCGATCTGGTCGACCCGCGCGGCAAGAAGCTCGGGCCGGGCGAGATGGTCATCTACATGGGGGTCTACGACGCCGAGGCCTATCGGTCCAAGCAAGAGAACATCCGCATGAAGGTCAAGGGAGACGGCGTCAAGAGCGACGGAGGAGACCGCGTCGAGGCTGCGCGCTTCATGGTCGGCAACGCGCCACCTCCGCCCGTGGCCAAGCCCTTCAGCGCGCCACAGCTGCAGGCCCGCCAGGCCGTCGGGCCCATCACGGTGGACGGTAAGCTCGATGAGCCCACGTGGAAAGCCGCGGTTCCGAACGGCCCGCTCGGTCGGCCGGACGGCACGCCATCTACGCCCGACATGAAGACCACGGTGCGCGTGCTGTGGGATGAGCAGAACCTGTACATCGCCTTCAACGTGAAGGACGCCGTCGGCACGTCCATGTTCGCGGCGCGCGACGAGGAGCTGTGGAAGCAGGACGTCGTCGAGGTCTACCTCGACCCCGACGCGGACGGGAAGCAGTACATCGAGCTCCAGGTCTCGCCGAAGAACATCATCTTCGACGCGCTCTTCGCCGAGCGGCGCAAGCCCGACTGGCCGGAGGCCAAGAAGTGGAACTTCGCCAACATGAAGACGGCCGTCGCGACACAGACCGCAGACGGCGGGCTGGACGCGGGTTGGAACGTCGAGATCGCGATTCCGTGGACCGATCTGGCGGACGCGAAGGGCGCCAAGCCCGCGATCGGGGGCAAGTGGCGGGCCAACTTCTTCCGCATCGAGAACAAGGACAAGGGTCAGGACTTCGCCTCGTGGTCCGCTGTGGCCGAGGGTGGAGGTTCGGACTTCCACAACCTCGACCGCGCCGGGTGGATCGTGTTCACCGAGACGCCGCCGCTCGTCAAGGAGCAGCTGCTCGCGCCCAAGCCGGTCGCACCGCCGGTGCCCGCGCCGCCGGCAGTGCCGCCCGCGACGGGAGCCACCGCGCCCACGGGCGCGCCCGAGCCCAAGCCGGCCCCCAAGGAAGGCGAGGGCGCCGCGGTCGACCCCGCAGAGCCCAAGAAGGGCGACGGCGCCCCGGCTCCGACGGGTGCGGCGACCAAGACCGACCCGCCGACGGCCAAAATCGCGCCGACGCCGTCGCCCGCTGCGCCCTGACGCGCCGCGCGCGTGAACCGCCTCGTCGCGATCATGGAGCGGCTGCGGGCGCCCGACGGCTGCCCCTGGGACCGCGAGCAGACCCCCGCGACGCTCAAGCCGTACGTCATCGAAGAGGCCTATGAGGTCTGCGACGCCATCGAGTCGGGCGATCCGCAGAAGCTGCGCGAGGAGCTCGGCGACCTGCTCCTGCAGATAATGTTT
>SXOX01000042.1 GCA_005776585.1 Pseudomonadota bacterium | reverse complement strand
CGCCAGCGGTAGATGCTCTGATCGTCGTCGCCAACGACGCAGAGGTTGGACTTGTCCCCGGCGATGAGCCTGAGCAGCTTGTACTGGGCCACGTCGGTGTCCTGAAATTCGTCGACCAGGACGTAGCGAAAGCGGTACTGAAACTCCGAGAGCACCATGGGCTCCTGCTCGAAGAGCTTCACCGTCTTGGTGATGAGATCGCCGAAGTCGAACGCGTCCGCCGCGCGCTTGGCCTTCTCGTACCCCTCGTAGGCGCGGGCGCAGAGGCGCTCGAGGTGCGTGGCCTGCGGCAGATCGCGGTGGTCCGGACCCCGGAGCTTGTGCTGCTGCGCGTCGACGTAGGCGCGTGCCGCGCGCACGGGCAGGACGTCGGTCGAGACGCCGAGCTCCTTGAGCACCTGGCCCATGAGGCGCTCCTGGTCGTCGTCGTCGTGGACGACCCAGCGCTCGCTCCGGCCGACCAGCGCCGCGTGGCGACGCAAGATCCGCAGACCAATCGAGTGAAAGGTCCCGAGCCAGACGTCCTTCGCGTCGGTCCCGAGCACGTGCGCGGTGCGCTCGCGCATCTCTGCGGCGGCCGTGTTCGTGAAGGTGACCGCGAGGATCTGCCATGGGGAGAGGCCGTGCGACAGCACGAGGTGGGCGATCTTGACCGTAATGACCCGCGTCTTCCCCGAGCCCGCGCCGGCTAGCACGAGCAGCGGCCCGCCAACGTGAAGCACGGCGTCCCGCTGGGGCTCGTTCAAGCGCGCGATGAGGTCGTCGAGTGGCGTCTCGGGGTGCACTCCGCGCTCCTACCGCGCAGGCCGGGTCGTGGCAAGCGGGCTCCGGTCTGTGGGGTTTGCCCTACAGGGCTTGCATCCGGCTTTCCCCCATGACATGTCATACTCATGACCATGAGCTTGACGGCAGCGACCATGACTCCGGCGCGAGTCCCGATGATTCTCGTGGTCGAAGACGGTCCGGACGACGCCCTCGTCGTCGAGTCGACCTTCCGCGATACGGGCTTCTGCAACCCGATTCACTTCGTCGAAGATGGCCAGGAGGCCATCGACTACCTCGTCGGCGCGGGAGACTACGCAGACCGTGAGCGCTGGCCTCTCCCCATCCTCGTCATCTTGGACATCAACCTCCCCAAACGGGACGGGTTCGAGGTCCTGTGGGCGACCGAGCAGGTTCGCGTGAAGCACGGCATCGTCTTCGTCGTGCTATCGGTCTCCGACAGCGCTGAGGACAACCGTCACGCCCGCCACCTCGGGGCCTCGCGCGTCGTGCGCAAGCCCATCGACCCGGTGCGTCTGCTGGAGGTCGTCAGCGAGGTGCACGAGTTCGCGCTCATGTTGGTCAAGCGCCCGATCTGAAGGGGTCCGCAGCTCGGCGGCCACGGCGATTCTGCTAGACTCCGACCCATGCGCACGTCCGCGAGCATCGTGAGCCTCGTCGCCGTGCTGGTCTCCCTGGCGGCCAGCTGCGGAGAAGCGGCGGTCAACGCAGTGGGATGTCCGACCGCGACGTGCCCGACGGGGACCCAGTGCGAGGCGGTGACGGGCCAGTGCCTCGCCGAATCGACGTACGCGCCAAACGACGGAGTGGCTCTGGCGCTCGCCGTCGCGCCCGAGAGCACGACCTGGCTCGCGTCGCAAGCGCCCACGACCGGCGAGCTGTTCCTGACGCGGCTGCGTGGCACCACCGTGGTCGCGCGCCTCTGGCTCGATGGGGGCCCGCGCGCCCTCGGCCGCATCGTGGGGCGCTTCGCCGACGTCGAGACCGCTCACGCTGGGCTCGCCGTCGTCGTCTACGAGGACCAGACCCACGGCGCGCTGCGGCTCGCCCGACAGACCACGGCGGGCTTCACCTTCGAGCTCCTCGACGACGGCGACGGCGGCAAGGCGGCCGTGGGCGCGTACACGAGCCTCGTCATCGACGGCGGAGACGGGCTCCATGTCGCGCACCACGACCTCACGCGGCGGCAGCTGCGGGTCCTCAGCACAGTGCCGGGCGGCTGCGCGGCTGCCGGAGAGGTCGGTCGCTCCATCGTCCTGCCTCCACCCCCGGGGCGCGCCGTGCCGGAGGCGCACTACGGCGAGCACGCCTCGGTCGGCATCACGGGAGACGGCGCGCTCGTCATCGCGTTCTACGATCGCGCCCGTGGAAATCTGGCGCTCGCGCGCTGCAAGTCGGGCACGGTGTCGACGCGTATCCTGGACGGCGAGTCGGCCGAGGGTCTGGACACCGGCGACGTGGGCCGGTTTGCTTCGCTCGCCGTCGACCGCAACGGCAACCCGGCCGTCGCCTACCAAGACGTCACGCGCGGCGTGCTCAAGCTCGTGCGCGTCGTCCAGGGCGAGTACCAGGTCGCGGTCGTCGATGACGGAGACCCGGGCCCCAGCGGCCTCGTCCATCGGGTCGGCGAGAGCGCGGCGCTGGCGTTCGATGCGGCGGGCCGGCCGCGCGTGGCCTACGCCGATGTCACCGCGCGCGTCGTTCGCCTGGCGTGGGGCTCGGCCTTGGGCGAGTGGCAGCGCGTGGACGTCGCGACGGCAGAGCCCGGTGTCGGCTCGGTGGGCGACGGCATCGCGCTCGTCAGCGCCGGCTCCGCGGTGACCGTGGCACTAGGCCGGTGGACCGTGCTCGGCGAGCGCGTCGCGTCGCGGGTCTCGTGGGCGGTCCTCCCGCACCCCTCGGCGGCGGGGGCGGCCACTCCATGAGCCGCCTGCTCGTCCTCGTCCTTCTCGGCCAGACCCTCGGAGCCTGCGCGGATGCGCGCTGGAGCGACGTCGGCGCCGGCCCGAAGATCACCGAAGAGCGCTGGTATGCCAATGGCCTCGTCGCGACCCTCGGCCCGCGCGCGCTGGCGCGTTACGCCGAGCACGGCCCCGAGCTGCTGTCGCTGGCGTTGCCCTCGGGCGTCGTGATCCCGACCAAGACGCGCCAGGCCCTGATCGGTCCGGCGAGCGTCGCTGTCGGCGAGGCCCTGCCTGCGCCACGCGCGATGCCCGTCGCGCTGGCTGCAGCGCTCGAAGAGACGCAACAGGCGATTCGGCTGGACGTGACCTTTACTACGCTCACCTATCGCCGCCCGATGACCGGCATCGGCGCCGCCTGCGCCGCGGCCGTGACGCTGCCATCGCCGCAGCTGCGCCTCGCGCTGGTCGGCCGTCGGGACGTGGCCGGGCACGTCTTCTTCGAGCCGACCGTGGACGGCGCCATCGTCTCCGCGGGCACCCCAACGATCACGCTGGACGCGGGATGTACGCTGGGCGACGGCGCCGCCCTCTCGACACAGCTCGGCGAGTGGGCCCTGGACGACGTACGCGCGGCGCTCACCGCGACGAGCTCGGACGCAGGGACGAGCCCGGTCTCCCGCCTCGCCCTCCTGGGCGCGCGCCTCTTCGGAGCCGCGCTCCCCGGGCGGCTCGAGCTCGCGGTCCCCGACGCCGGCGGCTTCGATGGCCGCATGACAGTCGAGCTCTCGCCAGCCACGGTGGACGGCACCAGCCAGGTCGTACACGTCGGCACGACGGGTGCGGTCCTGGCGCTGCGGGTCGGCGTCGACGGCGACCCGGCCGGTTGCAGCCGCCCCCCGCCAGTCATCACGCTCCCGCCCACAGTGCCCGTCTCGGCGCTGGCCGTGGCGCCAAAGGACGCGGACGTCGCCATCGCCGTCCGCAAGGACGTGCTCGAGGCCGTGACCGCTACGTTGCTGACCGCCGGTGGACTCTGCGGATGGACGCCGGCGCCAACCGACGCGCCGCTGCACCTCGGCGCGCTCGCCGGGCTCGCCTCGGCCGAGGAGCTCACCGCGCTCGG